>JBOHGH010000029.1:0-43465 GCA_050699975.1 Pseudonocardiaceae bacterium | reverse complement strand
GAGCAGTGTCCTGGGGGGTTGGTGGTCCTTGAAGAGCCACCAACAGCGGCGACCGCCCGGGACGGCGAGGGTCTGCCGAGGGCCCGCTCCATCCACACGCTGGTCTGCACCAGAGCGTCGAGGTCGACCCCGTGCTCGATACCGAGCCCGTCCAGCATCCAGACCAGATCTTCGGTGGCCAGGTTGCCGGTGGCCGACCCGGCGTAGGGGCAGCCACCCAGCCCGCCGGCCGAGGCGTCCACACAGGTCACCCCGGCATGCAGCGCGGTCAGCGTATTGGCCAGCGCCTGGCCGTAGGTGTCGTGGAAGTGCACCGCGAGCGCATCAGCCCCCACGCCTGCGCGGGTGAATCCGTCCAGCACCGCGTTGACGTGGCCAGGGGTGGCCACTCCGATGGTGTCACCCAGGGAGAGCTGGTCGCAGCCCAGGTCCAGCAGCCTGCGCCCGACGTTGACGACCTGCTCCACTGCCACGGCGCCCTCCCACGGGTCCCCGAAGCACATCGAAAGGTACCCGCGCACGGGCAGGCCGTCGGTCCTGGCTCGGCCGACCACCGGCGAGAACATCGTGAACTGCTCGTCGAGGCCTCGGTTGAGATTTCGCCGGGCAAAGCTCTCGGTGGCCGAGGCGAAGACCGCGATCTCGGTGACACCTACTGCCAAGGCCCGATCCAGCCCCCGCTCGTTGGGTACCAGCACGGGATAGCGCACCCCGTCGCGTCGCGTGAGCAACGTGAGCAACTCCGCGGCGTCGGCCAGCTGCGGCACCCAGCGCGGGTGGGCGAAACTTGTCGCCTCCAGGATCCCCAGCCCGGCCTCGGCCAGCCGGTCCAGGAACTCGACCTTAACCTCGACGGGCACCACCGCGGACTCGTTCTGCAGGCCGTCGCGCGCCCCGACCTCCCAGATCGTGACCCGCTGCGGCAGCTCGTCGCCAGGGTGGCGGTCGGGCAGCCCGACCTCCCTGGCGCTCACCTCGGCATCGGTCCGGGGTTGATGTCTCTGGGGTTGATGTCTCTGGGGTTGATGTCTCTGGGGTTCATGTCTCTGGGGTTCATGTCGTAGTAGAGCAGCGAGTGCACCCGCTCGACCTGAGGAATGTCGTCGAACTCCAGTGGCTCATCGGAGGCCGACTCGATGATCAGCGTGCCGCAACCCACGATCCGCTCGATGACGGTATGCCGGAACTGCACGCTGTTGATCCGGCTGACGGGGATGTCGATGCCGGTGCGGGTCAGTATTCCCTCACGGACCAGTACCCGCCTCGTGGTGAGCACGAAATGTGTGGTGCGCCAGCGCAGCAGCGGCACCACGGTCAGCCACACCACGCCGATTCCGCCGAGCACACCCAGCGCGATCCACCCGGAGAACTCCCAGGTCTGCCCGGCGACCACCGCGGCGAAAAAGCCGCACAACGCCACGATGGCCAGCAAGAAGACCACCGGCAACACCAGCATCTTCCAATGCGGATGCTTGTGGAGCACCACCCGCTCGTCGCTCATGAGCAGGTCCTCCGGGTAGGGCACGGCTCCTCCTCGTCCGCCGCTGCTGCTCATCCGCCGCTGGCCGCGGCACGGCCACCGGTCCGATCACGGTACCGCCGCCTAGCACCCCTGGGTGCGGGTACTAGGCCGGCCGGACATGAGTCACGTCACCGGCCGACAGCGCGTGCCGCTGCCCACCCGACAACACCACCAGCCGACCCTCGGTGTCCAGGTCCACCGCGGTGCCGGTCAGTGTGGGCTGCCCCGGCAGCTCCACCCGGACCTGCTCGCCCAGGGTCACGCAGCGTTGCCGGTAGGTCTCGCGCAGGCCCGAGGCGACCGGATCGCCCTGATGCTCGCACCACACCCGCACCTCGCTGTCCAGGGCGCGCAACAAGCCTCGGAGCAGCGGGTCGCGATCAGTACAGGCCGCCTGCTCGATGGCCAACGAGGTCGCGTCGGGCGCCGGCAACTCGTCGGGGCGCAATGTCACGTTGAGCCCGATGCCCACCACCACAGCCGAGCCGGGGACCACCTCGACGAGAATCCCGGCCGCCTTGCGCCGGCCGGTGCCCAGCAGCAGATCGTTGGGCCATTTCAGCACAGCGGGCAGCTCGCCCAGCGCGCTGACGGTCCGGCACAGCGCTACGCCCACCAGCAGGGGTATCCAGCCCCAGCGGGCCGGCGGCACCTCGGTGGGCCGCAGCAACACCGACAGCGTTAGCCCAGACCGGGCCGGCGCTACCCAGCTGCGCACGGCCCGTCCACGGCCAGCGGTCTGGTGCTCGGCCACCAGCACGGTGCGATCCGGCGCCCCTTGCCAGGCGGCGTCGGCCAGCGCGATGTTCGTGGAGGGCACGGTCGCCACCACGTTCAGCACCGCATAGGGTCCGGCCGGCGTCACCAGGGCGCGACGGAGCGCGCCCTCATGCAGGGGGGGTCGCTCAAGATCGGACCACACGATCGGAGAACGCTACCTGGCACGTCGTGACTAGGGTCGGCGACCATGAGCAGTGCCACCGAGCCGATCGGCCCAGTCCCGCGCAGCCGGCCGGACCTCCACACCACCGCGGGCAAACTTGCCGATCTGCTGCGCCGTAGCGACGACGCGGTGCACGCGGGTTCCGCCCGCGCAGTCGCACGCCAGCACGCCAGGGGACGAAAGACCGCCCGGGAACGGATCGACCTGCTGCTGGATCCTGGATCGTTCATCGAGCTCGACGAGCTGGCGCGGCACCGTTGCACCGACTTCGGCCAGGAGGGCAACCGGCCCTACGGCGACGGTGTGGTCACCGGCTACGGCACTGTCGACGGACGCCCGGTGTGTGTGTTCAGCCAGGACGCCACCATCTTCGGTGGCAGCCTCGGTGAGGTGTACGGGGAGAAGATCGTCAAGGTGATGGATCTGGCGATGCGGACCGGCTGCCCGATCGTCGGGATCAACGAGGGTGGCGGCGCCCGGATCCAGGAGGGCGTGGTCTCACTGGGTCTCTACGGCGAGATCTTCCTGCGCAACACGCACGCATCCGGGGTGATCCCGCAGATCTCGCTGATCATGGGTCCGTGCGCGGGCGGGCACGTCTACTCCCCGGCGCTGACCGACTTCACGGTGATGGTCGATCAGACGTCCAACATGTTCATCACCGGCCCAGACGTGATCAAGACGGTGACCGGCGAGGAGGTCGGCTTCGAGGAGCTCGGCGGCGGGCGGACGCACAACACCAAGTCGGGCAACGCGCACTACCTCGGCGCGGACGAGGAAGACGCGCTGGCCTACGTCAAGGAACTGCTGTCGTTCCTGCCGTCGAACAACCTCTCCGAGCCGCCGGTGTTCGACCCACCGGAAGACCTCACCCACGGGCCGGTGGCAGGCACCCTCACCGACTCCGACCGGGAGCTGGACACCCTGATCCCGGACTCGGCCAAGGCGCCCTACGACATCCACGAGGTGATCACCCGCGTCGTCGACGACGGGGAGTTCCTGGAGGTGCACCAACTGTTCGCGCGCAACATCGTCGTCGGCTTCGGCCGGGTGCAGGGCCGCAGCGTCGGCGTCGTGGCAAACCAGCCCACCCAGTTGGCGGGCTGCTTGGACATCGACGCCGCCGAGAAGGCCGCCCGGTTCGTGCGGACCTGTGACGCGTTCAACGTGCCGGTGCTCACCTTCGTCGACGTGCCCGGTTTCCTTCCCGGCACCGACCAGGAGTGGAACGGCATCATCCGGCGCGGCGCCAAGCTGATCTATGCCTACGCCGAGGCCACCGTGCCCAAGGTCACGGTGATCACCCGCAAGGCCTACGGCGGCGCCTACGACGTGATGGGTTCCAAGCACCTCGGCGCGGACATCAACCTGGCGTGGCCGTCGGCACAGATCGCGGTGATGGGCGCCTCGGGCGCAGCGAACATCCTGCACCGCAAGGAACTCGCCAAAGCCGCTGCCGACAACGGCGACGAGGTGGAGGTGCTGCGGGCCCGGCGGCAGCAGGAGTACGAGGACGCCCTGCTCAACCCCTACGTCGCCGCCGACCGGGGCTACGTCGACTCGGTGATCCCGCCCTCCTACACCCGTTCCTACGTGGCCCGCGCACTGCGGATGCTCAAAGACAAACGCCAGACCCTGCCTCCGAAGAAGCATGGGAACATTCCCCTGTGAGTGGGAAACAGTGCTATGACACGCAACGCCACTCACGGGTTATCCACAGCGGAGGTGCCTCGGACGAGGAGGTCGCCGCTGTGATCGCGGTGCTCGCGGGGGTGGCGAGTGCGGACGCTCCCGAACCGCCGGCGCCACGCTCGGCCTGGGCCGACCCATCGCGCCGGCTGCGCACACCCCTGCACCCCGGACCCGGAGCCTGGCGCTGCTCGGCGTTACCACCCTGACTGCTTCCGTACAGTGCGCCGCTGTGCGCCTGGTTCTCGCGTCGGCATCGCAAGCCCGACTCGCCGTGCTCCGCGCCGCCGGGGTTGATCCGGTGGTGCGGGTGTCCGGAGTGGACGAGGACGCGCTGGCCGCCACGCTGCCCAGCGCAGCACCGGCGCAGCTGGTCACCGCATTGGCTCGAGCGAAGGCCGACGCGGTCGCCGCAGACCTCGTCGCCGAGCACCGCGATGCGGTGGTCGTCGGGTGCGATTCGATGCTGCACGTCGGCGGCGAGCTGGTCGGTAAACCGGGCTGCGCCGACGTCGCGCTGCGGCGCTGGGCAGCGATGGCCGGTGGCACCGGTGAGCTGCTCACCGGGCACGCCGTGGTCCGCCTCGACGAGGGCACTGTCACCGCCACCGCCAGCGGCGCCCAGACCACCCTGATCCGCTTCGGCACCCTGTCGGCAGCGGAGATCGAGGCCTACGTCGGCACCGGGGAACCGCTGCAGGTGGCCGGCGGGTTTACCCTGGACGGTCGGGGCGGCTGGTTCGTCGACGGGATCGACGGTGACCCGTCCAGCGTCATCGGCATCAGCCTGCCGCTGACCCGGCGGTTGCTCGCCGAAGTCGGGGTGCCTGTGGTCTCGCTGTGGTCTTGATCCTCTGGCACGGTCAGGGAAGTACGTCTCCTACCAGGAGAGCCAGGAGAGGACGCCGGGATGAGCACGCCGACCACCCTGCCGCCACGGCTAGCCGAGCTGGCGGAGGAGTTCGAGGACTTCAGCCCAACCGAGCGGCTGCAGCTGCTGCTGGAGCTGTCTTCCGAACTGCCGGAGCTGCCGCCGCACGTGGCGCGCGACTCGATGCAGCGGGTGCCCGAATGCCAGTCCCCGCTGTTGCTGGCCGTCGAGGTGGGCGACGACCAGCGGGTACGCCTCTACTTCGACGCACCGCCCGAGGCGCCCACGACGCGCGGGCTTGCGGCGATCCTGCACACCGGGCTGGACGGCGAAGCGGTGCCCACCGTGCTGGACACCCCGGACGACTTCTACCTGCATCTCGGCCTGGCCGAGGCGGTCAGCCCGCTGCGGCTGCGCGGCGCGTCCGCGATGCTGGCCCGGATCAAGCGCACCGTGCGTGGGCTATCACGCTGAACTCACGTGTTCCACGTGCCACACTGTGGGCATGAAGCGCAACCTCACGATCCAGCTCGACGAAGACCTCATCCGCCGAGCGAAGGTGATCGCCGCCGAGCGCGGCACCTCGGTGAGCGGTCTGGTTGCTCAGCAGATCACCAAGCTGATCGAGGCGCGGGACCGATACACCACAGCACGTGAATCCGCGCTGGAGATGATGTCTGCAGCCATCAACCGCGGAGGCCGTCGATGGACCCGGGAAGAGCTGTATGAGGAACGCCTTGGCCGGTATGGCGCGTGAACGCGCTGACACGTGAACACCCTGGCCGGGGTCACGTTCGTCGACACCAACATCCTGGTCTACTCGCACGATACCCATGACGACGTCAAGCACCGGGCCGCCGAGAACCTACTCGCGCAGCTGTGGACGTCAGGGGTCGGAGTCCTGAGCACTCAGGTGCTGCAGGAGTTCTACAACGCCGCAACCCGCAAGCTCCAGCCGCCGATGACCCCGCCACAAGCCCGCCAGGTGGTTCACGACTACAGCGACTGGTGCCTGGTCGACACCGATCCACTACTGATCATCTCCGCCAGCCGGCTGTCCGAGCAGCACTCGATCAACTTCTGGGATGCGCTGGTCGTCGAGGCCGCGCTGCGTGCCGGCGCCATCGAGCTGGTCACTGAGGACCTGCAGCACGGTCGCCGGTTCGGCGAGCTGACGGTACGTAACCCGTTCCAGACAGAAATAGACAACACTCGGTCGGATCTAGACTGTGCCGAATAACCCCATGGTGAGCGAATGACCCCAGCCCGGGAGGACCTGGTGGCGCAGCACCCCACGACAGCTCTGCGCAAGGTGCTCATCGCCAACCGTGGTGAGATCGCCGTGCGGGTGATCCGGGCCTGCCGGGATGCCGGGCTGGCCAGTGTCGCCGTCTACGCCGACGACGACCGGGACGCGCCGTTCGTGCGGCTGGCCGACGAGGCGTTCGCGCTGGGCGGTGCCACACCCGCGGACAGTTACCTCGACCAAGCCAAGCTGCTCGACGTCGCGGCCCACGCCGGCGCGGATTCGGTGCACCCCGGCTACGGGTTTCTCGCCGAGAACTCCGACTTCGCCCAGGCGGTGATCGACGCCGGGTTGACCTGGATCGGTCCGTCACCGCAGGCGATCCGAGATCTGGGAGACAAAGTCACCGCCCGGCAGCTCGCCACCAAGGCCGGAGCGCCGCTGGTGCCCGGCACCAAGGATCCCGTGTCCCGAGCCGACGAGGTGGTGGCCTTCGCTGCCGAGCACGGCCTGCCGGTAGCCATCAAGGCCGTCTTCGGCGGTGGCGGGCGCGGTCTGAAGGTCGCGCGAACCATCGACGAGATCCCCGAACGGTTCGACTCCGCGGTGCGCGAGGCCGTCTCGGCCTTCGGGCGCGGCGAGTGCTTCGTGGAGCGCTACCTGGACAAGCCGCGGCACGTCGAGGCGCAGGTGCTGGCCGACCAGCACGGCACCATCGTCGTCGTCGGCACCCGGGACTGCTCACTGCAGCGCCGGCACCAGAAGCTCGTCGAGGAGGCCCCGGCCCCTTTTCTGTCCGACGAGCAGCGCCGCACCATCCACGAGGCGGCCCGAGCGATCTGCGCCGAGGCGGGCTACACCGGTGCGGGCACCGTCGAGTTCCTGGTGGGCCCGGATGGCACGATTTCGTTCCTCGAGGTGAACACCCGGTTGCAGGTGGAGCACCCGGTGTCGGAGGAGACCACCGGGCTCGACCTGGTTCGCGAGCAGTTCCGGATCGCGGCCGGCGAGAAGCTGACCATCACCTCCGATCCGCAGCCCCGTGGCCACGCGATCGAGTTCCGGATCAACGGCGAAGACCCGGCCCGGGGATTCCTGCCCGCGCCTGGCACCGTCACAGTGTTCGACCCGCCGTCGGGACCGGGCGTGCGGCTGGACGCCGGGGTGCGCGCCGGCAGCGTGATTGGCGATCGGTTCGACTCGATGCTGGCCAAGCTCATCATCGTCGGTGTGGATCGCGAGCAGGCTCTGGCGCGGTCCCGGCGGGCACTGGCCGAGTTCGCCATCGAGGGCCTGCCCACCGTCATCCCGTTCCACCGGGCGATCGTCGACGACCCGGCCTTCGCCGCCACCGACGGTGAGCACTTCACAGTGCACACCCGATGGATCGAGACCGAGTTCTCGGCGAAGCTAACGCCATACGACGCGCCGACGGAAGCACCGCTGGCGGCGCCGCGGCGGACCGTGGTCGTCGAGGTCGGCGGCCGGCGGCTGGAGGTCTCGCTGCCCGGCGACTTCGCGCTCAGCGGCAGTGGTGGCGGCAAGGCCACGCCTCGCAAGCGCGGAGGTGGCAAGACGGCCGCGGCGTCCGGGGACGCGGTCATCGCGCCCATGCAGGGCACCGTGGTCACGGTCGCGGTGTCCAACGGGGATCCGGTCCACACTGGTGATCTCCTCGTGGTGGTCGAGGCGATGAAGATGGAGAACCCGGTGAGCGCGCACAAGGCCGGCACCGTCACCGGCCTCAAGGTCGAGGCCGGGACCTCCGTCACCCAGGGCACCGTGATCTGCGAGATCAAAGACCAAAGTCAGCAAAGAGGGTGACGTCGAGAAACAGACCCTCTACACTGCGCATCAATCGTTAATGGGCATGAGGTCAAAGTGGAGGCTAGGTTACCGCGCATGAGACCGTTCACGAGGAGGGTTATTCACGAGCACTGATAAATGATAGATGAGTCGTCCACGGCGCGCCTACTTGGGCGACGGTCCGCTTCTCGGAAGAATTGGGTTACCGTGCTCAATTCGAAAGAAACGGACCGTCGAGAATGTACCATACCACAGGGTTGACCAAGGATGAAATCATTGACCTGTGCGCGATGGTCCGATCTGCCGAGTTGGAACCGAGCGTCAACCATTGGCCGCCGAGCCTGGGCCTGTATACGTCCATGGTTATCGCGTTGACATACATTCGCCGCAATCGAGTTCAGGTAGAATTGGCGGAGACGTACGGCGTGTCCCAGTCGACGATCAGCCGGGCGGTCGCAAGAATAACTCCACTGCTGGAGAAAATCCTCAGAAAGTATGTTCCGACCGCTGACGAACTCAACGACAAGCTGCAGTACATCGTGGACGGGACTCTGCTTCCGTGCTGGTCGTGGGCCTCGCACCCGGAGCTGTACTCAGGCAAACACAAAACCACTGGCATGAACGTACAGGTAGCCTGCACTTTGAGTGGCAGGCTCGCATGGATCTCCGACCCGATCAACGGAAACCGTCACGACTCGTACTGCCTGAGTGAGTCCGAGGTCCTCCGGATACTTGATCCCGGCAACTGGATGGGCGACAAGGGGTACATCGGCAACGACATGATCACCCCTATCAGGAAACCAGTCCATCGAGAACTCCTCGACTGGGAAAAAGAGTTCAACACGCAGATCAACAAGATTCGTTACGTCATCGAACAGACAATCGCCAACTTCAAGACCTGGAGAATCATGCACACCGACTACCGCCGCCCCCTTGCAACATTCGCGACAACCATCTCAGCTGTAATCGGCCTGCACTTCTACACGGCCGCCTGAATAACCCTCGAGGACTTCTTCGTCGGCAGATGCACCCTTGGGGCAACGGCGGCCTGCCGCGCAGTTCTCCCCCATCCAGTGGACTTGGGTGGTCTTAGGGATGGTGGTGCTCATCATATTAGCAGTGGTTTCTTCACCGAACCTGCTAGAGATTTACAATTCTCAAAAAGACTTCGTTGTGGGTTCAATGTTCGCTCTAGTCGGATCTCTTTTCGGTAAAGCTTTCAGCCGAACCCACGAGCAAAAGGCGCTTGAGCTCATCCGGGATCAGGCGACACCGCATGTCGCCGCTGCAGTATCGGAGGAAATAAAGAGGGCACTGCACCACCGAGGGGCCTTCGAGGAACTATCGGTGCTCGAAAGAAATATTGACGCGGCGGGAGGCAGACTCCTGGAGTACTTTGATTCACAAGCGGCGAAACTTGACTTCTATCGCCAGTCTCCCCCTCTCACAGTAGCCCTCGACGACCTCGATCACGCCGCTGCCAATATTTCCCGCCTGCGACACCGATTGGAGGGCGCGCAAAATGAACTCGGACCCTCCACAGATGATGAGACTGTTCCCGCTTTTGCTTCAATCCGTCGAGATCTTCACGAATCTAATCGCAGAAGAATAGAGCTGTACGAGCATCTCAAATTGAGAATGGAGAAGGACATAGAAGATGACTCGTGGGCGATACTTGGCGTCATGACTTCGGACATCCTCAAGGCGGAGAGAACGCTGGGATTGCTTCGCAGTGGCCGCACAGCCGGTTCCGCAGAAGAATGCGTGAGTCAGATAATAGGCTACCTTACGGCAGCACTCAGCCGAGCAGAGGAGTTTAGAGAGTCAACGATTAACAAGGGCGTCGCAATGCCCGAACTGTTCCATGTAATGACGAGCGACATAAATAAGGCTTTGAAGGGAATCAGTAGTCTCCTTCGCGCACATGACTACTTCGATCGATCATGATAGCCGCTGGAACTACAAAAGCGGGGTCAGCTGGCCGGCTCGAGCAACCGCGGGCGGGCCTCCGGGGCCGCGCTGCGGCAGGCGTCCGCGGCGGAGTCGTTGGGCTGGCGCTGCGAGTCGCGCTCGGCGGCCACCCGGGCAAGATAGATCTCCACCTCCCGGCGCCGCGCGGCGGCATCCCAGCTCAGCACCTCGCCCATCAAGTCGGCGACGTCAGCGGCGCAGGCCTCACCCCGGTGCGGGTACTCGATCGAGATTCGGGTCCGCCGGGTCAGCACGTCTTCCAGGTGCAAGGCGCCCTCGTGGCTGGCGGCGTGCACCACCTCGACCTGGAGGTAGTCCGGGGCCTCTGGCACCGGCGCGAGCAGGTCGCGGCGGTCGGCGGCCAAGGCCAGCACGTGGTGCACCGCCGAGCCGTAGCGGTCGAGCAGGTGCCGCAACCGGTAAGGGTGCAGCCCGTGCCGGGCGGCTAGCGCGTCGGCCTGGTTGATCAGGGCGTGATACCCATCCGCACCGAGCAACGGCACCTTGTCGGTGATCGAGGAAGCGACCCGGCCGGGCAGATCGGGCGCTGCGGCGTCCACGGCGTCGGCGGCCATCACCCGGTAGGTGGTGTACTTGCCACCCGCGATGGCGACCAGACCAGGGGCCACCCGGGCCACCGCGTGTTCCCGGGACAGCCGGGAGGTCTCCTCGCTCTCCCCTGCCAGGAGCGGCCGCAGCCCGGCATAGACGCCCTCGATGTCGTCGGAATTCAACGGCGTGGTCAGCACTGTGTTAACCGTGTCCAGCAGGTAGTCGATATCCGCGCGAGTAGCCGCGGGGTGCGCCAGGTCGAGGTTCCAGCTGGTGTCGGTGGTGCCGACGATCCAGTGGTTGCCCCACGGGATGACGAACAGCACTGACGTCGCGGTGCGCAGAATCAACCCGCTCTCGGACACGATGCGGTCCCTCGGGACCACGATGTGCACCCCCTTGGAGGGACGTACCCGAAACCGGCCCCGCCCGCCGGACATCCGCTGGATCTCATCGGTCCAGACACCCGTGCAGTTGAGCACCGCATGCGCGTCAACGCCGGTCTCCTCGCCGGTCTCGCAGTCCCGCACGCGGACCCCGCAGATCCGGTCTGCCTCCCGCAGGAACCCGATGACCTGGGTGGAGCTGCGCACCACCGCGCCGTACTGGGCGGCCGTGCGGGCCACGGTCAGGGTGTGCCGGGCATCGTCGGCAATCGCGTCGTAGTAGTGCACCCCGCCGATGAGAGTGTCCCGGCGCAGCGCCGGTGCCATCCGCAGCACCGCCGCCCGGGTGAGGTGGCGCTGACCCGGAACAGACCGTGCCCCACCCAACGTCTGGTACAGCGCCAGGCCGACGGCGACGTAGGGCCGCTCCCAGATCCGGTGGGTCAACGGGTACAGGAAGCTCACCGGCTTGACCAGGTGCGGTGCCAGCCGGGTGAGCATCAGCTCCCGCTCGTGCAAGGCCTCCCGGACCAGCCCGAACTCAAGCTGCTCCAGGTAGCGCAGGCCACCGTGGAACAGCTTGGATGACCGGCTGGACGTGCCCGACGCCAGGTCCCGGGCTTCCACCAGGGCAACCTTGAGACCCCGGGTCACGGCATCCAGCGCCGCACCGGTACCGACCACCCCGCCGCCGATGACCACGACGTCGAACTGCTCGTCGGCCAACCGCTGCCAGTCCGCCGCTCGCTGCGCCGGACCAAGTTGTCCGGGTGTAGATCCACATATGGGTCGCTGGTGCTCGCGCTCGGCTTCCTGCACCGCACCTCCCGAGTCCTCCCCCAACCCGATGAACGCTACCGTCGCCGCCCCACACTGGTCAGCCCGCCGTGGCCGCATGTCGAGACACCGCGACCCCGCTCTCCCAGCGGATGAGCCTGTGCTCATTGGCCGGGGAACCCACTAGCGTGCAGTTTCGATGAGCCAGTACGTCGCAGCTATCGATCAGGGCACCACCTCCACCCGCTGCATGATCTTCGACCACGGCGCCCGGGTGGTCTCGGCAGACCAACGTGAGCACCGGCAACACTTCCCCCGGGCCGGCTGGATGGAACACGACGCGCTCGAGGTGTGGGCCAACACTCGAGAGGTCGCGGCTGGCGCATTGGCCAAGGCGGACCTGACGCCCGGCGACATTGCCGCAGTTGGCATCACCAACCAGCGGGAGACGACCGTGGTGTGGGACCGGCGCAGCGGCGAACCGGTGCACAACGCGATCGTGTGGCAGGACACCCGCACCGACCAGTTGTGCGCCGAACTGGGCGGATCCGTCGGCGCCGGCCGGTACTCGGACCGCACCGGGTTGCCGCTGTCCACATACTTCTCCGGCCCCAAGATCCGCTGGATCCTGGACCAGGTGGACGGTGCCTGGCCGCGGGCGAACAACGGCGAGCTGTGCTTCGGGACCATGGACAGCTGGTTGCTGTGGAACATGACCGGCGGCCCGTCCGGTGGACTGCACCTCACCGATGCCACCAACGCCTCCCGGACACTGCTGATGGACCTGGACACGCTGTGCTGGGACGAGAGCATCGCCGCGGAGATGGGCATCCCGGTGTCGATGCTGCCGGAGATCCGATCCTCCGCCGAGATGTACGGCAAGGTCCGGGAGCGCGGCGCGCTGGCCGGGGTGCCCATCGCCGGCATCCTCGGTGACCAGCAGGCGGCCATGTTCGGGCAGGCCTGCCTGTCCATCGGGGACGCCAAGAACACCTACGGCACCGGCAACTTCATGCTGCTCAATACCGGCACTGAGAAGGTGATGAGCCGCAACGGACTGCTGACCACGATCTGCTACCAGATCGGGTCACAGGATCCGGTGTACGCCTTGGAGGGCTCGGTCGCCGTCACCGGGTCGGCGGTGCAGTGGCTGCGGGATAACCTGGGCATGATCTCGTCCGCGGCGGAGATCGAGGACGCGGCGGCTACCGTCGAGGACAACGGCGGGGTCTACTTCGTGCCCGCCTTCTCCGGGTTGTTCGCCCCGCACTGGCGCCCCGACGCCCGCGGCGCCATCGTCGGCCTGACTCGCTATGTCACCCGCGGTCACCTGGCCAGGGCGGTGTTGGAGGCCACCGCGTTCCAGTCTCGCGAAGTGCTCGATGCGATGAACGCCGACTCAGGGGTGTCACTGACCTCGTTGAAGGTGGACGGCGGGATGGTGGTCAACGAGCTGCTGATGCAGTTCCAGGCCGACATCCTGGCAGTCCCGGTGATCCGGCCGGTGGTCAGCGAGACCACCGCGCTGGGCGCCGCCTACGCTGCAGGCCTCGCGGTGGGGTTCTGGTCGGGCGAGGAGGAGATCCGGGCCAACTGGGCAGCAGACCGGCGGTGGAATCCGGAAATGGACCCGCAGCGACGCAAGGACCTCTACTCGCAGTGGCGCAAGGCGGTGACCCGGACCCTCAACTGGGTGGACTGACCGCGCGGCGGCGGGCCAGCGCCAGCGCCACACCGGACCCGGCGGTGGCGACTGCCCCGCCAACGGTGAGCGACACCGCCAGCATGCTCACCTCGGCCTGCGGCGCCGCCTGGCTCTCCGAACCGATGCCATTCGACTTGCCGTCCAGTTCATCGGCCATGGCCATCGGGGCAGCACCCAGCCCGACCGCTCCCACGATCAGCCCGCAGGCGACGATCCGCATCCCGACCTCCTCATGCACGCCTGTCACTAGATAAGACGCACGAGCACGCCCAAGGTTGCCCTCGGGCCAGCACGCTTAGTGCACACCCGTGAGCAGGGAGTAAGCGATGGCGGTGGCGGGAGCGCCGGGACAGGTCGCCTGGCAGCTACGCTGTCGCGCGTGCCGCTCTACGCCGCCTACGGGTCCAACATGGACCCCGCACAGATGATGGAGCGTGCGCCGCACTCGCCGATGGCGGTGACCGGGTGGCTGATCGGGTGGCGGCTGACCTTCGGTGGCGAGGATCTCGGCTGGGAGGGGGCACTGGCTACGGTTGTCGAAGATCCCCTCTCCCAAGTGTTCGTCGTGGTCTACGACGTCACCCCGGAGGACGAGAAGCTGCTCGACCGCTGGGAAGGTGGCGACTTCGGGTTGCACAAGAAGCTGCGGCTGCGGGTGCACACCCTGGACGGCTCGGTGCTCGCCTGGCTCTACGTGCTGGACGCCTACGAGGGCGGCCTCCCCTCGGCACGCTACCTGGGGGTCATCGCTGATGCCGCCGAAGCGGCCGGCGCTCCGGAGGACTACGTCTCCGAACTGCGCATTCGTCCGTGCACTGGCATCGGCCCCTAACCTTCGCGTGTCCTGCCCTCCTGCACGGTGTGTCGTGCCCTCCTGCACGGTGTGTCCTGCCCTCCTGCACGGTGTGTCCTGCGCTCAAGCACGGCGTCGCCGTGGTCGCTGTTCGGCAAGAGTCGCCCTGAAGTAAGCCGCCCCCCTGGTGTGAAACGCGTCATCGAGTCTCGCGAGCAGCGCACTCGGCTCGCGGAGATCCTCCGCGGTGGCGCGGATAGTGATCCACCCGCGGCGCTGCAGGTCAAGATCGCGCCCGGCATCCCGGTCCTGCCGATACTCGTGAGCCTCGAAGCCGTCGTACTCCAGGGCGATGCGCAACTCGGGCCAGCATAGGTCGAGGACGTACCGGACGCAGGCAAGCGCATCGATCACCTCGAACTGGTCCACCGGCTGCGGGAATCCCGCTTCCACCACCAGCAGCTTGAGCCAGCTCTCCGGCGGTGAGTCGGCCCGCCCCGTCACCAAGGGGAGCAACCCCCCGGCGCGGGCGGTACCCCGACGGTCGGGGCGAGTGGCCAGTCGATCGGCGATTCGCCCGCGGAACGTCGATCGCTCCCTGTTGGGGAACAACGCTGCTGCCTGGTCGGCGACGGCGAGAGCGCGCCTGGGCACATCCGTGCAGAGCAACTCAGTGATCGCGACCTCGAGCAATACTGCTCGCAGGCCTCGCACCTCGATCACCTCCTCCAGCAGTCTGCGACCCTGATGGATGACCAGGCCCTGCTGGGTTCGCAACGAGCGCGAGTACGGCACCGCCACATGAACGTCCGGCGTTGCCGCCGCCGGGCAGCCCTGCAGCCAGGCCGCGGTCAGGCCGGTCAACGCCGCCGTGGGTCCGGCCACGAGCAAAGCTGCGGCCGCCCGGGTGTCGGGATCGAGGAGAAGCTCCCGCGGCACCAGCACGCCCCAGATCTGCCGGATCCGGCCGTCAGCCCGCATCCGGTCGAGGGTTCGGCGGCCTAGGTCGGCGCGGAGCTGAGCGTATGTCCGTGGGCCGCGAAGGTGTTCCGGGAGAGTGAGCACAGCCGCGAGCCTCGCTCGACGGAAGAACCAGCGCGATCGTCAGAGCGTCCGCTTGTGGATAACCGCTGCGGTGTGGACGAACGGCCGAGCACCTGAGCGCGACACACCGGGCACTAGGGCACGACACACCGGGCACTAGGGCACGACACGCCGGGCACTAGGGCACGACACGCCGGGAGGGGTTAGGCGAGGGCGGCCAGTGCGGCGTGCACCATGACCCGCACGCCGAGGGGCAGCGCGCGCTCGTCCAGGTCGAAGGTGGCCTGGTGCAGTTCCCGCTGCGGGCCCTCACCCGACCAGACGCCAAGGCGACCCATTGATCCGGGCACATGTTCGAGGTACCAGCCGAAATCCTCACCACCGGAGGACTGTTCGGTTCCGTTCGGGGCGTCCGCACCGAGCGCCGCAGCGACACCGTCGCGCAGCAGCTTGGTGCTGACCAGCTCGTTGACCACCGGCGGCACACCGCGGACGTGCCGCAGGTCGAACCCTACGCCGGTGGGTGCAAGTAGGGCGGTGACGAGCTCGCCGACCAGCGGCTTCAGACCGGCCCAGATCTCGGGGTCCGCGGTGCGGAGGGTGCCACGGAGCAGCCCCTGCTGCGGGACCGTGTTGGCGGCCTGGCCGGCCTGCACCGCACCCCAGACGAGCACCGTGCCCGAACGGGGGTCGACCCGGCGCGACAGCAGCGCCGGCAGGCCGGTGATCACGGTGCCGAGCGCGTTCACCAGATCAGCGGTGAGGTGCGGCCGCGACGTGTGGCCACCGGGCGAGGACAGCCGTAGCTCGAGCATGTCTGCTGCCGAAGTGATCGACCCGACCCGGGTGCCGAACCGGCCGACCGGCAACCGGGGGTCGCAGTGCAGCGCGAAGATCCGGTCCACACCGGACAGACCGTCGGCGGCGACCACATCGAGTGCACCACCGGGCATCACCTCCTCGGCCGGCTGGAAGATCATCCGGATCCGGCCGGGCAGCTCCGGGGCGGACGCCAGGGCAAGGGCTGCACCGATCAGGATCGCGGTGTGCGCGTCGTGCCCGCAAGCGTGCATCACCCCGTCCACAGCGGACGCGAACGGCAGTCCGGTGGCCTCCAGCAGGGGCAGCGCGTCGATGTCGGCGCGCAGCGCCACGCACCGCGAGCCTGTGCCGATGTCACAAATCAGGCCGGTGCCCCCGGGCAGCAGCTTCGGCACCAGGCCGGCGGTCGCGAGTTGCTCGGCGATCAGGGCCGTGGTGGCCAGCTCGTGGTAGGCGAGTTCCGGGTGGGCGTGGATGTGCCTGCGCCAGGCGACCAGTTCGGCACCGTGGCTCGACAACCAACCGTCCAACCAGGACGGACCGCGGCCGGCCGGGACGTCCGGCGCGGCCGGCAACGGCACCCCGGCTGGGCGGCGCGGTGGGGATTCCAGCGCGGTCACACTGCACCTCCGGCGGCGGCGTCGCACATCGCGCGGTCCGCCGTAGCGCACTTGAGCTGGTGGTTCACCGCGTCTCCCCAGTCGATCGCGATGGTCGGATTGATCGCCGGCAGGGTCTGGGCCACGTTGCCCATGCCGGTGCTGGCGGCCTGGCGGTCTCGCTCATCCTCGAGGCTCAGTGACGAGAGGCCGAGCCCAGTGACCGCCACGCGGTAGACCGCGGCGGGGACGGGGAAACCCTGGGTCACCTCGTGGGCGCACCCGGTGTCGAAGACCCCCGCCTCGAAGCAGGCCCGTACCCGGATCTCCCGCTGTTGCAGGGACTCGACATAGGGCGCCCCCAGATGGTACAGCGCCGACATGTTCGCCGGAACGATGGTGAGCGCGGACGCACAGGTCTCCGCCAGCCGAGAAAGCGCCCACCGACCATCCGCGTGCTCGACGGCGGCGGCGAGGGTAGGTGCCAATGTGCTCACCCAATGATTCTGCCCGACGGGTGATCAGAGCCCGTCTGGCGGTACATAGGTACCCCATACGTCGCGTAGGGCGTGGCACACCTCACCCACGGTGGCGCGGGCGGCCAGCGCCCTCTTCATCGGGTACAGCACGTTGCTACGCAGGTCCTTGGCGGCCTTGCGCAGCTCGTCCAGACCGCGGTCGACCTCAGCTGATGATCGCGACGAGCGCAGCACGGCGAGCCGGGCCCGGGCGCTGTCCTCAAGCATCGGGTCCACCCGCAGCGGCTGGTAGATGTCCTCGACCTGCTGACGGTAGCGGTTGAGCCCGACCACCACCCGATCGCCGGAGTCGATCTCCTGGGCGGTGCGGTACGCGGTCTGCTCGATCTCCGACTTCTGGAAGCCCGCCTCGATGGCATGCACCGCACCACCCAGCGAGTCCACCTGCTCGATCAAGGCTACTGCGGCGGCCTCGACCTCGTCGGTCATCGCCTCGACCGCATAGGAGCCGGCAAACGGATCCACCGTGGACGTCAGGTCGGTCTCGTAGGCCAGCACCTGCTGGGTCCGCAGGGCCAGCCGGGCAGCCTTCTCGGTGGGCAGCGCGATCGCCTCGTCGTAGGCATTGGTGTGCAGCGACTGGGTACCACCGAAGATCGCGGCGATGGCCTGTGCGGTGACCCTGATCAGGTTGACCTCGGGCTGCTGGGCGGTGAGCTGCACCCCGGCGGTCTGGGTGTGGAATCGCAGCATCAGCGACTTGGGATTCCGCGCGCTGAAGCGCTCCGTCATCATCCGGGCCCAGATCCGCCGGGCGGCGCGGAACTTCGCGACCTCCTCCAGCAGCGTGGTGCGGGAGACGAAGAAGAACGACAACCGCGGCGCGAACTCATCGACGGTCATCCCGGCATCCAGCGCGGCCTGCACGTACTGCATCCCGTTGGCGAGCGTGAAGCCGATCTCCTGCGCGGGGTTCGCGCCCGCCTCGGCCATGTGGTAGCCGGAGATCGAGATGGTGTTCCAGCGCGGGATCTCGGCCTGGCAGTAAGCGAAGATGTCCGAGGTGAGGCGCAACGAATGGGCCGGCGGGTAGATATAGGTGCCCCGGGCGATGTACTCCTTGAGCACGTCGTTCTGGACCGTCCCGGTCAGCTTCGAACCCACCACGCCCTGCTCTTCGCCCACCAGCTGATAAAGCAGCAGCAGCAGGCTCGCGGGGGCGTTGATGGTCATCGAGGTGGACACCTCGTCCAGCGGGATACCGTCCAACAGGGTCCGCATGTCCTCGATCGAGTCGATGGCCACCCCGACCTTGCCGACCTCGCCGTGCGCGATGGCCTCGTCCGAGTCGTAACCCATCTGCGTGGGCAGGTCGAAGGCCACCGACAGGCCAGTCTGCCCAGCCCGCAGAAGCTGGTGATAACGGGCGTTGGACTCAGTGGCAGTGCCGAATCCGGCGTACTGGCGCATCGTCCACGGGTGCTGGGTGTACATCGTGGGGTATACCCCGCGGGTGAACGGAAACTCCCCGGGCTCGCCGAGCCGGTCCGCCAGATCGTCCGCGACGTCATCCGCCCGGTAGACCGGCTTGATCCCGAAGCCCGACTCTGCTGTCTTGAGCTTCGGGGCTGTCTTGAGCTTCGGGGCCGTCTTGAGCTTCGGGGCGGTTTTGTCGGCCATGACGTCTGTATGACACACGCTGGCGGGCACCACAACGCGGGCACCACAACGCAGGCATTATGTGGCGGTGACCAACCCCACACCCCGCCTGGTGGCGGGTCGCTACCGCCTCGGTGCGGTGCTGGGCCGGGGCACGATGGGGACGGTGTGGTCAGCGCACGACGAGGTGCTCGGCCGGCCGGTCGCGGTCAAGGAGGTGCTGCTGCCGCCGGGGATCCCGGACGCCGAAGCCGACGCGTTGCGGGAACGGACACTGCGGGAAGCCAGGACCATCGCCGCGCTCTCACACCCCAACGTGGTCACGCTCTACGACGTGGCCCAGGAGGATGCCGCGCCGTTCGTGGTGATGGAGCTGGTGGCCTCCCGCAGCCTGGCCGAGCTGCTGGCAGCGGGTGCCCTGCCGGCGCGGCAGGTGATGGCCGTGGGGGCCGCGGTGGCGGCGGCGCTGCAGGCCGCGCACGTGGCGGGTATCACTCACCGGGATGTCAAACCCGGCAACGTGCTGATGGCCCACGACGGCCGGATCAAGCTCACCGACTTCGGGATCGCCCGCAACCCGGCCGATCAGACGTTGACGGCGACCGGTCTGATGCTGGGCTCCCCCGCCTACATCGCTCCCGAGATCGCTTCCGGCAGTCCGGTCAGCCCGGCGGCGGACCTGTGGGGACTCGGCGCAACGCTGTTCGCCGCAGTCCAGGGCAGGCCCCCCTACGACGCGGGCACTGCGATGGCGACCGTCGCCTCGGTGGTGCAGGACGAGGTACCCAGGCCCTCGTGTTCCGGGCCGCTCGCTGAGGTGATCAGCGGTTTGATGATCAAGGATCCAGCGCGCCGGATGCCGCTGTGGAAGGTGCGCCAACTGCTGGGCGCGCCCCCCGAGCCCGCCGACCACCGGGAGGCAGCTGACCCCCGGCCCGCGGACCCCGACCTCGCGCCCCGCGCCGCTCACGCCGCGACCAGCCCCCCGAACCCCGCTCAGAAAAACGTCGCCGAAGCACCCGACACGCCGCGCGCGCGAACCGGGCAACTCGCTGCCGACCCGGGCCCGCTGCCCTTTGCCGTCACACCCGCCGCTGGTGCTGCCGACCCGCCGGTGGCGGCGCGACGAGCCCACAGCGCCAGCGGCGGACCCAGCGGTGGACGACACCGGGCAATGCTGTGGATGCTGGCCGTGCTGCTGTTCCTCGGCGCCGCAACCGCCGGTTTCGGGATCGTCCGGGTCGCCGCCGGCAGACCTGCCCTGCCGTACCTGGGAACCAGCGCCGCGTTGGGGGCGGGCACCAACGACGTCGTGCTGATACCTCGCGTGCTCCAGGTCACCGAGCCGGACGGCACGCGGCCGGCTCGGTTCACCGTCAGCGTGCCGCAGGGCTGGCCGGAGTTCCGCGAGCAGCGGGTGCTCGGGAACAACTCGGGCACCGTGATGCGCTTCGTCTCACCGGACGGCTCGGAGGTCATCGCCGTGGAGCGGGTCACCGGCGTGGCGCCCAGCGCCGCCGGAGATCAATACCTGACCGCCTACCTCCGCAGGCTGGCACAGGGGGTGCCCGAGCTGGTCGAGACCCAGCGGCAGAGACTGTCCGCCGGCGGGCTGGACGTCTCCTTCCGAACCCAGGAGGGTGGCGAGCTGCGCCGCACCACCTACCTGCGGCTGGTGCCTGCCAGGTCGGATCTGTGGGTGGTATCTGTCACCGTCCCGACCGAGCGGGAGGGAGCCGGCCGCACGAAGCTGTTCGAGCCGGTGGTGGCGGGTTTCACTACCGGAATCTGATCACCATAGGCTGCCGATTCGTGACTGACCCGACGCAGGTCGCCCAGGCCGCCGCAGCCGTGCTCGCCCAGCGCAGCGGGGTGCCCGCGCACGACGTCGCCGTGGTGCTGGGCAGCGGCTGGCGCCCCGCGGCCGACGTGCTGGGAGCTCCCACCGTCGAGATCCCGTTCACCGAGCTGCCCGGGTTCGCTGCACCGCAGGTCGCCGACCACCTCGGGACAGTCCGATCGGTGCCGCTGGATGGGCGAGGCCTGCTGGTGTTGCTCGGTCGGGTCCATGGCTACGAGGGTCATGGGGTGGCCCGAGTTGTGCACGGGGTGCGCACTGCCTGTGCGGCAGGCGCCCGGGTGGTGGTGCTCACCAGCGCGGTCGGCGGTATCGCCGACGGGCTCGAGGTCGGCCAGCCGGTACTGATCTCCGACCATCTCAACCTCACCGCGACCTCCCCGCTGGTCGGGCCGCGGTTCGTCGATCTCACCGACACCTACTCCCCCCGGTTGCGCTCGCTGGCCCGGGATATCGACCCGAGCCTGCGCGAGGGCATCTACGCCGGGGTGCCCGGTCCGCACTTCGAGACGCCGGCCGAGATTCGGATGTTGCGCGTGCTGGGCGCCGACCTGGTCGGGATGTCCACCGTGCTGGAAGCCGTCGCGGCGCGCGCCGAGGGCGCCGAAGTGCTCGGAATCTCGCTGGTCACCAACCTAGCCGCCGGCCTAACAGGCGCCCCGCTGGACCACCGCGACATGCTCGCCACCGCCCGCGACACCGCAGCGCGGGTGGGCGCCCTGCTGCGGGAACTACTAACCCGAGCCTGAGCGCATTCAGCATCCGCCCCTGCGGCACACCCTTGCTACATCAGACCTACGGCTCATGAGGGTTCCCTCCTCGATGTGTCAAACACTGTTATAAAACACTGTTGCGATATGGTAGTCAAGTGCCTCGGCCGAAACTGCACGACGATGCGCTGCGGATCCGCCTGCTTGAGACCGCAGGAGCGCTACTTACCTCCGAGGGCCCGGAAGCGCTGAGCCTGCGCCGGCTCGCCGCCGCGGCCAGCACCTCGACCAGCGCGGTGTACGCGCTGTTCGGCGGCAAACCGGGGCTGATGCGGGCGCTGTTCCTCGAGGCCTTCAGCAGGTTCGGGGAATATCAGGACACGGTGGCGCCCTCGGACGATCCGCTGGCCGACCTCGTGGCACTGGGTCGCGCCTACCGAGCCAGCGCCCGGGCCGACCCGCACTTCTACGCGGTGATGTTCGGGTCGCTGATGCCCGGTTTCGAGCCCACGCCACAAGACATGGCGCATGCCGAGGCCACCTTCACCCCGGTGGTCGAGGCGGTCCGACGGGCAATCGCGGCGGGGCTGCTGCACGACGGCGACCCCGTCCTCATCGCCACCGCGCTCTGGGCAAACGTGCACGGCCTGGTGTCGCTGGAACTCGGCGGCGCGATACCGCCTCAGGCCGGGCCACCCGCCGAGGTGTTCGAGACCGCGATGCGGGCCAACCTCGACGGCTGGCGGGTGATCCGGTCCTGACGCGTCGATTACGCTGCCGCGCATGGCTGCGGACATCGTGCCGATCGAACTCGCCCTGACCGCCGGGGACCTGGTGACGCTGTGGGCGCCCCGCTGGCGTGAGGACAACGAGGAATGGGAGGCGTTTCTCGGCGACGACGAGGACCTCTTCGCGTTCCCCGACGTCGCGGCACTCGTCGGTTTCGTGCGCACCGCCAACGACCACGACCTCGTCGACCACCCGGCTTGGGCGCTGGTGAAGCGGTTGCCCGCGGCCGACCTGCGGCCCGTGGAATCCCGGCGTTACGACCTGGTCGGAGTGCCCGAGTTGGTCGCGCAACCACCCGACACCTGGGTGATCGGTGACCTCGCCGAGGTGGTGTCGATGGTGCGCTCGCTGGCTGACGTCTGCGGCCTGGATGTGGTGCACGAGGTGCTCGGCTCCACCCCAGGGTTCGACCTGCTCCATGGCGGCACCCTGGCATTCGGCGGCCGGGAGGGCGAGCGGCACTGGGAGGCGCTGTGCACCGTGATCGCACAGCGCTGGGACGACGTGCTCGATGCAGTCGACGGGGTGGTCCGCACTCCCGACGTCGATGCGGCGGCACTGGCCACGGCGCAGACCGAGCTGACCGAGGCCGAGGCTGTCACCGAAGCTACCGAGGAAACAGCCACCGAAGAGGCGGCCACCGAAGCCGATACCGTGCTAAGCCCCGCGCTGGCGTTCTGGTCGGAGGTCGGCATCGACCCGATCCGGATCATCAGTGATCTGGGCGATCACTACACGCTGCGCTGCTACCTCGACAACGCGCCGGTCTTCCTCGGCCGCAACGGGCGGATCGACGTCTTCGGCTCGCCGCGCGCGCTGGCCCGCCACCTCGCCGGCAACCCCAAGGACCACGACCTCGACGAGGTGTCCACCTGGCCGCAGGTAACCAAACAGGCACACGCCGGCGAACTCGAGGTGGCGGTCGACGACGGCAACAGCTACGTGCTCGCCGGCCTGGCCGACGACCTCACCGGGGGGCCCGAGACCGTCGATCCCGGCCAGCTCGAGCTGGCCGTGGAACTGATCACTGACGCCGAACAGTGGGCCGGATCCGACGCCGCGGACAAGGCGCTGGCCGGTTCCGAGCCGCTGGGCTGGCTGATTTCCTTCCTGCTGCGGCCGGACCCGACACGGCTGGCACCCAGCGCTCCCTTCGACGCCGAGGCGGCAGCCTGGCGGGCCCTGGTCGCGGGCGTCGAGGACCGGCTGAACGTGCATTGAGCTGCGCGCAACGTCGCCCGATTGTCGCAGCGTCCGGCGAGCTGGCTAGGATGCGCGCCCGACCATGTCGGCCCGTCCTCCTCACCGAAAGCCCACGCCTGTGAGCAATTACAGCAACAGCCCCGCAACGCAGTCCTTTGATCGGATGCGCAGCATGCTTGTGCGTGCCGCCGAGATTCGCGACAGCGAGCAGCAGCAGATTTTCGACGCGCTGGACGAGATCCACGCCCGGCTGGCTCCCCTGGAGTCGCTGGGTTCGGTTCGCAAGCGTCTCTCGGAGATGCCGGACCGCACCGAGGTCAGCGTGCTGGCCGAGCGGTTGGACGAGACGCTGGTGAAGCTGGAGGCTCAGGACAACGCGGTCACCGCGCTGTCCCGCGCCGTGGAGTCGATCGTGGACCGGCTGGCCAAGCCGTTCGCCGAGCTCGGCGGGCGGCTGGACGGGATGGCGGGCCGGTTCGAAGGCGTCTCCGGCCGGATGGACGGTCTGGAGGACCGGGTCGCTGGACTGCACAAGCGGATCGACGACCTGGACCACCACCTCGATCGGCAGGACGCGAGACTCGACGAGCTGCCCGCCTCCGTGCACGGGCCGGTGCGGGAGCTGATCGGCACCGCCGAGTTGGGGTTGCGGGGTCGGCTGGACGAGGTTGACAAGGGCATGCACGAGCGCCTCGACGGGGTGCAGCAGTTCACGGGTGAGGCCACCGACGGGCTGGGTAGTCGCGTCGTCGAGACGTGCGAGTCGTTGTCCGGCGCGCTGGAGTCGGTCACCCAGCGGCTGGACACGATGTCAGGTCGGATGGACTCGCTGGAGGAGGGCGTCGGTGGCCGGATCAGCTCGGTCACCGAGCGTCTCGGGGAGCTGGACGGCGCGCTCACCCATCGTCCCGACGCCGACTCGATGGCCGGCCTGGTCCGGCAGGCGAACGAAGAGTCCGAGGTGCGCTACACCGCCCAGCTGGACGAGGCGATGGCCACCTTCGCTGAGATCATCATGGGTGGGACGCCGGGTCCGCTGAACCCCACACCGCCGCCACCACCGCGACCGGCCCAGCGCCGGGTCCGCAACGGCGCCGCCAAGAATCCGAGGCCCAAGGAGGACATGGACTCCGAGACAGTGGCGACGTCCTGACCCGCCGCCCACCATCTCAGAGACCAAAGGCATCAGGCAGCACCTCGCGCAACGGGCGCACCCCACGCGAGGTGTCCACCAGGCAGTCGGGCCCGCCGAGTTCCTGGAGTACCTGACGGCAGCGCCCGCAGGGCATCAGCAACTCCCCCGTGCCCGAGCGGCAGGCCACCGCCACGAACCGGCCGCCGCCTGACAGCAGCAGCTGCCCCGCCATCGTGCATTCGGCGCAGAGAGTCACGCCGTAGGAGGCGTTCTCCACATTGCAGCCGGTCACCATGCGGCCGTCGTCGCACAGCGCGGCTGCACCCACCTGCAGCCCGGAGTAGGGGCAGTACCCGAGCGCGGCGGCCTGCACCGCGGCGGACCGCAGCGCGTCCCAGTCGACCTGCACATCGCAAGCATCCCCCATCGGTCGTCCCCCTCTCGATCGTCGCAGCCCGGCCAGCTAGCCTCGCCCAGTGCGCACGATCCGGTTCCGGGCGATCGTGGCCCTGATCGCCGCCGTCGGCGCAACGACGCTGCTCAGCGCGATGCCCGGTGCCGCCCAGCCTCCCGTGATCACCTCGGCTACCGCGGGATGCCCGCACCAGATCTCTCCGCCGCCGCCGGTCGACCTCTCCGAGGTCCCGGCTCCGGGCACCCCGTCACCCCGGCCGATGACGGTGCCAGACCGTCCGGTGGGTGGGCCGCTGATGGACGTTTGCGGGCTGGTGCTGCCCGTCGGCGCACCGGCCCCGCCGGCGGGCATCAGCGCGACGTCCTGGCTGGTGGCCGACGCCGACTCCGGTGAGGTGCTTGCCGCCAGGGGCCCACACGCACGCAACCGCCCGGCATCGACGATCAAACTGTTGACCGCCCTGCTGGCCGTCGACCAGCTTCCCCTCAACCGGGTCGTCGTCGCGACGCAGACCGACACCGACCAGGAGGGCAGCAAGGCGGGCCTCGGACCAGGGGGCCGCTACACCGTCCGGCAACTACTCACCGGCCTGCTGCTGGTCTCCGGTAATGACACCGCACACGCGCTGTCCGAGCAGCTGGGTGGGGTAGCGCAGACCGTCGAGCAGATGAACGGGTTGGCGGGGCGGCTGGGCGCGCTGGATACTCGAGCCGCCACCCCGTCCGGATTGGACGGCCCGGGTATGAGCACCTCGGCCTACGATCTGGCGCTGGCGTTTCGAGAGGTGCTCGACCGCCCACTGCTCGCCGAACTACTCGGCACCCGGCAGGTGGACTTCCCCGGCTTCGGTGGCCGGCCTGGGTTCGTGCTCAGCAACGACAACAAGCTGCTCTGGAACTACCCCGGCGCGCTGGGTGGCAAGAGCGGGTTCACCGACGATGCCCGGCACACCCTGGTCGATGCCGCACAGCGCGGCGGGCGGCGCCTGATCGTGGTGCTGATGCAGGGCGAGCAGCGGCCGGTACCGATGTGGCGGCAGGCAGCCCGCTTGCTGGACTACGGGTTCGCGCTGGCCCCCGGTCGCCCGGTCGGGCACCTGGTTACTGAAGCTCCGCCACCGGAGACAGCCGGGACAACTCCAGGGGCTATTACCGGCGCGATCCCGACGCCCCCGCCGGCTGGTTCCCAGGCGGCGGCGCAGCGCTGGACCGGCGGATCCCACCGAGCCGACAGGCTGGTCCCGGTGGCGCTGTGGGCCGGCCTGGCGATCGCCGTGCTCACCGTGCTCGGCGCGCTAGTGGCCCGCCAGCGCCACCGCTAGGCGCTCCTGGTCCGACCGCCCCGGCCCACGCGTCATCGAGCTCATCCGGGGTGTCCAAGCCGGCTGAGCTCGTCGGTGCCGTCGAGATAGGCCCGGGCCTGCAGGGTGAACAGCTCGGCGTATCCGCCGCCGCGGGCGATCAGCTCCTCGTGGGTACCTTGCTCGGTGACGCGGCCTTGGTCCAGCACGATGATCTGGTCGGCGTGGCGGATATTGGCCAGCCGGTGGGTGATCAACACCGTCGTCCGGGTAGCCCCCGGGCTGTCGCCGTTATCTGACGCAGCCCCTGCACGGCTCAGCGACTGCAGGGACCGGAACACGGCGTGCTCGGCGCGCGCGTCCATCGCGGCGGTGGGTTCGTCGGCCACGAGCAGGGGAGCGTCGCGGTACAGACCGCGGGCCACGCTGATCCGCTGCCACTGCCCGCCCGACAGGTCGCACCCGTTCTGGAACTCGCGGGACAGCACGCTGTCCCAGCCGTCGGGGAGCTCGGCGACAACAGCGTCGGCGCCGGAATCGGCCGCGGCGGCGGCGAGCACGCTGCCGTCGGGATCGGGGCGTTCCAGCCGGCCGATGCGGATATTGTTCGCGGCCGTCATCGGCCACTCGACGGGATTCTGCAGCACGGCCGCGACCTGGGAGTGCAGCTCACGCTGGTCGACCTGGGCGATGTCCACTCCGTCCCAGCTCACCCGTCCCTGATCGGGCAGGTAGAGCCCGGTGATCACCTTGGCCAGGGTGGACTTGCCGGAACCGTTCTCCCCGACCAACGCGACGACCTGCCCGCGCTTGATCGTCAAGCTGACCCGGTCCAGGGCCGGCTCCTCCTTGCCGGGGTAGCTGAAGGACACGTTCTGCAACTCGATGACCTGCGGATCCCGCGGAAGATGCTGCACGGCGGCGGTCCGGTGGTAACCGCGGGCCTGGGCCAGGCAGCTGGCCAGCATGTCGAGGTAGAAGCTGTGCTCGAAGAGCCGGTTGGCGGCGAATACCGTGTTGGACACCGCCGAGCTCGCGGTGCGCATCGCGACTGCCGCCGCCCCGGCCAGGGCCAGCGGCATTGCCCCGGTGTAGAGCAGCACGCCGAGCACGCCGTAGGCCAGCGCTGTGCCGATCCCGGCCAGGCCCCGCCCGACCAGCCGGATCGCGGTCTTGCGATGCTCCACCTTGACGGCCTCCGCGGTGACCTGGGATCCAATGCGACGGTGCTCGCTCAGCAAGGTGTCCTGGGTGGTGAAGGCGCGGACCTCCGCCGCCTGGCGCCGGCTGGTGATGATGTCGCTGGTGATCCCCAGCCGGCGCATCCGCGACACCATCCGCACGAACGACTGGTAGCCCAGCATCGCGGCCCGCATGCTGGCCCAGCCGTTGGGTACCGCGGCCAGCAGCACCACCGGCGCCAGCACGGGGTTGAGCAGGCCGGCGGTGACGATCGCGGCAGCAAGCGAGATCGCCGAGCTGAGCAGGTTCCCGGCGTCGGCCACCCCCTGGCCGACGCTGATGATCCCCCGCCCGGCCGTCCGGCGCACCAGCTCCACGAAATCCGCGTCGTCGAAGGCGACCAGCTCCGCACCGATCACCGCTGCGTGCAGTTCGTCCTGGGCGCGCAGCTCCACCCGCGGGGCGAGCACCGCCTGCACAGCGCCGACCGCTGCGTCCAGCAGCCCCCGGGCCGCGTAGGACGCCATCACCAACACCAGCGCCGGTAACGCCGCCACCACCCGCTCCGGGGTCGGGCCCTGCTCCAGCAGCTGGGTCAACACGTTTGCGGTGGCCAACAACCCGAACGCGGTGGCACACCCCGCGAGCAGCTCGACAGCTGCGGCCAGCAACGTCAACCGCGGCGAGGTCTGCCAGGCCAGCCGCACCAGCACCCCCAGCGCAGCCGGCGCCGCCCGCAGCATCCGGCTGGTGCTCGAGCCGGCCATCTCCACGCCGACCTTCGCCCACCAGGGGGTCGTGAGGTCGTCAACCCCGATCAGCGTCGGCACGCTCGGATCGGGTGCGGCACCGTTAGTGCTCTGCCTGAATCGCATCATGCCCTCCCCACCGGCCAAGCATGCCCGCCGCGCTAGCGTGCCGTCTCGTGAGTAAAAACGGCCCGAACAAGGCCCCGGACGTCCGCGCCGGGATCGTGGTCACCGGAACGGAGCTGCTCAGCGGCCAGCTCACCGACCGCAACGGCCCCTGGCTGGCGCAGCGGCTGGGCGAGCTGGGCGTCGAGGTGGCCCACCTGCTCTGCGTCGGGGACCGCTCAGAGGACCTGGCGGCGACCTTGCGTTTCCTCGGTGGCCAGGGCGTCGACCTGATCGTCACCAGCGGTGGGCTCGGGCCGACCGCGGATGACCTGACCGCCGAGGTGGTCGCCGGGTTCGCCGACGTGGAGCTGGAGCTCGACGAGGCGATGGAGCAGCAGATCGCCGCCATCCTCGCCCGGTTGCGCCATCTGTCGCATTTCAGCCCGGACGCGCTGCGGGTAGCCAACCGCAAGCAGGCAATGGTGCCCCGCGGCGCCGAGCCGCTCGACCCGGTGGGGACAGCACCCGGGCTGGTGGTCGGAGTGCAAGGGGGGCCGACGGTGATCGTGCTGCCCGGACCACCCCGCGAGCTGCAGACAATGTGGCCCGCAGCGCTGGCCACCCCCGCCGTCAGAGCCGTGCTGGCGCGCACCCGGCCTTTCGAGTTCTCCCGGCTGCGGCTGTTCGGGCTGCCCGAATCAGAGATCGCGGCCACGCTGCGCGAGGTGGGCGCGACGCTGGACCTGGCCCCGCTGGAGATCACCACCTGCCTGCGGCGCTTTGAGTTGGAGATAGACATCCGGCATCGGCCCGGCGCCGAGTCGACCCGCGATGCGCTGGTCGAGGCGATCCGCAGCCGGCATGGTCAGTACCTGTTCTCGACCGACGGGACCTCGCTGGACGACCAACTGGCCGGACTGCTGCAGGGCCGGCTGATCGGGCTCGCGGAATCGTGCACCGGCGGGCTGATGGCGGCCCGGCTCACCGAGCGGCCAGGGTCCTCGGACTACGTTGCGGGCGGCGTGGTGGCCTACTCCAACGCCGCCAAGACCGAGCTGCTCGGCGTGCCCGCGGAGCTGATCGAGCAGCACGGTGCGGTGTCACCTGAGGTGGCCCGGGCGATGGCCGACGGGGCGCGGCATCGCTTCGGCGCCGACGTCGGCGCCGCGATCACGGGGGTGGCCGGTCCGGGCGGCGGCACCGACGCCAAACCGGTCGGCTACGTGTGCATCTGTGTCACTACCAGCGGCGGCACAGCCCTGGCGCGAGACCTGGTGCTGCCCGGTGACCGCACCGAGATCCGCGACCGATCGGTGACCGTCTCGATGCACCTCCTCCGGCGGCTACTACTTGATCACCTTACGGTCTGACTTGCCCTTCACCGCGGCGTAGGCAGCCGAGCCGATGAACACCCCGGCACCGATCACCAGCGCCCAGAACAGCAGCTTGAACGCGACACCCAGCACCCAGCCCAGCACCATGAACCCGATCCAGATCAACACGATGATCCCGAGCACCTTGATCACGGTTTGCATGACAGTCTCCTCAGCATGGGGGCGGGCTACCTGCTGCCCAGTTCACACCTTGCCAGGGCGGGCCTGCATCGGGGTAATACCCTGGGTCTCCCCGGGGGGTGCCGCCCGCTGCTCCGGCACCTGGTGGCGGTGCTCCGGCGCGTCGTCATGGGCGTCGTCTCGGCCCGCAGCCGCCCACGCCGTGAGGAACAGCAGGAACCGGGAGACGAAGTAGGCGAACACCATCAGGCCGATCACCGGGCCGAACAGCTGTCCGGTGGGGCTGGCAGTGACGCTGTCGAGGTAGATGGCAAAGGCCTGCTTGAGCACCTCGAATCCCAGCGCGCCGACCAGCGCCGCCTGTGTGGCACTGCGCAGCGGGACCGGCTCCCGCGGCAACCGCGCGATCACCCAGAGGAACACCAGCCACATGCCGGCCACCGACGCCGCAATGGCGAGGAAGGTCAGCACCAGCCGGGCCCCGTAGACATCCCCCAGGCCGACCGCCTCCAGCACGACACTGGCGAAAGCAGTACCGACACCGGTCAGCGTGAACGACACCACCAGCGCCAGCCCCAGACCGAGCAGCGCCAGCAGGTCGAACACCTTGGTGCGCAGGAAGCCCTCCGGCTCACCCGACTGCTCCCACTGGGCTGATCGCCACTGGGCCGTCAGCGCGTCGCGGAGGTTGCCCATCCAGCCCAGCCCGGAGTACAGCGCGCCGAGCAAGCCCACGATCCCGACGCCGCTGCGGGACGCGATCGCCCCGTCGATGACCTGGTTGAGGGTGTCGCCCAACCCGGGAGGCGCCGCTGCTTGGATCTGGTCTTGCAACTGGCGCAGCAGTTCCTGGTTTCCGGCCAGCACGAAGCCGGCGGCCGCGAAGGCGATCATCAACAGCGGCACCAGTGAGAGCACGCTGAAGAACGTGATCGCGGCGGCGTAGTGGTCGCCGTGGCGGGTGGTGTAGGACTGCCCGGCGCGTACCAGCTGGTCCAACCACGGGTAGCGCCGGCGGTAACGCTCGATCAGACCGGGCTTGGCGTCCGTCTGCTGTGGACCTCTCCCCCGCATACCCTCCCACGGTAGTCGGGATATGCGGATTCAGCCTGCTGGCGGCAGGAATCCCACCCGGTCGTACACCACCTGCACGGTCCGGGCGGCGACCTCACGGGCCCGCTCGGCGCCCCGGGCCAGCAGCTTGTCCAGCTCGGCCGGGTCATCGGTGTAGCCGGCCACCTGCTGGCGCAGCGGGGTGACGAAGTCGGCGAGCGCCTCGGCGACATCAGATTTCAGCGCGCCGTACCCCTGGCCCGCGTAAGCCGCGACCAGATCGTCGACGGTGCGTCCGGACAGCGCCGAGTAGATCACCAACAGGTTCGAGACACCGGCCTTGGCGACTGGGTCGTAGTGGATCTCCCGTCCGGTGTCGGTGACCGCCGAGCGGATCTTGCGGGCGGACACCTTCGGGTCATCGAGCAGGTCGATCACGCCAGCCGGCGAGGACGTCGACTTGCTCATCTTCGCCGTCGGTTCGGCCAGGTCGTAGATCTTCTCCGCGCCCTTGACGATGTGCGCCGCCGGCACGGTGAACGTCGGGCCGTAGCGGGAGTTGAAACGCTGGGCGAGGTCCCGGGTGAGCTCGATGTGCTGGCGCTGGTCCTCACCCACCGGCACCCGGTCGGCCTGGTAGAGCAGGATGTCGGCGGCCTGCAGGATCGGGTAGGTGAACAACCCGACCCCGACCCGGTCGCCGCCGTGCTTGGCTGACTTGTCCTTGAACTGCGTCATCCGGGCGGCCTCGCCGAAGCCGGTGAGGCATTCCAGCACCCAGGACAGCTGGGTGTGCTCGGGCACCTGGCTCTGGACGAACACCGTGGAGCGATCCGGGTCGACGCCCAGCGCGAGCATCTGCGCCGCAGCCAGCCGGGTCCGGCGGCGCAGCCTCTCGGGATCCTGCTCGATGGTGATCGCATGCAGATCGACCACGCAGTAGAACGCTTCGTGATCGGACTGCAGCGCCACCCACTGCCGGACGGCGCCGAGGTAGTTGCCGAGGTGGAAGGAGTCCGCAGTGGGCTGGATCCCGGAGAGCACCCGGGGGCTAGCTTCCGTGACAACTTCGGTGACAGGATCGGTGGCAGGAGACGACATGCTGCGATTGTTGCAGCCGGGGCCTGACGATCAGCCGACCGGTGCGCTGCATTTGCTCCCCGGCTCCGGCTCGAGGTATTGCTGCGCGGCCCAGCGGTCGGGCCCGAGTTGCCGGTAGCCGTTGCGGGTCGTCAGGTCGGCAGAGACCACCTCTCCCGCGGCGAGTGTCTCCACGACGGGATAGCTGTCGCCGGGACCGGACCGCACGTTGAGGGCGTCCGCGGTGACCTTCATCGTGCACGGCCGCGACTCGCCCGTTCCACGATTCTCCCCAGTACTCAGCACGATCACAGCCAGCACCGCGGCCGCCCCCACGATCCACTTCCACCTCTTCGAAGACTTCCCAGCCACCGGTCCACTCTCCGCCGTCTGCCCAGTGATCGAGGTCAGTGCATGGCCTGCCGCAACCCCCCGTCGAGTTCGTCGAGGAAGGCCTCGGTGGTCAGGAACGGGGTGTCCGGGCCGACCAGCAGGGCCAGGTCCTTAGTCATCTTGCCGCTCTCGACGGTGTCGATGCAGACCTGCTCCAGGATCTCGGCGAATCGGGTGACCTCCGGGGTGCCGTCCAGCATGCCGCGGTGCCGGAGACCGCCGGTCCACGCGAAGATCGACGCGATCGGGTTGGTCGAGGTGGGCTTGCCCTGCTGGTGCTGCCGGAAATGCCGGGTAACGGTACCGTGCGCGGCCTCCGCCTCGACGATCCGGCCGTCCGGGGTCATCAGCACGCTCGTCATCAGGCCCAGCGAGCCGAAGCCCTGTGCGACGGTGTCGGACTGCACATCGCCGTCGTAGTTCTTGCAGGCCCAGACATAGCCGCCAGACCATTTCAACGCGGCGGCCACCATGTCGTCGATCAACCGGTGCTCGTAGGTAAGGCCGTGCTCCTCGAACTCGGCCTTGAACTCCGACTCGTAGATCTCGGCGAACACGTCTTTGAACATGCCGTCGTAGGCCTTGAGGATCGTGTTCTTGGTCGAAAGGTACACCGGGTAACCGCGGGCCAGGCCGTAGCGCAGCGAGGCCCGGGCGAAGTCCTCGATGGACCTGCGGTAGTTGAACATCCCGAGTGCGACACCGCCCCCCTCCGGAAACCTGGCGACCTCGATCTGCAGCGGCTCACGACCGTCATCCGGGGTGTAGGTGATCGTCACGGTGCCCGGCCCGGGCACCGTGAAGTCGCTGGCCTTGTACTGGTCACCGTGCGCGTGACGGCCGATGATGATCGGCTTGGTCCAGTGCGGCACCAGGCGAGGAACGTTCGAGCAGACGATCGGTTCGCGGAAGATCACGCCGCCGAGGATGTTGCGGATCGTGCCGTTGGGCGAGCGCCACATCTGCTTCAGGCCGAACTCCTCGACGCGCGCCTCGTCGGGGGTGATGGTGGCGCACTTGACCCCCACACCGTGCTTGGCGATCGCGTGTGCGGCATCGACGGTGACCTGGTCATCGGTGGCGTCCCGGTGCTCGATGCCGAGGTCGTAGGAGGCGAGGGTGAGGTCGAGGTAGGGGTGGATCAGCCGGTCCTTGATGAACCGCCAGATGATCCGGGTCATCTCGTCGCCATCGAGCTCGACGACGGTCCCTGTTACTTTGATCTTGCCCACCGGCCGGGCACTCCTCTCGACTCACCCCTCAACGGGACCAGGGTACCCAGCAAGATCTCGGCTAACGTGGTCCGGCGTGCTCGCCTGCTACCTCCGGCTGATCTGCGCCGGTTTCCGGAGGTACTCGACATACTGGCAGGCGGTGGTCGCGGGGCTGGCCACCAACATCGTCTTCGGCTTCATGCGGTGCGCGGTGCTGCTCACCGTGTTCGCCGGCAGCGCCCAGGTCGCCGGCTACAACCCGTCCCGCACGGTCACCTTCGTCTGGATCGGCCAGGGATTGATCGCGGTAGTGGCGATCTGGGGCAACAGCGACTTCGGGGAGCGGGTGCGCAGCGGCGACATCGCCATCGACCTGCTCCGACCGGTGGACCTGCAGGCGGCGTTGCTGGCCGAGGATCTGGGCCGGGCCGGCTTCGCGCTGCTGACCCGGTTCACCGTTCCACTGCTGGTCGGGTTGTTCTTCTTCGACCTGACGCTGCCCGGCTCGGTCATCCGCTGGGCGGCGTTCGGTCTCAGCGTGCTGCTCGCCATCCTGGTCAGCTTCGCGATCCGTTTCCTGCTGAATCTGGTGGCGTTCTGGCTGCTGGACTGGCGTGGGCTGCTCGCCCTGCACGCCGCGATCGGCAGCGTGCTGGCCGGGCTGGTGATCCCGATCGCGTTCTTCCCCGGCTGGGCCAGGACGGTGATCTGGGCGACGCCGTTCCCGGCGATCCTGCAGGCGCCGATCGACATCGCCATCGGCACGGGTGCGCCGCTGCTCCTGCTGGCCCACCAGCTGGCCTGGGCGATCGCGCTGCTCGCGGTGGGACGGCTGGTGCTGGCCAGGGCGGTACGGACGCTGGTGATCCAAGGTGGGTGAGCGCCTCGCGGTCTACCGCAGCCTGGTGGTCGCATCGGTCCGCAGCCAGCTGGCCTACCCGGCCTCGTTCGCGTTGCAGTGCGCCGCGCAGGCGCTGGTGCAGCTCCAGGACATGGTGGTCATCCTGGTGCTGTTCTCCCGGGTCGATGAGATGGACGGGTTCACCCGGCAGGAGGCGCTGTTGATCTTCGGTCTGGCCGGGATCTCCTTCGGGCTGGCCGACATGCTGGTCGGCCAACTGGACAAGGTCGGTCAGCTGGTCCGCACCGGGACGCTGGACGCCCTGCTGCTGCGACCCCTGCCCGCGCTGACCCAGATCTGCGTGTCCGAGTTCGCGCTGCGCCGGCTCGGCAAGGTCGGCACCGCGCTGGCCGTGCTCGGCTACGTGCTGGCAACCTCGGATATCTCCTGGACGCCACTGCGGGTGGCGGTGCTGCTGATCACTCCGCTGACCGGGCTGGTGCTGCTCGGCGCGATCTGGGTTGCGGCCAGCGCGACCACGTTCTGGCTGGTGGAAGGCTCTGAATTGCCCAACACGGTGACCTACGGCTCCGGGATGTTCACCTCCTACCCGGTGTCGATCTTCTCCGGGTGGTTACTGCGACTGATGGCGTTCGTGATCCCTGGCGCGTTCGTCGCCTACTACCCGGCGCTGGCGATCCTCGGCAAGCCGGACCCGCTCGGGCTGCCCTGGGTGTTGCAGTACAGCGCCCCGCTGGTGGCGGTGTTCGCGGCCGGCGTTGCCGCCCTGGTCTGGCGGGCCGGCCTGCGCCACTACGTCGGCACCGGGTCATGAAGGCGCTGATCGAGCTGGACGGGCTGCGCCGGGAGTTCCGGCGCAAGCGCGGGGTTCGGCTGGCAGCCGTAGACGGGGTGACGCTGGCCGTCGCGCCAGGCGAGGCGGTCGGGCTGCTCGGACCCAACGGCGCCGGCAAGTCGACAATGATCAAGATGCTGACCGGGATCCTGGTGCCCACCGGGGGCCGGGTCCGGGTGTGCGGGTTGGATCCCGTCCGGCAACGGCGTGAGCTGGCCAGGCGGATCGGCGTGGTGTTCGGGCAACGCAGCCAGCTGTGGTGGGACCTGCCGCTGGCCGAGAGCTTCGCGCTGCTCCGGACGATCCACCGGGTATCGCTTGCCGACCATGCCCGACGTCTTGACGAATGCATCGAGCTGCTGGAGCTGGCACCGTTCCTGACCACCCCGGTGCGGCAGCTCTCGCTGGGCCAGCGGATGCGGGGCGAGGTCACCGCGGCGCTGCTGCACTCACCGGAACTGCTGGTGCTGGACGAGCCAACCGTCGGACTCGACCTGATCAGCAAGGAGCGGCTGCGAGTGTTCCTGGCCCGCGCCAACACCGTCGACGGGGTCACCCTGCTGCTCACCACGCACGACCTGCCGGACGTCGAGCGGCTCTGCCGGCGGCTGGTGGTGATCGACCACGGGCGGGTGCTGGTGGACGGCACACTGGACGAGCTGCGCCGCCGGTTCGGCGGCGCGCGGCGGCTGGTGGTGGACTTGGAGCAGCCGCACGCAGCACTCGACCGGCTGCCCGGCGTGCTCGACGTCACGGTCGAGGCGAACGGGATGCGCCAGCAGCTGGCCTTCTCGGCCGAGCAGACCAGCGCCGCCGAGCTGATCGCCGCAGTGGTCGCCCGGGTCGCCGTACGGGACCTGTTCGTGGTCGAACCGTCCATCGAGGACGTCGTGCGCACGCTCTACACCGGCTAATAGATCAGCCTTTGCTACAGCAAGTAGGAGTGGAGGCAGCTATGACCCTAAAAGGATGAGTCAGCTCGTCAATTTGGCCTAGCACATTGGTCCGGATACTACATCTTGATATCGAAGCTTGACACGAAAGTGTAGTTAGGTGAACCTAAACTCACTTACTCTCGCCTCGACTGCTGGCCGTGTGGAGTGCAACTGTGACGACTTGTATCGACTACACCCTGGATGATCTGGCTAACCTGGCGGCCAGCGACCGGCTCGGCTCGCCGCTGAGCCGGCGGTCGTTCCTGGCCGGCACCGCCGCTCTGAGCTTGGCCGCCTGTGGCGGTAACGGCTCGACCACTGAGACCCCGCCTGCCGCCGGCTCCACCGGCTTCCCGGTCACCCTCACGGGCAAGGAAGGCACCGCGACCATCCCGGCGGAGCCGCAGCGAGTGATCGCCGTGGGCTTCCAACGCGACACCGACACCGCGTTGGCTCTCGGCGTCACGCCGATCGCCATGGTCGAGAATGCCTTGTTCCCCAGCCTCATCGCACCGTGGGTGGAGGCGGAACTGCCCGACCGCAAGCCGGAACTGCTGAACATCGACAACGGGCTGCCCTTCGAGAAGATCGCAGGCCTGCGCCCAGACCTGATCCTGGCCACCGACAGCTATGAGCTGACCGATAACTACGCCCGCCTCGCCGAGATCGCTCCGACTTTGTCCTATGTCGACAGTGTGGACAGCGAGACCTGGCAACAGAGGACCACCCACATCGGCAAGGCGCTGGGACGTGATGAGCAGGCCCAGAAGATCATCGCCGACACCGAAGACAAGATCAAGCAGGCGGCACGAGACCACCCGGCTTTCGCGGGCAAGACCTTCAGTGTCAGCGCGGTGGGCGGCGGGCAACTGGAGACGGTGCTCAAGGGAGATGCGGCAGTGACGTTCCTCGAACAGCTGGGCCTGAGGATCTCGCCCGAGGTAGCTGCGCTGCCGCAATCCGGTAATCCGGGACGAGCCAACGTGAGCCTGGAGAACCTCGGCGTGCTGGACGCGGACGTCGTGTTCGTTACCTACGTAACCGACGATGACCGGGCTCTGATCGAGGCCAACCCGATATTCCAGCGGTTGGACGCGGTGCAGAGCGGCAATTACCTTGTGTTGGGCCTCCCGGTGGCGTTGGCGATGGGCTTCCCGTCACCGCTGTCCATTCCCTACGGACTGGACCGGACCGTCACCGCAGTCGCCAAGGTGCTGGGCTGATCGCCGGCTCATTCCCGTCTGGTGGAGCGCACACCACGAATCTCGTCGTTGCGGAACGCCTCGACGAACCGCCGGTGATCGTCACGGACCACGGCCGCGTACTCCCGGGCGAATGTGGTCAACCAGTCGACGAACTCAGCCTCCCGGTCACCGATCATCGCCGCGATCGCCTCCTCGGTCTGGAACGAGACCAGGGTGTGGTCGGAGTCGGAGTCCGAAACGCAGTGCACCTTCGCGGTGGCCCGGCCGAGGTAGTCCAGCACCGGCGCGATCTCGTCCGGCTCGGTCAGCTCGGTCCAGTCCAGGTCGGTGACGTACGGGGACAGCTCGGAGACCACGTAACCCACCCCGTCCAGTTCGGTGTAGCCGAGCAGCGGGTCGGCGTGCGCCTGCAGGGCGCGCTGCGAGATGGCGGTGCGGTGGCCGTGGTGCTTGAAGTAGGACGCGATCCGCTCGTCGGTGACCACCCGGGACGGGGCCGCGACGTTGCCCTGCTTCATCGACAGCACCACGTCGTTGTCCAGCGCCTGGTTGTAGCCCTCGATCAGCACGTTATAGGCGGGCAACCCGGCACTGCCGATGCCGAAGCCGCTGCGCCCGACGACGTCCTTGATCGTGTAGGCGATGCCGCGGAACTTCTTGCTCTCCGGGATGGTGTCCAGGTAACGCTCGAACGCCGCGCACACGGCTTCGCGCTCGGCGTCGTCCAGCCGCCGCACCCCAGGCCCGTCCCGGAACCGGCGGTCGAATCCCTCGGTCTCGGTGACCGACTCCAGCAGCCCCACGCGGCTGCGCAGCCGGGCCAGCTGCAGCACCTGGTGGACCACCCCCTCGGTGGTATTCAGGCGCAGCGAGAAATCACGGTCGTCGTCGACGTCGAGGAACTGCCGTACCTGGTCGATGTAGGCCCGGACGTAGATCGCGACCAGGGCGTCGATGTCCGAATCGGACAGCGCCTTGCGCCAGCCGAGCAGCGCAACACTCGCCACCATCCGCTGTAGATCCCAGGTGAAGTGCCCGAGGTAGGCCTCGTCGAAGTCGTTCACATCGAAGATCAGCACCCCGTTGCCGTCCATGTAGGTGCCGAAGTTCTCCGCGTGCAGGTCACCCTGGATCCAGATCCGGCTGGTGCGCTCATCGGCCCACGGGTCGTCGAGTGCGGCCACGTCGGCGTAGAACAGGCAGTCGCTGCCGCGGTAGAAGGAGAACGGGTCGGCGGCCATCTTGCGGAACTTGGTGCGAAACGCTGCCGGAGCGGCCGCCATGAGCGCGGCGAAGGCGTCGGTCAACGTCTCGACGATCCGGTGCCGCCGCGCCTCGGCGTCGTCGATGAGCAGGGTCTTGGTCAGCGCCGTCATGGCCTGATCATGCTAGCTCGGCTGGTGGTTTGCGCGGTGGACACGCGATTCACAGGTGCGCCACGTCGGCCTGCTTGGCCCGGACGGCCTCGGCCGCCTTTCGCAGATCAGCGAGTTCGCCGTCAGTCAACGGGATCTCCACTACCCGGCGTATCCCTGACCGGCCCAGCTCGGCGGTGACGCCCAGGTAGACACCGGAGATCCCGTACTCGCCGTCCACCCACGCGCAGACCGGCAGCACCGCACCGGAGTCCTGGTGCACCGCGCGCACCATCCGGGCTGCCGCGGCCGACGGGGTGTAGTACGCGGATCCGGTTTTGAGCAGGGCGACCACCTCGGCACCCCCGTTCCGGGTCCGGGTGACCAGTTCGTCGATCGTCTCGGCGGGCAGCAGGCCGGACAGCGGCGCGCCGTTCACCGTGCAAGCGCTGGGCACCGGGACCATGGTGTCACCGTGCGAGCCCAGCGTCAGGGTGCGCACTGAGGACACCGGGACGGCGAGTTCCTCGGCGACGAAGTTGGTGAACCGTGCGGTGTCGAGCATCCCGGCCTGGCCCATCACCCGCTGCCGGGGGAACCCAGTGACGAGCTGCGCCAGCGCGGTCATCTCGTCCAGCGGGTTGGACACCACGATGACGACCGCGTCGGGGGCGTGCAATGCGACGTTCTCCGCGACCTGCCGGACGATCCGGGCGTTGGTCTCGATGAGGTCCATCCGGCTCATCCCGGGCTTGCGGGGCAGCCCTGCGGTGATCACGACGATGTCGCTGCCGGCAATAGCCTGGTATCCGGCCCCGTCGCGGCCGGTGGTCTGGCCGACGATCCTGGTCTCGAAGCCCTCCACCGGTCGGGACTGGTTCAGATCCAGCGCCAAGCCCTCCGGCTTGCCCTCGATGATGTCGGTGAGGACGACGGTGTCGAACAGGTCGTACTCAGCCAGTCGCTGCGCAGTGGTCGAACCGTAGAAGCCGGCCCCGATGACCGCGACCTGACCGAAACGTGCCATTCCAGGAGGCTATCAAGCGCACCAGAGGCGCCCAGCCCAGCCGCCGCTCAGCCGTCGGCCAGCGGTCCTCCGGTGATGGTCAGCGCCACGGCCAGCATGAGCAGCCCGAAGACGCCGTAGGTGACCACGTCCACCGCGCGGCGGCGGATCCCGAGCAACCCGGTCCGCTCCGGCGGGAGCACCGCCCGCAACCCCGCGGCCAGCAGCAATGCGCCGCCGATGATCACCGTGCCTTCCCGCCAGTGATACTGCGCGATGCGCACCAGTCCGAGCGACACCACGGCCAGCACCAAGCCGAAGGTCAGCTGCGGCCGCAGGCTCGTCCGCCTGGTCACGGCAAGCTGGCCCGCTCGGCGGCCTCAACGACGTTGACGACCAGCATCGCTCTGGTCATCGGCCCGACCCCGCCAGGAACCGGCGCCAGGTACCCGGCGACCTCGGCCACGGCCGGGTCGACGTCACCGATCAGCCCGGCATCGGTCCGGCTGATACCGACGTCGACCACCGCGGCGCCCGGCTTGACCATGTCGGCCGTGATCAGTCCCGGACGCCCGGCCGCGACCACCACGATGTCGGCGCGGGACACCTCGGCGGCCAGGTCCCGGGTGCCGGTGTGGCACAGCGTGACCGTGGCGTTCTCACTGCGCCGGGTCAGCAGCAACCCCAGCGGGCGGCCGACAGTGATGCCACGGCCCACGACGGTGACGGCCGCACCAGCCAGCGGCACGTCGAAGCGGCGCAGCAACTCCACGATCCCGCGCGGGGTGCAGGGCAGCGGTCCCGACCCACCGAGCACCAGCAGGCCCAGGTTCATCGGATGCAGGCCGTCCGCGTCCTTGCCCGGGTCGACCCGGGTCAGCACAGCACCGGTGTCCAGGCCGGGCGGCAGCGGCAGCTGCACGAGGTAACCGGTGCAGGCCGGGTCGGCGTTCAGCTCGTCGATCACCGCGAACAGCTCGTCCTGGCTGGTGGTCGCGGGCAGGTCGCGGCGGATCGAGGTGATGCCGACCTTGGCGCAGTCGCTGTGCTTGCCCCGCACGTAGGCATGCGAACCTGGATCGTCGCCGACAATGACGGTGCCCAGCCCGGGGGTCACTCCGGCGCGGCGCAACGCCGCCACCCGGACCTGCAGATCCGCGAAGATCTCGTCCCTGGTCTTCTTGCCGTCCAGCACTGTCGCGCTCACGGGAGACATCCTTGCACCGGGGCTCAGGCTCTGGGTCTCAGGCTCGACGGCGCCCGGCCCGATGGCGACCGGGTAGCGCGACCACGCTGACCGCCACCAGGGTCAGCGCGGTGCCGATCAGGGTGGTGGCGGTGAGCTGGTTGTCGCCGGCGGGCAGGAGCAGGTCGAGCAGTACCGCTCCGACGAGCTGCCCGGCGACGGTCCCCAGCCCCAGCAGGAGCACCCCGGTGATCGGGACGATCGCCGCGGCGGCGCCGATGAACAGCACGCCCAGCGCGCCACCGAGGTATAGCCACGGCTGCGCGGGCAGCGGTTCGGGCAGCCCACGCACCGCGACCTCCACCGCCGCGACCAGTACCAGCGCGACGGTGCCCACGGTGAAGTTGACCAGAGCGGCCGGCAGCATGCCCGACGTTGCCGGCCCGTCGTGCCGGGCGGCCTCCCCGACCCGTCCGTTCACCGCCTGCTGCCAAGCGGTGCCCACCCCGGCCAGCGCGGGTAGCAGGGCCAGCCACAGGGCGTGCGACGCGTCGAGCCGGTCGGACATCGTCAGGGCCACGGCGGCCAGCGCGAGGACCGCACCGGCGACCCGGCGCACGCTGACCGCCTGCGGCCCCCCGGGTCCCATGCCGGCGCGGTCCACCAGCAGGCCGCTGGCGGTCTGCCCGGCCACGACCGCGACGGTGAACACCGCCACGCCGATGGTCGCGACGGTCAGGCCCTGGCAGGCCACCAGGAACGCGCCACAGACCCCGCCGAGCAGCTGGTAGGGGCGCAACCTGCGGTCCCGGACCGCAGCAACGACCCGGCCCAGCCCGCGGCGCATCCGGGGTCGCGTCGCGGCCACCAGTCCCAGCAGCAACAGGCCGCCCAGGAAGGACAGTACGGCGGCGACAACACCGTCGTCGATCCGCTGGCCGAGCTCGCCGTTGATCCGAGCCTGCAGGGCCACCGCCAGCCCGAGCCCGACGGCCACCGCGGTTCCGACAGCGCGCGCGCCCCGGGTCGGGGTGGGATCGACCTCGTCAAGCACTCTCATGCACCGAGATCTACCCGCAACCCGTTCGCCACGGCGAAGCGAATCGCGGTGTCCACGTCGATCCGGGCACCGGACAGCCGCGCCTGCACCAGGGCATCAGCGTCCAGCCGGGCTCCGCGCAGGTCGGCGCCCTCCAGCCGAGCCCCCAGCATCCGGGCCCCGGTCAGGTCGGCCCCGGAGAGGTCAGCGCCCCGCAGGTCGGCCTGCACCAGGTTCGCCTCGGTCAGCCGCAACCCGGCGAGCCCGGTTTCCCGGAGGTCGGCGTGACCCAGCGCGGTCAGGCTCAGATCGACCTCGCGCAGTGTCCACGGCCGCAGCCGGCAGTCGCTGATCGTGCTGCCCAGCATTGAGCAGCGCTCCAGCACAGAGTCGGCCAACACGGTGCGCTGGAAGGTGCAGGTGTGGAATGCCGTCGCGCGGTGCTGCGAGGCGCCGAGGTCAGCGCGGGTGAAGTCGCAACCGGTGAACCGGCAGCTGCGGGTGCGCAGCCCACGCAGGTCGGCGTCGATGAACCGGCAGCCGACGAAGCCGCGCCCCTCCCACTCCTGGTCGGCGAACACCGCATCAGTGAAATCCTCGCCGGTGAACTCCTCGCCGGTGCAGCCCTCATCGCCAGTCGCCGTCACACACCCACCCTGTCAGCCCGCGCCGCGCCGGAGCAGGTAGCACCCCAGGGCGGCAGGCACGTGCCCGATATCACTGTCCGTGAGGTTCGAGGAAGTACTGTTGCACCGTGCGGACGTGCCATCGGCGGCAACTTCTGGTCCAAAGTTGCCGTCTCCGGCACATCCGTAGTGGATCCAGCCCCTCCCCCCGAGGCAGGAGGGGCTGGTGGGACGAGCGCGGAGACGACTTGGCGAGCCAGCTCCGAGTTCGGGAAGGCGCGTGGGGTCAGTGGGTGAGGGTGGTGAGGAAGGCTCGCCAGGCTGGGGTAGAGACAGCCACGGCGGGGCCGTCGGGGTCCTTGGAGTCGCGCAGCAGGACCCGGTCCGGCGCGGGGGCGACCTGGACGCAGTCACCGTTGGTCGTGCTGTAGCTGCTGGTGCGCCAGCCGACCTGGACGCAAGCACCGTTGTCCGTGCTGTAGCTGCTGGTGTGCCAGACGATGCGGTCCGGCTCAGGCGCGGTCATCATGATCCTCTCGATCCGCCGAGAGCCCGGTTGCCAGAGCGGCAATCAGCTGCTGTGATTCTCCCTCACCCAGCGCAGTTTTCGCCAGCGCCGCCAGGATGCCCCGATAGGCGGCAATTTCCTCGGGCCGCTCCAGGAACAGGCAGGCGGTCTGACTGTCCAGGTAGGCCACCGGCTTGAACTCGGCGAACTCCATCAGCATGAACGGCCCGGCGATCCCGGCGTGCCCGCCGAGCGCGGCAGGCACCACCCGCAGGCTCAGGTAGGAACGCGCCGACATCCGCAGCAGGTGCTCCAGTTGCTGGGCCAGCACCACCGGCCCG
>JBOHGH010000028.1:0-43882 GCA_050699975.1 Pseudonocardiaceae bacterium | reverse complement strand
GGCTCTGCCAGCGGGGGTTGGCCGTCGCTAAGGGCAGCACTCCGGGGGGTTGGTGGTCCTTGAAGAGCCACCAACCCCCCAGTCGGCGAGTACCGCTGCGGTGTCGGCACCGGGATGGGGCGGCGGCGTCGGTCGATCCGGGCAGGTGCGCGAGAATCGCGGCGCGGGAGCAGCTTGCGGCACCCCGTCGAGGTCGATGATGGTGCCGCGAGCTGCGATATGCGGGTGGGAGGGCACCTCGGTGAACGACAGCACTGGTGCCACGCAGGCGTCGGTTCCCTCGAATACTGCTACCCATTCGTCGCGGCTGCGACTGGCGAACACTTCGGTGAATCGCTCGCGCAACACCGGCCAACCAGCCAGGTCCAGCTGCTCGGGCAGGGCCTGCCCGGTGAGCCCGAGGCCTTCCAGCAGGGTCGCGTAGAACTGGGGCTCCAGCGCTCCGACGGCGACGTAACGGCCGTCGGAGCAAGCGTATGTGTCGTAGAACGGCGCGCCCGAATCGAGCAGATTGCGGCCCCGGTCCTCGCTCCATAACCCGGACGCCCGCAACGACCAGAACATCTGGGCCAGCACGCTGACCCCGTCCAGCATGGCGGCGTCGACGACCTGACCGGCCCCGGACCGCTCCCGCTCCCACAGTGCGGCCAGCACCCCGACCACCAGGAACATCGAGCCACCGCCGAAGTCCCCGACCAGGTTCAGCGGTGGCACCGGCTTGCCCCCGGCGTTTCCGACCGCGTGCAGCACACCGGTCACCGCGAGGTAGTTGATGTCGTGCCCGGCGCGGTTGGCCAGCGGGCCGTGCTGACCCCATCCGGTCATTCGCGCGTACACCAGGCGCGGGTTGCGGGCACGGCAGTCAGCTGGACCGACGCCTAACCGTTCGGTGACGCCGGCACGCAGACCCTCGACCAGTACGTCCGCCCGCTCCACCAACTGCAGCACGGTTTCCCGATCGGTGGGGTCCTTGAGGTCAAGCGCCACCGAGCGCCGGCCGCGGAGCATCTGGTCGCTTTCGCGCGGGGCAAGCTGTAGGCCCCCGGAGGGGCGTTCTACCCGAACCACCTCAGCTCCCAGATCGGCCAGCAGCATCGCCGCATGGGGACCAGGCCCGATCCCGGCCAGCTCGATCACCCGTAGCCCGGCCAGCGGTCCCGGCATCGCAATCTCCTCAATCCTGGGCGCACCTCCACCGCGTTCTGGATGCAGAACGCGGTGGATCGAGTCCATTTCACAGCGTTCTGCATCCAGAACGCTGTGAACCGAGCTCGATAGCCCGCACGAAAGCCGTCGCGCAGTCTGTCATGATGTCGCGGAATGCGGCGGCCACGGCAGGCGTTTGTACGAGTCATCCAGCGGCTCCAGCCCGACCAGGGCCAGTCGCCGCGAGCCTGCCAGCGGTCGCCGCCCCACTGCCGCCGGCGGCACCGGTGATGAGCACGTTCTTGCTGGCGAGAGCCATGGTTACTGAAGAGTAGATAACGCGGGTCTACATGGTGAGTCCGGCTGCCGCGGCGTGACCGCATCGCACAGGGAGGGGGCGTTTTGACCCTCGGCGAATGCCTTCGGTATCCTGGTTGCTGTGCCCGACGCCGGTCGGTGAGCTCCGTGTGCCTGTTGGCGGTGCACCACCGGTGGTGCGGGTCCAGTTACTCCGGCTCTCACTTCCAGACTGGCCATCACCGGTCTGGCGCGGGTGCCGCCCAGCTCCGGTCGGGACCGATCCTCCCGGCCGGCTGGGCTCGACAGCGACACGCCCGACCGCGGGATACGGAGTGACCGGCCGCGAACACTCCACCGGCGGCCGGGCAGCACCAGATGAACCAAGCACCAGATGAACCAAGCACCAGATGACAGAGCACCACCGCCAGAAGCCAGAAGATGAAGAAAGCTGGTCCATGCCTACCATCCAGCAGCTGGTCCGTAAGGGCCGCGAGGACAAGGTCGCGAAGACCAAGACTGCGGCACTGAAGGGGAGCCCGCAGCGGCGCGGTGTGTGTACCCGCGTCTACACGACGACCCCGAAGAAGCCGAACTCGGCGCTGCGCAAGGTCGCCCGCGTCCGGCTCACCAGCCAGGTTGAGGTGACGGCGTACATCCCGGGTGAGGGTCACAACCTTCAGGAGCACTCCATCGTCCTGGTGCGCGGCGGACGGGTGAAGGACCTTCCCGGCGTCCGGTACAAGATTATCCGAGGATCGCTGGACACCCAGGGTGTCAAGGGCCGCAAGCAGGCCCGCAGTCGCTACGGAGCGAAGAAGGAGAAGAGCTGATGCCTCGCAAAGGCCCGCCCCCGAAGCGACCGCTCATCTCCGACCCGGTCTACGGATCGCCGTTGGTCACCCAGCTGGTCAACAAGGTCCTCGTCGAGGGCAAGCGCTCGGTGGCCGAGAAGATCGTGTACCAGGCGTTGGAGGGCTGCCGGGACAAGACCGGCACCGACCCGGTGGTCACCCTCAAGCGCGCGCTGGACAACGTTAAGCCTGCCATCGAGGTGAAGAGCCGCCGCGTCGGCGGCGCCACCTACCAGGTCCCGGTCGAGGTGCGTGCGGTGCGCTCCACCACGCTCGCGCTTCGCTGGCTGATCACATTTTCCCGGCAGCGGCGGGAGAAAACCATGGTTGAACGTCTGATGAACGAACTGCTAGACGCCAGCAACGGCCTCGGGGCGAGCGTGAAGCGCCGCGAGGACACCCACAAGATGGCCGAGTCGAACAAGGCCTTCGCGCATTATCGATGGTGATGAACCACCGCACAGCGCAGTATTGAGCCAACCGCTCACTTTCGAGACAGCTAGGGATGAACTCTCGTGGCACGTGACGTGCTGACCGACCTCGCCAGGGTCCGCAACATCGGGATCATGGCGCACATCGACGCGGGCAAGACAACCACCACCGAGCGGGTCCTGTTCTACACCGGGATCAACTACAAGATCGGTGAAGTGCACGACGGTGCCGCGACGATGGACTGGATGGAGGAGGAGCAGAAGCGCGGCATCACCATCACCTCAGCGGCCACGACCACCTTCTGGAACGACCATCAGATAAATATCATCGACACTCCGGGCCACGTCGACTTCACGGTGGAGGTGGAGCGGTCGCTGCGGGTGCTCGATGGTGCCGTCGCGGTGTTCGACGGCAAGGAAGGCGTCGAGCCCCAGTCCGAGACGGTGTGGCGGCAGGCTGACAAATACGACGTCCCGCGCATCTGTTTCGTCAACAAGATGGACAAGCTGGGCGCGGACTTCTACTTCACCGTGGGTACCATCCGCGAGCGCCTCGGCGCTACTCCGCTGGTCATCCAGCTGCCTATCGGCTCCGAGTCCGATTTCCAGGGTGTCGTGGACCTGGTCGGGATGCGGGCGCTGACCTGGCGCGGCGAGGTCGGCAAGGGCGAGGAGTACACCGTCGAGGAGATCCCGGCAAACCTGGTCGAGACTGCGAACGTGTACCGGGAGAAACTGCTCGAGGCCGTCGCCGAGACCGACGACGAGCTCATGGAGTTCTACCTCGGCGGCCAGGAGTTCACCACCGAGCAGATCAAGGCTGGCATCCGGAGACTCACTGTGCACAGCCAGGCCTACCCGGTGCTGTGCGGCTCGGCGTTCAAGAACAAAGGCGTGCAGCCGATGCTGGACGCGGTGGTCGACTACTTGCCCTCGCCGCTGGACGTCCCCCCGATGGAAGGGATGCTGCCCGACGGCACGCCTGCTATCCGCAAGCCCTCGACCGACGAACCGTTCTCCGCGCTGGCGTTCAAGATCGCCGCGCACCCGTTCTTCGGGAAACTGACCTACGTCCGGGTCTACTCCGGCCGGGTCGCCGCTGGTTCCCAGGTGATCAACTCGACCAAGGATCGCAAGGAGCGCATCGGCAAGCTCTTCCAGATGCACTCCAACAAGGAGAACCCGGTCGATGATGCCAGGGCCGGTCACATCTACGCGATGATCGGGCTGAAGGAGACGACCACCGGTGACACACTGTGTGACCCGCAGGCGCCGATCATCCTGGAGTCGATGACTTTCCCGGAGCCGGTCATCCAGGTCGCCATCGAGCCCAAGACCAAGAGCGATCAGGAGAAGCTAGGCATCGCCATCCAGAAGTTGGCCGAGGAGGATCCCACCTTCCAGGTCAAGCAAGATGACGAAACCGGTCAGACGATCATCTCCGGGATGGGTGAGCTGCACCTCGAGGTGCTGGTGAACCGGATGCGCAGCGATTACAAGGTCGAGGCGAACATCGGCAAGCCGCAGGTGGCCTACCGCGAGACGATCCGCAAGACGGTGGACAAGCTCGAATACACCCATCGCAAGCAGACCGGTGGTTCGGGCCAGTTCGCCCGCGTGATCATCAAGCTGGAGCCGCTGCAGACCGGCGATGGCGCGCTCTACGAGTTCGACAACAAGGTCACCGGCGGGCGGATCCCCAGGGAATACATCCCGTCGGTGGACGCCGGGGCACAGGACGCCATGCAGTACGGCGTGCTCGCGGGCTATCCGCTGGTCGGCGTGAAGGTCACCTTGGTGGACGGTGCATACCACGAGGTGGACTCGTCCGAGATGGCCTTCAAGATCGCCGGATCGATGGCGTTCAAGGAGGCGGCGCGCAAGGCCGGCCCGGTGATTCTGGAGCCGATGATGGCGGTCGAGGTGACCACGCCCGAGGACTACATGGGCGATGTCATCGGTGACCTCAATTCTCGGCGGGGCCATATCCAGCAGATGGAAGAGCGCAGCGGCTCCCGCGTCATCAAAGCCCTGGTGCCGCTGTCGGAGATGTTCGGATACGTCGGCGATCTGCGGTCGCGGACCCAGGGTCGGGCGAACTACACCATGCAGTTCGACTCCTATGCCGAAGTCCCGGCCAACGTGGCCAAGGAAATCATCGCCAAGGCGACGGGCGAGTGATGAAGTGATGCTCTTCGGCTGCGGCTAGCCGCAGCAGCGGGCACCGAGGCCCCCCTCCGGAGGTCCGCCGAGACCACCCTGACAGCATGCCGCCACAACCAGGACCCCAAACGGTCCGGCGGATCACGAGAACGAGTCCAGGAGGACGAGACCAGTGGCGAAGGCGAAGTTCCAGCGGACCAAGCCGCACGTCAACATCGGGACCATCGGTCACATCGACCACGGCAAGACCACGCTGACCGCGGCGATCACCAAGGTCCTGCACGACAAGTACCCGGACGTGAACGAGGCATCTGCGTTCGACATGATCGATAAGGCTCCCGAGGAGAAGCAGCGGGGCATCACGATCTCGATCGCGCACGTCGAGTACCAGACCGAGAAGCGACACTATGCTCACGTCGACTGTCCCGGGCACGCGGACTACATCAAGAACATGATCACTGGTGCGGCTCAGATGGATGGTGCCATCCTGGTGGTGGCCGCCACCGACGGCCCGATGCCACAGACCCGCGAGCACGTGCTGCTGGCTCGTCAGGTCGGTGTGCCCTATATCGTCGTCGCGCTGAACAAGGCCGACATGGTCGACGACGAGGAGATCATGGAGCTCGTCGAGCTCGAGGTCCGCGAACTTCTGTCTAGCCAGGAATTTCCCGGCGACGACCTGCCGATCGTCCGGGTGTCGGCGCTGCGGGCACTCGAGGGCGACACCGAGTGGGGTAAGAAGGTTTTGGAGCTGATGGACGCCGTGGACGAGAACGTCCCGGAGCCGGTGCGCGAGACCGAGAAGCCGTTCCTGATGCCGATCGAGGATGTCTTCACCATCACCGGCCGCGGCACTGTGGTCACCGGCCGGATCGAGCGCGGCAAGGTCAACGTGAACGAGGCGGTGGAGATCATCGGCATCAGGGATAAGGCGATGACGACCACCGTTACCGGTGTCGAGATGTTCCGCAAGCTGCTCGACCATGGCCAGGCCGGCGACAACGTGGGCCTGCTGATTCGTGGCATCAAGCGCGAAGAGGTGGAACGCGGGCAGGTGGTCATCAAGCCCGGCACCAACACCCCGCACACCGAGTTCGAGGCGCAGGTCTACATCCTGTCCAAGGACGAGGGCGGTCGGCACACGCCGTTCTTCAACAATTACCGCCCGCAGTTCTACTTCCGCACCACTGACGTGACCGGTGTTGTCACGCTTCCCGAGGGCACCGAGATGGTCATGCCGGGTGACAACACTGAGATGTCGGTGAAACTCATCCAGCCGATCGCGATGGACGAGAATCTGAAGTTCGCGATCCGCGAAGGCGGTCGCACCGTCGGTGCCGGCCGGGTAACAAAGATCCTCAAGTGAAGTGGACACCTGCCGGTGCCTAGCGGCACCGGCAGGTGTCCTCGTGAGCGGCGTTTGGTGCCATAACACTGTTACGCACTCACGAGGGTGGGGGACCCCGATTTGGTCGGTGATCTCACGTCGCTTACCATGGAGCGGTTGCTCGGCAGGGTCGGCCAGCTCGTGAGTTTGGTGAGTGTGACGAGCTGCCGGTCCGGTGATTTTCGGCAGACTCCCAGTCAGACGGTGTCCGGACAGCCTTCTGCGGATGGATGGATGGCATGGGCACCGGTCTGCGCACCGAGCGCGACACACCCGACCGCGGGGACCGGTGACCGGGCGGATCCCGATCCGGGCCAGGCCCACCCAGTACTAGGGGCCAGCACCAGGGGCCAGTACCACGAGACCAGCGGCACGAGACTGACAGGACGGCAAGCCACCATGGCGGGACAGAAGATCCGCATCCGGCTCAAGGCCTACGACCATGAGGCGATCGACGCCTCCGCGCGCAAGATCGTCGAGACCGTGACGCGCACCGGTGCCCGCGTCGTCGGACCGGTACCGCTGCCGACCGAGAAGAACGTGTACTGCGTCATCCGCTCACCGCACAAGTACAAGGACTCGCGGGAGCACTTCGAGATGCGCACACACAAACGGCTGATCGACATCCTCGACCCGACGCCCAAGACGGTGGACGCGCTGATGCGCATTGACCTGCCGGCCAGCGTCGACGTCAACATTCAGTAAGGCCGGGAGATGACAGCGACTGATTCGGATCATCAGGGCAGCAGGACCGTGAAGGGAATACTGGGCACCAAGCTCGGGATGACTCAGGTCTTCGACGAGAACAACAGGATCGTTCCGGTCACCGTGGTGGCTGCCGGGCCCTGCGTGGTGACCCGGATTCGCACCCCGGAGCAGGACGGCTATCCCGCGGTGCAGCTGGCATTCGGCGCGGTGGACCCCCGTAAGGTGACCAAGCCGGTGGCCGGGCACTACGCGGCAGCGGGTGTCACGCCGCGCCGTCACCTGGTCGAGCTGCGCACCGCTGACGCCGCGGACTACCAGGTCGGCCAGGAGGTCACCGCCGAGGTGTTCACCGCCGGAGCCGTGGTCGACGTGGTCGCCACCAGCAAGGGCAAGGGCACCGCAGGTGTGATGAAGCGGCATGGATTCAGTGGTCTCGGGGCCAGCCACGGCACCCAGCGCAAGCACCGCTCGCCGGGTTCGATCGGCGGCTGCGCCACGCCGAGTCGGGTGTTCAAGGGCACCCAGATGGCCGGCCGGATGGGCAACGTCCGGGTCACCACTCAGAACCTGACCGTGCACCGGGTCGACATCGAGTCCGGACTATTGCTGATCAAGGGCGCGCTACCCGGCCCGAAGGGTGGCCTGGTGCTGGTCAGGACCGCTGCGAAGGGCGGTGCACAGCAGTGAGTACGGTCGACATCCGCACTCCCGACGGTGACACCGCGGGTACCGCGGAGCTGCCCGCCGACGTCTTCGACGTGCCGGCGAACATCCCGCTGATGCACCAGGTCGTGGTCGCCCAGCTGGCCGCGACGCGGCAGGGCACGCACAGCACCAAGACCCGGGGTGAGGTCAGCGGCGGGGGCGCCAAGCCCTACCGGCAGAAGGGCACCGGGCGGGCCCGTCAGGGTTCGATCCGGGCCCCCCAGTTCACCGGCGGCGGCATCGCGCACGGCCCAAGCCCCCGGGACTACAGCCAGCGCACTCCGAAGAAGATGAAGGCTGCGGCGCTGCGCGGTGCGCTGTCGGACCGGGCCCGCGACGGACGGGTGCACGTGGTCTCCGGGCTGGTCTCCGGTGATGTCCCGTCGACCAAGACGGCTCGTAAGGTCCTTGAGGGACTGTTCGACCGGCGCCCGGACACCCGGCTGCTGGTGGTGCTTAGCCGCACCGACGAGGTCGCCCGTCGCAGCGTGCGCAACCTCCCTTCGATACACGTGCTGACCCCCGACCAGCTCAACACCTACGACGTGCTGGTCAACGACGAGGTCGTGTTCACGGCCGATGCGCTGCAGGCATTCCTGGCCGGCCCGGTGCGTAAGGCGAAGGCCCCGGTGGGTAAGGAGAAGGCACAGTGATCCCCGACCCCCGTGACGTCATCCTCAAACCGGTCATCTCGGAGAAGAGCTACGGGCTGCTGGAGAAGAACAAGTACACCTTCGTGGTCGCGCCCGGCGCCAACAAGACCGAGATCAAGATCGCCGTCGAGAAGGTCTTCGGTGTGCAGGTGCTCAGCGTCAACACCCTGAACCGTCCCGGCAAGCGTAAGCGCACCAAGTTCGGCTACGGCAAGCGCAAGGACACCAAACGGGCGATCGTCACGCTGTCCCCGGAGAGCAAGTCGATCGAGATCTTCGGCGGACCGGCCGCCTGAGCGGTCACCAAGGGAACTGGGCTAACCACATGGGCATCCGCAAGTACAAGCCGACGACCTCGGGTCGCCGCGGCTCCAGCGTCTCGGATTTCGCCGAGATCACCCGGAGCCACCCGGAGAAGTCACTGGTCCGCCCGCTGCACGGGAAGGGCGGCCGCAACGTCCACGGCCGGATCACCACCCGGCACCAGGGTGGTGGGCACAAGCGCGCCTACCGCCTGATCGATTTCCGGCGAGCGGACAAGGACGGCGTGCCGGCCACAGTCGCGCACATCGAGTACGACCCGAACCGCACCGCGCGGATCGCGTTGCTGCACTACGCTGACGGTGAGAAGCGATACATCATCGCCCCGGAGAAACTGCGCCAGGGCGACATGGTGGAGAATGGCCCGACGGCCGACATCAAGCCGGGCAACAACCTGCCCTTGCGCAACATCCCGGTCGGCACAGTGGTGCACGCGATCGAGCTCCGTCCCGGTGGTGGGGCGAAGATCGCCCGCTCGGCCGGCGCGCGGGTCCAGCTGGTGGCCAAGGACGGTCCCTTCGGCCAGCTGCGGATGCCGTCGGGCGAGATCCGCAATGTCGATGTCCGGTGTCGCGCCACGGTGGGTGAGGTCGGAAACTCCGAACAGGGCAACATCAACTGGGGCAAGGCCGGCCGGATGCGCTGGAAGGGAAAGCGCCCCACGGTTCGCGGTGTGGTGATGAACCCGGTCGACCACCCGCACGGTGGTGGTGAGGGCAAGACCTCCGGTGGGCGCCACCCGGTCAACCCGGCAGGCAAGCCCGAAGGCCGCACCCGGCGAAGCCAGCCCGGCGACAAGCTGATCGTCCGCCGGCGCCGCACCGGCAAGAAGCGCTGAGCAGGAGGGAGAACAATGCCACGCAGCCTGAAAAAGGGTCCGTTCATCGACGATCACCTGCTCAAAAAGGTGGACGCGCAAAACGAGGCCGGTAGCAAGCAGGTCATCCGGACCTGGTCGCGCCGCTCCACGATCATCCCCGACATGATCGGCCACACCATCGCGGTGCACGACGGGCGTAAGCACGTCCCGGTGTTCGTCACCGAGACGATGGTCGGTCACAAGCTTGGTGAGTTCGCCCCGACCCGCACGTTCCGGGGTCACGTCAAGGACGACCGGCGGGCCCGGCGCCGCTAAGCAGATGAACTCCAGAGACGAAGAGGTAGCAGCGCATGGACGCCCGTAACCAAGCCGGCGCGACGGCCGCGCAGGAGCCGTCCCGCGCTGTGGCGCGGGCTCGGTACATCCGCGTGACACCGATGAAGGCGCGTCGCGTGGTCGAGCTCATCCGAGGCCGCAACGCGCGTGAGGCGCTCGCGGTGCTCGAGTTCGCGCCGCAGGCCGCTTCCGGTCCGGTGTCGAAAGTGCTGGCCAGTGCGATGGCCAACGCCGAGAACAACCTGGCCATGGATCCCGATACTCTTGTGGTGACCAGGGCGTTCGTGGACGAGGGGCCGACGCTCAAGCGGTTCCGCCCACGCGCCCAGGGCCGGGCCTACCGGATCCGCAAGCGCACCAGCCACATCACGGTGGAGGTCGAGGCGGTAGCGCAGCGGCGGACCGCCGGCCGGTCCCGTGGCGCGCAGGCCGGCTCGGTTCGACACACTTCGGGCCAGCGGGGCGGCGCCAGCAAGAAGGCCAACTCCACCCAGACAAGGAGTGCCCGCTAGTGGGTCAGAAGATCAACCCGCATGGCTTCCGGCTCGGCATCTCGACCGACTGGAAGTCCCGCTGGTACGCGGACAAGCAGTACGCGGAATACGTCAAAGAGGACGTCGCGATCCGCCGGCTGCTGGCCAAGGGTATGGAGCGAGCGGGCATCGCCAAGGTCGAGATCGAGCGCACCCGCGACCGGGTGCGGGTCGACATCCACACCGCCAGGCCGGGCATCGTGATCGGCCGGCGCGGTGCCGAGGCCGACCGGATCCGAGGTGAGCTGGAGAAGCTGTCCGGCAAGCAGGTGCAGCTCAACATCCTCGAGGTCAAGAACCCCGAGGCGGAGGCTCAGCTGGTGGCCCAGGGGGTGGCCGAGCAGCTGTCCAACCGGGTCGCCTTCCGGCGCGCCATGCGCAAAGCCATCCAATCCGCCATGCGTTCACCACAGGTCAAGGGGATCCGGGTGCAATGCTCGGGACGTCTGGGTGGCGCTGAGATGTCTCGCTCGGAGTTCTACCGCGAGGGCCGCGTTCCGCTGCACACGCTGCGGGCCGACATCGACTACGGCCTGTTCGAGGCCCGTACCACCTTCGGCCGGATCGGCGTGAAGGTCTGGATCTACAAAGGTGACGTGGTCGGCGGGCGACGCGAGCGCGACACAGATAACACTGCAAACGCTGCCGCGAGAGCGCCGCGGCGGGAGCGCCCGGCCCGGCGTCGCTCCGGAGCTGCCGGGACCACCGGTACCTCTACCGAGGCGGGTCGCGCCGCGGCGGCCGAGGTGGCGGCTGTGCCGAACAAGGCACCAATAGAGGCCGCCAGCGAGGTAGCCACCCCGGCTTCGGTCGAGCCGGCCCGGACCACGGTAGAGCACACCACCAGTACCAGCGAGGCGGATACCGCAGGACACGGGGAGGGCTGAGACGTGCTCGTCCCACGCAAGGTCAAACACCGCAAGCAGCACTCACCCGGTCGCTCGGGTATGGCCACCGGCGGCACCCAGGTCACTTTTGGGGATTACGGAATCCAGGCAATGGAACCGGCTTACGTGACCAACCGGCAGATCGAGGCCGCTCGTATCGCGATCAACCGGCACATCCGCCGTGGCGGCAAGGTGTGGATCACCATCTTCCCGGATCGTCCGCTGACCAAGAAGCCGGCGGAGACCCGGATGGGTTCCGGCAAGGGTTCGCCTGAGTTCTGGGTGGCCAACGTCAAGCCCGGGCGGATCATGTTCGAGATGACCTATCCGAACGAGACGGTGGCCCGCGAGGCGCTGCGCCGCGCGATGCACAAGTTGCCGATGAAGTGCCGGATCGTGACCCGCGAGGGGGTGGACTTCTGATGACGGCCACCACCGCTGCGAGCGAGCTGCGCGAGCTCGGCGACGACGAGCTGGTGCTACGGCTGCGCGAGGCCAAGGAGGAGCTGTTCAACCTGCGCTTCCAGATGGCCACCGGGCAGATGGACAACAACCGCCGGCTGCGCACGGTCCGGCATGACATCGCCCGCATCTACACCGTGATGCGCGAGCGTGAGCTGGGTCTGTCGGTGTCTCCGGACGCCATTGCGGGAAATGAGGGTGCGGCATGAGTGAGACCGTCGGCGTGGACTCCGCCCAGACGAGCCCGGCGCGCAATCAACGGAAGGTCCGCGAGGGTTACGTCGTCTCGGACAAGATGAACAAGACGGTCGTCGTGGCGCTTGAAGACCGCAAGAAGCACCCGCTGTACGGCAAGGTGATGCGTTCCACCACCAAGGTGAAGGCGCACGACGAGGCCAACACGGCGGGTGTCGGTGATCGAGTGCTGTTGATGGAAACCCGCCCGCTGTCGGCGACCAAGCGCTGGCGGCTGGTCCAGATCCTCGAGAAGGCCAAGTGATCGACTGCGCGGCAGCACTGGACGGGCGTTGCAAGACCCGCAGGGGCGAGAAGGAGTTGACGTGATCCAGCAGGAGTCCCGACTGCGGGTCGCCGACAACACGGGTGCCAAGGAGATCCTGTGCATCCGGGTGCTCGGTGGCAGCTCGCGCCGCTACGCCCGCATCGGGGACATCATCGTGGCGACGGTCAAGGAAGCCATTCCCGGCGCCAACGTCAAGCGGGGCGACGTGGTCAAGGCTGTCATCGTGCGCACCGTGAAGGAGAAGCGCCGCCCGGACGGTTCCTATATCCGATTCGACGAGAACGCCGCGGTACTGATCAAGCCCGACGGCGAACCGCGTGGTACCCGCATCTTCGGCCCGGTGGGCCGGGAGCTGCGGGACAAGCGATTCATGAAGATCATCTCGCTGGCCCCGGAGGTGCTCTAGCGATGAAGGTTCGAAAGGGCGACACGGTGGTGATCATCGCCGGCAAGGACAAGGGTGCCAAGGGCCGGGTGATCCAGTCCTATCCGGACACCGGCCGGGTGCTCGTCGAGGGCGTCAACCGGATCAAGAAGCACACCCGGATCAGCCGGACCCAGCGTGGTGCGCAAAGCGGTGGGATTGTCACGCAGGAGGCCACCATCGACGTATCGAACGTCCTGGTCGTCGACTCCGACGGCAAGCCGACCAGGGTGGGCTACCGCACTGATGACGAGGGCAAGCGCGTGCGCGTGTCGCGGCGCAGCGGCAAGGACATCTGAGATGACGACCGTAGAGGCGAAGGTACCCAGGCTGAAGGCCCGGTACCACAAGGAGATCGCTGCCGCGTTGCGCGAGCAGTTCAGCTACCCCAACCCGATGCAGATACCTGCAGTGGTGAAGGTCGTGGTGAACATGGGTGTCGGCGACGCCGCCCGGGACGCCAAGCTGATGGACGGCGCCGTGCGCGACCTGTCGACGATCACCGGCCAGAAGCCGCAGGTGCAGCGCGCCCGCAAGTCCGTCGCGCAGTTCAAGCTGCGCGAGGGGATGCCGATCGGTGCCAAGGTGACGTTGCGCGGCAACCGGATGTGGGAGTTCCTGGATCGCTTGCTGACGATCGCGCTGCCCCGTATCCGGGATTTCCGTGGTCTGTCGCCGACCCAGTTCGACGGTAATGGTAACTACACGTTCGGACTCAACGAACAGTCGATGTTCCATGAGATCAACCCGGACAACATCGACCGCCAGCGTGGCATGGACATCACCGTGGTCACCTCCGCGGCCACCGACGAGGAGGGCCGGGCGCTGCTGCGTCGTCTGGGCTTTCCCTTCAAGGAGAGCTGATGGCGAAGAAGGCGCTGATCATCAAGGCCGCGCGCAAGCCAAAGTTCGCGGTGCGGGCCTACACCCGCTGCCAGCGCTGCGGGCGCCCCAAGGCGGTGTATCGGAAGTTCGGGCTGTGCCGGATCTGTCTGCGCGAGATGGCTCACCGCGGCGAGCTGCCCGGCGTCAGCAAGAGCAGTTGGTAGGAGGTCGCTATGACGATGACCGACCCGATCGCAGACATGCTGACCCGTCTGCGCAACGCGAACTCGGCCTATCACGACCGGGTCGTGATGCCGCACTCCAAGATCAAGGTGAATATCGCTGAGATCCTCCAGCGGGAGGGCTACATCTCGGGCTTCCACACCGAGGATGCAGCTGTGGGCAAGTCCTTGGTGGTCGATTTGAAGTTCGGCCCGAACCGGGAGCGCAGCATCGCCGGCCTGCGCCGGGTGTCCAAGCCCGGCCTGCGGGTGTACGCGAAGTCGACCTCGCTGCCGAAGGTGCTCGGCGGCTTAGGCGTCGCGATCATCTCCACGTCCACCGGGCTGCTCACCGATCGGCAGGCCGCCAAGCGACGCATGGGCGGGGAAGTCCTCGCCTTCGTCTGGTAAGAGGGGAGCAGACGAGATGTCGCGCATCGGGAAGCAGCCGATCACCGTGCCGGCCGGAGTCGATGTGGTCATCGACGGGCGCACTGTGACGGTGCGGGGGCCCAAGGGCACCCTGTCGCACACCGTGCCGGAGCCGATCACTGTGCAGCAGTCGCAGGACGGCACCCTGCAGGTCGCGCGGCCCGACGACGAGCGGCGCAGCAAGGCGCTGCACGGGCTGTCCCGGACTCTGGTGGACAACATGGTCATCGGGGTCAGCCAGGGTTACGAGAAGCGGATGGAGATCCACGGCGTCGGTTACCGCGTGGTGCTCAAGGGCTCCGATCTCGAGTTCTCGTTGGGCTACAGCCACCCGGTACCCGTGCCGGCGCCCGACGGCATCACCTTCACGGTCGACAGTCCGACGCGGTTCTCCGTGGCGGGTATCAACAAGGAGACAGTCGGCGAGGTTGCGGCGACCATCCGCAAGTTGCGTCGCCCTGATCCGTACAAGGGCAAGGGTGTGCGCTACGCGGGCGAGAAGATCCGGCGCAAGGTCGGGAAGACAGGTAAGTGATCATGGCTGAGGCAGCAACTCAAGTGACGAGGCGGCCGCGGGTCGGCAAGGACGTCTCGACCCAACGCCGGCTGGCCCGGGCGCGGCGGCACCAACGGCTGCGCAAGAGGATCAGCGGTTCCCCGGAGCGCCCGCGCCTGGTGGTCAACCGCTCGTCCCGGCACATTGCCGTGCAACTGGTGGACGACCTGGCCGGGCACACCCTGGCGGCGGCGTCCAGTATCGAGCCGGACGTTCGCGCCATGGACGGGGACAAGAAGGCCAAGGCGGTCAGGGTTGGCGAGCTGATCGCCGCCCGGGCCAAGGCTGCCGGCGTGGACCGGGTGGTCTTCGACCGCGGTGGGCACGACTATCACGGTCGGATCGCGGCGCTGGCCGACGCCGCCCGCGAGGCCGGCCTGGAATTCTGACTGATGATGAGCAACAGAGTGGGTCTCGCAGCTCATCGGGCGGGGTTGAGTAGCTCGATCTTGGGCGCTCTCAGCCCCCCGAACTCGACAGCAGAGCTGTTCGCCCGGCCTTGGACAGCTCTGCTGTCGAGTTGGGGAACAGTAGGACTGGTGGCAGATCGTACGGGACAGCAACAGCGGCGGTACGCGAGCAAGGGAAGGAACGCCTGATGCCTGGACGCATGCGGCGGGAAGGCGGAGGCGAGCGCAGCGATCGTCGAGACCGCCGGGACGGTGGCCGCGGCGGGGCGGCCCAGCAGGAGAAGAGCCCGCACCTCGAGCGCGTGGTCGCGATCAACCGGGTGGCCAAGGTCGTCAAGGGTGGCCGGCGCTTCAGCTTCACCGCGCTGGTTGTGGTAGGTGACGGTGATGGCATGGTCGGCGTCGGTTACGGCAAGGCCAAGGAGGTGCCGGCGGCCATCCAGAAAGGTGTGGAGGAAGCCAAGAAGAACTTCTTCCGGGTGCCCCGGATCGGCAGCACCATCCCGCATCCGATCACCGGCGAGGCTGCGGCAGGCGTCGTGTTGCTCCGCCCGGCGTCTCCTGGTACCGGGGTTATCGCGGGTGGTCCGGTGCGCGCGGTGCTGGAATGCGCAGGCGTGCACGACGTGCTGTCCAAGTCGCTGGGTAGCGATAACGCGATCAATATCGTGCACGCCACGGTGGCCGCGCTGAAGGGGCTGCAGCGCCCGGAGGAGGTGGCCGCGCGGCGCGGCCTGCCGCTGGAGGACGTGGCCCCGGCGGGTATGTTGCGGGCGCGTGCCGCCGCGAAGGGGGCGTGACATGGCACTGAGGATTACCCAGACTCGGAGCACCATCGGCAGCCTGCGCAACCAGCGTGAGACGCTGCGCTCCCTCGGGCTGCGCAAGATCCGGCAGTCCGTGGTCAAAGAGGACAACTCCCAGGTTCGCGGCATGATCGCCACTGTCCGTCACCTGGTGGCGGTGGAGGAGGTCGACTCGAAGTGACGATCAAGGTCCATCACCTGCGTCCGGCCGCCGGCGCCAAGACCGCGAAGATGCGGGTCGGTCGGGGCGGGGCGTCCAAGGGCAAGACCGCGGGGCGTGGTACCAAGGGAACCAAGGCCCGTAAGAACGTGCCTGCCCGTTTCGAGGGCGGGCAGATGCCGATCCATATGCGGCTGCCCAAGCTCAAGGGTTTCCGCAACCGGTTCCGTACCGAGTACCAGGTGGTCAACGTCGGCGACCTGGCCCGGCTGTTCCCTGACGGGGGGACGGTGGGGCCGGAGCAGCTGGTGGCCATCGGTGCCGTGCGCAAGGGACTTCCGGTGAAGGTGCTCGGCAACGGTGACCTCGGCAGCGTGACGCTGCAGGTCAGCGCCCAGGCCTTCTCCGGTTCCGCGCGGGACAAGATTGCCGCGGCAGGCGGCAGCAGCACCGAGCTATAGGCGCGCCCTGCTCTGATGGGCTCTGTTATGACAGCCGGGCCCTGCTGTTACAGTCGGCCGGAGTGCGTGGGCGAGCTGGCTGGCATGCGTTGTCGCGTTCCCCCGCATCGCCCGGTCGCCGCCCCCTGTGGTGCGACCGCCGGTCCACGATCGACGGCCGCACCACGGCCGTGCCCAGGAGGTAGGAGTGCTCGGCGCCTTCCGCTCGGCCCTCGCGACGCCGGATCTGCGCCGCAAGATCTTGTTCACCCTCGGCATGGTGGTGATTTACCGGATCGGCGCCACGTTACCCTCTCCCGGGGTCTCCTACGTCAATATCCAGCAGTGCCTCGACCAGGTGCAGCGTGGTGACAACCAGAACATCTACTCGCTGATCAATCTGTTCAGCGGTGGGGCGCTGTTGCAACTGGCGGTGTTCGCGCTGGGCATCATGCCCTACATCACCGCGAGCATCATCGTCCAGTTGCTGACCGTCGTGATCCCCCGCTTCGAGCAGCTGAAGAAGGAGGGGCAGACCGGCCAGAACAAGCTCACCCAGTACACCCGTTATCTGACGATCGCGCTGGCCGTCCTGCAGGCCACCGGCATCGTGGCGCTGGCGGTGCGGGGTCAGCTGTTCCCTGACTGCGCGCTGCCGCCCATCCCGGACCAGTCGGTGTTCAACCTGGTGGTCATCGTCACGGTGATGACAGCCGGCACCGCCATCGTGATGTGGCTGGGCGAGCTGATCACCGAGCGGGGTGTCGGCAATGGCATGTCGCTGCTGATCTTCTGCTCGATTGCCGCGAACATCCCCGCTGAGGGCAAGAACATCCTTGACCAGAACGGTGCGCTGGTCTTCTTCTTCGTGTGCCTCTTCGGATTGGCGATCATCGCTAGTGTGGTGTTCGTCGAGCAGGGACAGCGGCGGATCCCGGTGCAGTACGCCAAGCGGATGATCGGCCGCCGGATGTACGGCGGCACCTCGACCTACCTGCCGTTGAAGGTGAACCAGGCAGGCGTCATTCCGGTCATCTTCGGCTCGTCGCTGCTCTACCTGCCCGATCTCATCGCGCGGCTGACCACCTCGCCCACCGGCGAGCAGGGGTGGTGGCAGACCTTCGTCAGCCGCTACCTGGTGGACCAGTCCAGCTGGGTGCACATCTCGCTGTACTTCCTGATGATCATCTTCTTCACCTATTTCTATGTGGCGATCACGTTCAACCCCGACGAACGCGCTGAGGAGATGAAGAAGTTCGGCGGCTTCATCCCCGGTATCCGGCCGGGGCGCCCGACCGCCGAGTACCTGGGCTTCGTGCTGAACCGCATCACCCTGCCCGGGTCGCTGTACCTGGGTACTGTGGCGGTACTGCCCAACTTGTTCCTCGATCTGACCGGTGGCGGCAACAACCAGAACTTCCCCTTCGGCGGCACCGCTGTACTGATCATGGTGGGCGTGGGTTTGGACACCGTGAAGCAGATCGAGAGCCAGCTGATGCAGCGCAACTACGAAGGGTTCCTGCGATAGTGCGAATCCTCATCGTCGGTCCGCCGGGCGCGGGCAAGGGTACCCAGGCGGCCGTGCTGAGCGCGGAGCTCGGCGTGCCGCACATCTCGACCGGCGAGCTGTTCCGGGCCCACGTCGAAGACGAGACCGAGCTGGGCAGGCAGGTCAAGAAGTACCTGGACTACGGTGCGCTGGTACCCGACGAGGTCACCAACGAGATGGTCGCGCAACGGCTCGCTGAGGACGACTGCCGGACCGGTTTCCTGCTGGACGGATTCCCGCGAACGGTCAGCCAGGCTCGGGTGCTCGCGGGGCTGCTGCGCGATCTTGACTGCGAGATCGACATAGTGCTGGAACTCGATGCGGCCGAGGATCTGGTGGTCGAGCGCCTGCTGGCCCGGGGGCGCGACGACGACACCGAGGACGTGATCCGGCGCCGCCAGCAGCTATATCGAGAGGAGACCGCGCCCCTGCTCGACTTCTACTCCGACCGGTTGGTCACAGTGCCGGCGGCCGGTTTGGTGCATGATGTGACTGGCCGGGCACTGGACGCATTGCGAACGCGGGCGTGACGAGCGCGCGATGACCGGGGGTGGGGTGCGCGCTGTGGTGCGACGCTTGCGGGGCAGGACCGGCATCGAGCTCAAGTCTCCTGGCGAGGTCGACGCGATGCGCGCCGCAGGCGCGGTGGTGGCCCACACCCTGCGGCTACTCGAGAGTCACGCCAGCGTCGGGGTGAGCACCGGTGAGCTGGACGAGCTGGCTGAGCAGTCGATCCGGGACGCCGGGGCGGTGCCGTCCTTCAAGGGCTACCACGGGTTCCCCGGGTCGATCTGCAGCTCGGTGAACCAGCAGGTGGTGCACGGGATCCCGAGTCGTGAGCAGGTGCTGGCCGACGGCGACCTGCTGTCCATCGACTGCGGCGCGATCCTCGACGGCTGGCACGGCGACGCCGCGGTGACGGTGCACGTCGGGACCGTTGCGGAGGCCGACACCCGGCTTTCCGCCGCCTGCCGGGCCGCGCTGGAGGCCGGGATCGCAGCGGTGCGACCGGGTGGCAGGCTGACCGATATCTCGCACGCGGTGGAGTCCGCGGCGCTGACCGCCGCCGCCGCGCACGGTGTGTCCTACGGGATCGTGGCCGACTACGGTGGCCACGGCATCGGTACGGCCATGCACATGGACCCCTTCCTGCCCAACGTGGGTCGCCCCGGTCGCGGTCCCCGCCTGGTGGTCGGGATGGCTCTGGCGATTGAGCCGATGCTCACCGCGGGTACCGACAAGACCGAGGAACTCGACGACGGCTGGACCGTGGTGACCCGGGACGGGTCCCGTGCAGCGCACTGGGAGCACTCCGTCGCCGTGACCGACGACGGCCCGCTGGTGCTCACGGTCGAGTAGCGCGGCTATACCCGTTGCGCCGAACGGCCGCACCCGTTCGGCGATGCGCAGCAACCCTTCGCTGAGCCTGGCCCCCGCCCGCTGACATTCCGCCGGAAACTGGTGGTGTCGCCGGGCCACCAGCACCCGGCCAGCGAGAGGCAGGAAGCCATGAGCATCCTCGAGGGAAAGGCAGTGGTAATCACCGGAGCCGGTCGCGGACTAGGGGAGGCCTATGCGCTGCACGCCGCCCGGGCCGGAGCCTGCGTCCTGGTCAACGACGTCGATGGCGAGCTGGCCGAGGCGGTCGCCGCACGGATCGTCGGGCAAGGCGGCCGAGCGGTGGCCAGCGCGCAGTCGGTCCGCGATCCGGATCAGGCCAGCGGGATTGTCGAGCGGTGCCTGGCGGAGTTCGGCAGGGTGGACGGCCTGGTGAACAACGCCGCGCTCCGCCACCAGGCACTGCCCTGGGAAGAGGACATCCACGCCGCCCGGGAACTCATCGAGGTCAACGTCCTGGGCGTGCTCTACTGCGGTATCGCTGCCGCGCGGGTGATGCGCAGGCAACGCGCCGGGTCGATCGTCAACATCTCATCGGGCTCGGCATTCGGCAGCCGAGGTGCAGGTACCTACTCGGCCTCCAAAGGCGCGGTCGCCTCTGTCACCTACTCCTGGGCGGTGGATTTGGCAGAGGTGGGGGTACGGGTCAATGGTGTCTGCCCACTGGCCTGGACCCGGATGGTGGAGCGCTCCTCGGCTGCTATCCAGTTGTCCGTCACGCCGCAGCGGACCCCGGACCAGGTGGCCCCGCTGATCACCTACCTGCTCTCCGATCGCGCCGAGGGGATCACCGGGCAGCTCGTCCGGTTCACCGGGGACGCGTTGCAGATCGTGCGCCAGCCGGGGTTCAAGGACCCGGTGCTGCATCGGGACAGCTGGGCAACCGAGGACATCGCGGCGGTCTTCGACGGCATCCTAGACCGCCACCTCGAACCCTTCGGTTTTGAGAAGCAGACGCCACCCCGGCTGCGGGTAGCGCCTCCCGGCGCTTCCCCGTCGGGCGAACCGATCGCAGGCCCGGAGCTACTCCTGCCCGATGATCCCGCGATTTGTTCGACTAAGTCCCCCACGCCAGCTAGCTGATCGATTCCGAGAGGGCTGTGTAGTCGCTGGCCCGGGCGAGCGCGTGCCGGTTCGCCCAGGTAGTGCCGGGTGCCGGCTCGGTGAGGGTCAGAATCGTGTCGATCAGCCGCTGCGTGCGGGTCTGGGATCGCAACCATGACGGCAGATCCAGCAGCGCCATGATCTCGTCGGCGAGCACGTCACCGATCACGTCCGGCCACAACCGCTTGGCCTTCGCTGCGGCGGCTGCGGCCATCCGGTCCGCGGCATACCGGTCGGCTTCCTGCGTGACCGCGATGTGTGTGTCAGGGGGTTGCGCCACCGACACCGAGATCACCGGTCTGGTCATCCTGCGCGTCATACCGAACAGAGCGCCAACACCAGCCGCTGCGTACCATCATTGCTGAAGATTTCTCCGGTCCGCCGCTAGCGCCTCGCATGTCGGGCAACTGCGCTCGGTGGGTTGGGCGCTGGTGTCCGCCGACCACGGCATGCGGTGTCCGCAGACCGCAACCAGGACCCCGATCTCGTCTGACCCGCGGTCGGCGAGCAGGTGACCGCGCTGGTCGCGCGCGGAGCGCGCCCAGCGACGGGGAGTGCGCACTGCGGCCCGCGCTCTCGGACTGTGGATGTGACACAACTCCACGTACCGGGCGCACCCGGTATCGGTGACCGTGACTCGCCGCAGACCACCGGACTCCGGGTCCGCATCGGCCAGCACCAGCAGCCCCGCCCGGGTGAGCGCATCCAGGGCGTCGGCCACGTAGCTGGGCACCCGGCGACCGGAGTCGAGCCAATGGCCGGTCAGTTTCGCCACCCCGCCCTGGTGGGCTCGCCGCAACGCGATCCACCCCGCCACCCCGGACCCCGGTGCGCGATCAATTATCGGATCGCGGTCAGCACCAGCGCGGGGTGTGGTGGCTGAGCAGGCCGGCGGTGCGCCCATCGCGGTCCTCTGATCGCTTGATCATGGAATGGCCAGACCGGCGACTCGAAGAAGGCGGGGCATCGCCGGTCCGGCCATGACCCTTGACAAGCGGTGGTGAGCACTTTCAAGGGCTGGGCGGAGTCAAGCACCGCGAGCCATCTAGATGCAAGACTTCAAATAGATACTTCACTTTTGAGTATGCAATTTCGGCTGACTCACTGTGAAACGAGCCAAAGAATGCTTTCATATCGGGTGTAAGATTCCCTCACGGTGAGAGAGGTGGACGATGACCGAGGGCACCACGACGGGCTCGACCGTGCCCCGCCGGCAACTCGGCCGGTACCTGCGCGACCTGCGCAACGGATCACGGCTCACCGTGCGCGCGGCGGCGGCACAGCTGGAGTGGTCCGAGGCCAAGATCTGGCGGATCGAGACCGGGCAGACGTCGCTGCGCAGCTTCGACGTCGAGGCGATGTGCAAGATCTACGGTGCGCCCACCGGCCTCACTGAAGGGCTCATGGGACTAGCCAAGGAGACCAAGGCCCGCGGCTGGTGGCACTCCTACGGCGATGCCATCCCGGAAGGCTTCTACATCTACTTTGGTTTGGAAGAGGCCGCGTCCCACTTCAGCTGGTACGAGTCCGAATTGGTCCCCGGGCTGATGCAGACCGAGGACTACGCGCGCACGGTGATCCGGGCCGACAACCCCGGCATGGATGACGCGGAGATCGAGCAGCGAGTCCGTGTACGCATGGCTCGGCAAACGCTGCTCACCAGGGTCACCAAGCCGCCCGAGATTCAGGTGGTGCTCAACGAGGCCATCCTGCATCGCCCGATCGGAGGCGAAAAACTGATGGTGCACCAGATGGAACGGCTGGTAGAAATCGGTGCGCTGCCCACCGTGTCGATCAAAGTGATGCCCTTCGGCGCCGGGCTACATCACGGTGCCATGTCCGGGCCGTTCGTGATCCTGCGCTTTCCGCTCAACGGCAACGGCCAGGAGACCGAGCCGCCCACGGTGTACGTCGATGGCTTCACCGGTGCGCTTTACCTGGACAAACCCCGCGAGGTTGCCCGGTACGACACGGCGTTCACGAACATCTGGGAGTCGTCTCTGGACGAGAGGGCTTCCGAGGAGCTGATCTCTCAAGTGGCAAGGGAGCTAGAGAAGTGAGCACAACCGACCTGTCGAGCGCCACCTGGCGCAAGAGCAGCTGCAGCAACGGCCAGTACAACTGTGTTGAGGTCGCCGACCTCGACGGCGGTGCTCGTGCGGTGCGGGACAGCAAGAACCCCACCGGCCCGGCCCTGACGTTCACCTCGGCTGAGTGGGCAGCGTTCACCGCCGGTCTCCGCGCCGGCGAGTTCGGCTGACTCACATAGGCAAGCAGCCGGCCAGCGGGACCCTGGCCGGTAGTTCCGTGTGCGTAGGCTGCAACATCAGTTCGCCGACCTCCGCGGACGCTTGGCCGCCACCGCCACTCGATAGGGGAGAACGACATGGCTGGTAAACACGAGAAGCAAGAGGACGAGGACAAGCACGAGGGAAACGGGCCTGACCCGGAGCAGCCGATTCCGCACGACGATCCCGGTGGCAAGCACGAGAAGGACGACAAGGAGTGATCATCACGGCGTCGACGTCGCTGGTCGGGCTGGTGGACGGCCTGACCGCCGACAAGGAGATCGACCCGGACCTGGCGGGGCGGGCCAGGGCACCGGGCGGATCTCCCTCGACCGAGTGAACCGGTCGGCCGATCTTTTCTCAATCAGCCGCGTTCGCGGCGATTTTCTTTCATTCCATGCGCAGTTGCGGGAATTTGCGGATGGCCCCGTCATGGCGTTTTGACCAGAGGATTCCTAATACGCGGGCGCCATTGCGGCGGTGTCTGATGAGCGGTGGGATGGGTGCCAGCCGTACACATTGGAGTAACGGCTCCTCGGTGATTCCCGGTCGCCGAGGGTCACCCACCACATCCGGTCGGTGCCCGACCGGGGCGAGGAGCTGATCCGTGACACGCATCACTGTCATGGTCGACGACGTCTCCTACGTCGACGATGTAGAACCACGAACCCTGTTGGTGCACTACCTGCGGGAAAGGCTGGGAAAGACCGGAACCGTCGTCGGCTGCGACACCAGCAACTGCGGCGCGTGCACTGTGCACCTCGACGGCCGCAGCGTGAAGTCCTGCTCGGTCTTCGCGGTCCAAGTCGACGGCAGCGAGATCACGACGATCGAAGGTCTGGCCCGCGACGGGCAGCTGCACCCCATGCAACAGGCATTCCACGACAACCACGCCCTGCAGTGCGGCTTCTGTACCCCCGGCATGATCATGCAGGCGATCGACCTGCTCGGCGACGATCCCGATCCGGACGAGCAGGCCGTGCGGGAGGGCCTGGAGGGCAACCTCTGCCGCTGTACCGGTTACCAGAACATCGTGCGTGCCGTGCTCGACGCCGCGCAGAAGATGCAGCCCGCCGCGGCCTCGCCGCGCGATGTGTCCGCACCGCAGACCAGCGCTGTCGCTGGAGGGGGTAGCTGATGACCGCCACCGCGCAGCCGGCGACCGCCGAGTTCGGCCGGGCCCGCAAACGCAAGGAGGACGCCCGGCTGATCACCGGGCGGACCCGCTGGACAGACAACATCACGCTGCCCGGGATGCTGCACCTTGCCGTGGTGCGCAGCCCGCTGGCTCACGCCAAGATCACCAGCATCAACACCGATGCGGCCAAGCAGCTGCCCGGTGTGCACGGCGTGTTCACCGCCACCGATCTCGGCGCCGAGGGAATCGGCCTGCCCTGCGCGTGGCCGATCACCCCGGACATGAAGGCCCCGCAGGCCCCGCCGCTGGCGTCTGACACCGTGCACTTCGCCGGCGAGGGGGTCGCGATCGTGGTGGCCCGCGATGCCGCGTCAGCCAGGGACGCCGCCGATGCCGTCGAGGTCGACTACGACGCGCGCCGGCCGGTGCTCGACATGGAGGCCGCGCTAGCCGACAGTGCCACCCTGGTGCATCCTGAGCTGGGCACCAACCGCAACGCACTGTGGGTGTTCGACTCGGCTGCGGCCGGCAGCGGCAGCGACGTCGAGGATGCCATCCGCGACGCCGATGTCGTGGTCACACGGCGGTTCCGCCAGCAACGGCTGATCCCGGCGTTCATGGAGCCTCGTAGCGTGGTGGTGGACCCGACCGGTGAGCAGATCACGATGTGGTCGGCCACCCAGGTACCGCACATCCTGCGGGTGATGATCGCGCTCACTCTGGGTGTCCCGGAGCAGAAGGTTCGGGTCATCGCACCCGACGTCGGCGGCGGGTTCGGCGGCAAGCTGCAGGTGACCCCCGAGGAGATCATCACGTTCATGGTTGCCCGCAGGTTGGGCAAGCCAGTGAAATGGACCGAGTCCCGCTCGGAGTCGCTGGTCTCGGCACATCACGGCCGCGACCAGATCCAGGACATCACGATCGCCGCCCGCCGTGACGGCACTGTCACCGGCTTGAAGGTCGAACTGCTCGCCGATATGGGCGCCTACCTGCGCCTGGTCAGTCCGGGCATACCGATGCTGGGCGCCTTCATGTACAACTCCATCTACAAGATTCCCGCCTACCACTTCGCCTGCACGAACGTGTTCACCACCAAGACCCCCACCGACGCCTACCGCGGCGCCGGACGCCCGGAGGCCACGTTCGCTATCGAGCGAATGATGGACGAGCTCGCCGTCGAGCTCGGCATCGAGCCGCTCGAGCTGCGGGAGCGCAACTGGATCAAGCACGAGGAGTTCCCGTACACCACGGTCTCCACGTTGACCTATGACTCGGGGAACTACGAGGCGGCCACTGCACGGGCCAAGGAGCTGTTCGGCTACGACGCGCTGCGTGCCGAGCAGCACCGTCGGCGGGAGGCAGACGACCCGGTGCAGCTGGGTATCGGCATCTCGACCTTCACCGAGATGTGCGGCTTGGCGCCGTCCAGGGTGCTGGGATCGTTGTCCTACGGCGCGGGCGGCTGGGAGCACGCCTCGATCCGGATGCTGCCCACCGGCAAGGTCGAGGTCGTGACCGGCTCTTCGGCTCACGGACAGGGGCACGACACCGCGTGGAGCCAGATCGTCGCTGACCAGCTCGGCGTCGCCTTCGAGGATGTCGAGGTGCTGCACGGTGACACCCAGTCCTCACCCAAGGGGATGGACACTTACGGCTCGCGGTCACTGACCGTAGGCGGCATCGCGGTGGTCAAGGCCGCCGAGAAGGTGATCGAGAAGGCTCGCAAGATCGCGGCGCACATGCTCGAGTGCTCCGAGACCGATCTCGACTACCAGCACGGCAAGTTCACCATCAAGGGCACCGACAAGGGCATGACCGTGGCCGCGATCGCCCTCGCGGTGTTCGCGGCGCACAACCTGCCCGACGGGGTCGAGCCCAGCTTGGACTCCGACGCCACCTACGACCCGCAGAACTTCTCCTTCCCGCACGGAACCCACCTGTGCGCCACCGAGGTGGATACCGAGACCGGCTGGGTGTCGATCCGCAGCTACGTGTGCGTGGACGATGTCGGGCACGTGGTGAACCCGCTCATCGTGGACGGGCAGGTGCACGGCGGTCTCGCCCAGGGCATCGCGCAGGCGCTGTTCGAGGAGGCGGTCTACGACGAGTCCGGCACGCTCACCACGGGAACGCTGGCCGACTACCTGGTGCCCAGCGCCTCGGACCTGCCACATTTCACCACCGACCGGACCGAGACGCCGTCCACCACAAACCCGCTGGGTGTCAAGGGCGTCGGGGAGGCCGGCACCATCGCCGCTACGCCAGCGGTGGTCAATGCGATCATCGACGCGGTGCGTCACCTCGGTGTCACCGACATCGAGATGCCGTGCTCGCCGCAGCGGGTGTGGCGGGCGGTGCAGTCGGCCCGTGGAGTCGTCAAGTCCACCTCGGAGCACGCCACCCAGGGCAGCGCCGGTGGTGGGTTGGGCTCCATCGACGCCCACGCCAGCGACAACAGCGGAGGTGCCCGGTGATCCCGTCAGCGTTCGACTACGTCGCTGCGTCCACTGTGGAAGAAGCGGTGCAGACGCTGTCCCGGGCCGGCGAGGACGCCAAGGTCCTCGCCGGTGGGCAGAGCCTGGTGCCGGTGCTGCGGCTGCGGCTGGCGGCGCCGACGATGATCGTGGACCTGAACAAGATCAGCGAGCTGCGTGGCGTGCGCGATGACGGCGATGCCATCGTCGTCGGGGCGATGACCACCCACCACGACATCATCAACGACCCGCTGGTCGGCGAGCACGCGGCGCTGCTGGCGGCGGCCACGAAGACGGTGGGCGATCCGCAGATCCGGCACCGTGGCACCGTTGGCGGCGCCCTGGTGCACGCCGATCCCGCCGGTGACCTGCTGGCCCCAGCGGTGGCGCTGGACTGCGACATGGTCATCGTCGGGCCCGGCGGGCGGCGCACCGTGCCGGCTGCGGAGTTCTTCGTCGATCTGTTCACCACTGCGGTGGGGCCCGACGAGGTGCTCGTCGAGATACGGATCCCGAAGAAAACCGGCTGGGGCGCGCATTACGAGAAGTTCACCCGGGTCGTGCAGGCCTGGTCGATCGTCGCGGTCGCCGCGACGGTGCGGACCGAGGGTGGGGTGATCGCGCAGGCTCGGGTGGCGCTGACAAATATGGGCTCCGTTCCGGTCCGGGCGACCGGCGTCGAGCAGGCACTGGTCGGTCAGCCGGCGAACGCCCAGACGATCCGCGCCGCGGCCGAGCACGCGGCCGACGGCACCAATCCGACGTCAGACGGCAATGCCGACGCCGATTTCCGCGAGCACCTGGCCCGGGTACTGACTGGGCGGGCGGTCGCCGCGGCCGCCGGGGTGGGAGGCTGACCTGCATGAAGCTGGAGAACAAGTTCACCGTCCCGGCGCCGGTGGACACCGTGTGGCGGGCGCTGCTGGATCCCGAACGGGTCGCCCCGTGTTTCCCGGGAGCCACCATCACGTCGGCTGCCGGTGATGAGTTCGCCGGGTTGGTGAAGGTCCGGCTGGGCCCGATCTCCTTGCAGTACCGGGGATCGGGCCGCTTCACCGAGATCGATCAGGCGGCGCACCGCACCGTGATCGAGGCGACCGGCACGGCCTCCGGAGGTCAGAGCACCGCAGCGGCCACGGTGACCGCCACCCTCGCTGAGAACGGAGCGGGCACCGCGGTCACGCTGGTGACCGATCTCACCATCACGGGCAAGCCGGCTCAGTTCGGCCGCGGCATGATCGAGGACGTCGGCGGGAAGATCATCGGTCAGTTTGCGGACTGCCTGGCCAAGAGCCTGGCACCGCAGGCGGCAGTCGTGCCTGCCGCTCCCGCGTCGCCGGTAACCCCCGCTACCTCTCGGAGTCCGGCTCGGGCCGCGCCATCGCAGCTGGCCCCGGTGTTGCCGGCCGCGCCGCCGGCAACCGAGGAGATCGACCTGCTCGACGCTGCAGGCAGCGCCGTCGCCAAACGCCTCATACCAGCCCTCACCGCACTGCTCCTCCTAGTCCTGCTCATCCGCCGGCTACGCCGTCGCTGAGCCGTTTCCCGCGTTCTGGATGCAGACCGTTGCAAATGGGGCCCGAATTGCAGCAGTCTGCATCCAGAACGCGGAAAATGGAGGCGTTATGCGACGTGCAGGTCGTCGGCGTCGATGATGCGGTAGGCGTAGCCCTGCTCGGCGAGGAAGCGCTGGCGGTGCGCGGCGTATTCGGTGTCCAGGGTGTCCCGCGCAACCACTGAGTAGAAGTGAGCTTGGCGCCCGTCGCCTTTGGGTCGTAGCAACCGACCCAGGCGCTGGGCTTCCTCCTGCCGGGAACCGAACGTGCCCGAGACCTGCACCGCCACGGACGCCTCCGGCAGGTCGATGGAGAAGTTGGCCACTTTGGACACGACCAGTCTGCGTACTTCGCCCCGGCGGAAAGCGTCGTAGAGCGCCTCCCGCTCGGAGTTGCGGGTCGAGCCTTGCACCACCGGCGCGTTCAGGGCGTCGCCGAGTTCCTCCAGCTGGTCCAGGTACGCGCCGATCACCAGGGTCGGCTCGTCGGGGTGCCGGTCCATGATGGCGCCGACGACCGGCAGCTTGCTCCGCGCAGTGGAGCACACCCGGTAGCGCTCGTCGGCTTCCGCGGTGGCGTAGCTGAGCCGCTCGGCGTCGGTCAGGGTGACCCGTACCTCGACGCAGTCCGCCGGCGCGATCCAGCCCTGCGACTCGATGTCGCGCCACGGCGCGTCGTAGCGCTTGGGCCCGATCAGGGAGAACACGTCACCCTCCCGGCCGTCCTCACGCACCAGGGTGGCGGTCAGCCCGAGTCGCCGGCGGGACTGCAGGTCGGCGGTCATCCGGAAGACCGGTGCGGGCAGCAGGTGCACCTCGTCGTAGATGATCAGCCCCCAGTCCCGGGAGTCGAACAGATCGAGGTGGCGGTACTCGCCCTTGGATTTGCGCGTCATGATCTGGTAGGTCGCGATCGTCACCGGGCGGACCTCTTTGCGCTCACCGGAGTACTCGCCGACCTCGTCGTCGGACAGCGAGGTGCGCGCGACCAACTCGCGCTTCCACTGCCGGCCCGCGACGGTGTTGGTGACCAGGATCAGCGTGGTCGCTCGGGCTTGGGCCATCGCGGCGATCCCGACCAGCGTCTTGCCGGCCCCACAGGGCAGCACCACGACCCCGGAACCCCCGGCCCAGAAGCCGGTCACCGCGTCGCGCTGGTAGTCGCGCAGCGACCAGCCGTTCTCGGCCAGCTCGATCGGGTGCGCCTCGCCGTCGACGTAGCCAGCGAGATCCTCGGCGGGCCAACCGGCCTTGAGCAGCGCCTGCTTGAGCCGCCCGCGCTCGGAGGGGTGCACCAGCACGGTGTCGTCGTCGACCCGCGTCCCGAGCATCGGGGCGATCTTGCGATGCCGGAGCACCTCCTCGAGAACGGCGCGGTCCAGCGACGCCAGCACCAGGCCGTGCGCCGGGTGGTGCACCAGCTGCAGCCGGCCGTAGCGGCTCATGGTCTCCACGACGTCGACCAGCAGTGGCTGCGGCACCGCGTACCGGGAGAAGCGCACCAGCGCGTCGACGACCTGTTCGGCGTCGTGCCCCGCGGCCCGCGCGTTCCACAGCGCCAGCGGGGTGACCCGGTAGGTGTGCACGTGTTCGGGTGCGCGCTCGAGCTCGGCGAAGGGTGCGATCACGGCGCGCGCCTCCCCGGCCGCCGGGTGATCGACCTCCAGGAGCAGTGTCTTGTCGGACTGGACGATGAGTGGTCCGGCCTCAGGCGATGAGCTCAAGGTGTTCCTCCGCACTTGCCGAGCACCGCGGCCGGTGATCGGCTCGAGTGTGAAATCAAGTGTGGCAGGTGCGGCGACGCACGACTGAGGCCCGGCCGGTCACCCCGGAGTGAGCCATCCTCGACCGGCGCTATGACGATGACTCAGGGGAGTGGGGTACGGCCATTCTAGTCAAGTCTTCTCCACCGACCGGGTGTTGTGCGTTCAGGGCACTGGCGCCCTCGGCTAGCAGAGAGGACGGTCTACGAGACCCGCGAGAAGGTCTTGCCCAGGCCGTCGTATCGTCCGTCCCCTAGATCGGGCGTATCCGGCTCGGTGCCAGAGGTGCTCCGTCCGTGCAGTGCGGACGCGGCCCACGACCGCGGCGACCTGTTGGCGCGAGCCGGATGCGTCTGCCGGCCATCGTCAAACCCGGGGAGGAATCCCACTGTGCCAGCGAGTAACTCGCGACTCTCGGCCGCCGCGGGAGGCTGGTCATGACCGCCGACGTGTTTAGTCCCGCGGAGGCGGCGTCATGACCGCCGACGTGTTTAGTCCCGCCGGGGCGGCGCCGACAGGCCCGGAGAAGACCCGATCCCGATGGTATTGGCGCAACTGGCCGGTGGTGGTCAAGCTGGCCGCCGTCCTGTTGGTGCCGACTATCGTCGCCCTCGTCGCGGGTGTACTGCGGATCGTGGACCAGGCCGATGCCGCACCTCGCTATGCGCGGATCTCCGAGGTCGCCCAAGTGCAGCAGCAGCTGTCCGATCTGATCGGTGCTGTGCAGCGCGAACGGGACTTGGCCACGGCGTTCGTCGCCAAGGGCCGCGCCGGTGACCAGGAGCCGCTGAACCTGCAGTTCGCCGCCGTCACCAGCGCTTCGCAGGCGGTCGCAACGGCTGGCGACCAGGTAGCGGGCCTGCAATCCACCGGTTACCGTCCCGCGCTGGCCCAGCTCAGCGCGCTGGGACCACTGCGGGCGAGCGTGACCAGCGGCTTCGGTCCGGTCGAGGTGGTGGTCACCGAGTACAGCGCCACAATCGACCCGCTGATCGAGCTGGATGCCGCGCTCACCCGTCAGCTCGACGACGTCGCCGTCACCAACGACGCCGCCGCCGAGCACGCGCTGCTCGCTGGACGCGAGCAGATCAGTCGCCAGCACGCCATCGTCTCCGCGGCCCTCTACGCCAATCGCCTCACTCCCGGCCAGATCGAGGATGTGCGGACGGCGAGCGTCCGGCTGGGCATCGAACAGGACGCATTCCGGGGGGCTCTGGCGCCCGCCGATCGCGCTGACGCCGCCCGGGTCGGTGGCGACGCCGAGGCGTCCCGGCAGCGGCTGCTGCAACTCGTGCTCAACCGCGGTCTCCCCGGCGACCCGCTGAACACCTCGCCGGAGGAATGGGACCGGCGCAACGAGGTGGTCATCGGCAACATCGCCACCGTCGAGAAGGAGCTGCGGCAGCGGATCGATCAGACCGCGCTGGCGCTGCGCGACGAGGTGCGCACCTCGGCCGGGCTGAATTCGGTCATCCTGTTCTTCGCGCTGGCTCTGGGTGTGCTGGTCGGTTTCTTCGTCATCCGGGCGCTGCTGCGGTCGCTGGGTGTGCTCAGGCGCACGGCACTCGACGTCGCCGACCGGCTGCCCGAGGCGATGGCCCGGATCCGCGACGGCGACATGCCCGAGCGGGTGATCGCCCCGGTGGCGGTCAGTACCCGCGAGGAGATCGGTCAGGTCGCCAGGGCGTTCGACGAGGTGCACAGCCAAGCGGTTCGGCTGGCCGGGGAGCAGGCCCAGCTACGCGCCAACGTCAACGACATCTTCGTCAACCTGTCGCGCCGCACCCAGGGTCTGGTCGAGCGGCAGCTGAAGCTCATCGACCGGCTGGAGAGCGGTGAGCAGGACCCCAAGCAGCTGGACAACCTGTTCCAGCTAGACCACCTTGCCACCCGGATGCGGCGAAACAGCGAGAACCTGCTGGTCCTCGCCGGCACCGATTCGGCCAATCGGTCGGGTCGCCCGGTACGGCTGGTCGACGTGCTGCGCGCCGCGGTGTCCGAGGTGGAGCAGTACCAGCGGCTCGTGCTGCAGCAGCCACCCGTGGTTCTGGTCCTCGGCCGAGCGGCGACCGACCTGGTGCATCTGCTGGCTGAGCTGCTGGACAACGCGACCCAGTTCTCCCCCCCGGACAGCCACGTGATGATCTCCAGCGACTTCGGCGGGGAGGGCTCGGTCACGATTGAGGTCGCCGACCGCGGCGTGGGGATGACCGAGGCGGAGTTCACCGAGGCGAACGAGCGGTTGGCCAACCCGCCAGTGGTGGACGCTTCGGTGTCGCGCCGGATGGGGCTGTTCGTCGTCGGCCGGCTGGCTGTCCGGCACGGCATCGAAGTCCGGCTGCGCCGCGGCGAGGGCGGTGTGGGCGTCTGGGCCTCCGTCACCATGCCGCCACGGCTGGTCCGGCTGGTGTCGGAGGCGGTCGATCCGCGGGTAGCGACCGTGGCCGAGCTGGCCGCAGGCAGCGGGTCTGGAAGCAGCGGCTCTGGAAGCAACGGGTCCGGAAGCAACGGGTCCGGAAGCAAGGGGTCAGAAGGCAACGGGTCCGGAGGCAACGGGTCTGACCGGGGCAAGTCCGCGCCGCCGGCTGCCGGCTCCACGGCCAGTTCCACCGCCAGCAGTGGTACCCCGGTTCCCGCTGAGACGGACGGCGACTCCACAGGCGTGGACTCCACAGGTGTGGCAGAGACCAACGGCAACGGCACCAAGCCGGTCGGCCAGCCCGCTCCGAAGAGCGCTAGAGATGTTTCGGACGGCTCGAAGCTGCCGGTCCGGACCGGTAAGCGGATGGCACCGGCAGGGCCGCCGCCTGCGCCGCCTGGTCCGCCGGCCAGCCCCCCGGTGAACATCCCGGTGGAGGCCCCCAGCGGCGAATCCAACCCGGACCTCTTCCGACCGGCCCGGGCCACTGTGGCGGGCCCGGTCGGACCGGGGCACCGGGTGACGCTGCAGCACTCCACGCCGATCTTTGACGATGTGGCGTCTGCGTGGTTCAAGGAGCATGAGGCCGTCCCGGTGCGCTGGACTTCGCCGTTGGCGGGCAGGCCGGCCGCGGCGAAGCCGGAGGCTGCGGTGAGCACGTCGGCCGCGGCGACCTCGGAAGCTACGGCGACCCCGGAAGCTACGGCGACCCCGGAAGCTACGGCGACCCCGGAAGCTACGGCGACCCCGAAAGCTACGGCGACCCCGGAAGACCCGGTGACGCGGGGGACTCCGGTGACGAGGGAAGCTCCGGCGACCTGGAAGGCTGCGGTGACGGGCGAGTCTGCGGCGACGCGGGGAGCCCCCGGGACGCAGGAGGCCCCGGCAGCGTCGGCTGCGGCCGGTGCTGCGCCCCTACTGCGCCGGCAGCCGGGGCGAGCGCTGGCCGAGTCCGAGCCCGGCGATGCCGGCAAGAACCGCTGGCCGGTCCAGCCGGCAACGGCAGCCGGGTCCACGCGTCCGGTCGGCGCACCGGCCGCGGACTGGGGTTCTGCGGATGACGGCTGGCGGGCGGCGGAAGCGCTGGCCATGCCGGTGAGTACGGAGTTGACTACCACGGGCCTGCCCCGGAGGCAGCCTCGCGCGCTGCTGGTGCCCGGTGCCGCGGGTGGCGCCGAAGCCGCCGCCGAACCCACGAGTGCGCCGGTGCGCAGCGCGGAGTCGATTCGTGGTCGGCTCGCCAGCTACCAGCAGGGCATCCGCGAAGGGCGGCAGACCCGTCAAAACGTCAGCCAGGAGACCGACGGGCCGCAAGAGCAGCAGGATGGAGAAGAGGAGACGAAGTGACCGTTCCCCAGACGCAGCCGGACCATTTCGGATGGTTGGTGGACGACTTTGTCAATCGGGTGGCCGGGGTGGCGCATGCCCTGGTGCTGTCGTCGGAGGGTATGCCGCTCGCCGCTTCGGCCTACCTGCCCAGGGACCGTGCCGATCAGCTTGCGGCGGTGGCGTCCGGGCTGGTCAGCTTGACTCAGGGAGCGGCTCGCTGTTTCGACGCCGGCCAGGTCGTGCAGACGGTGGTCGAGATGGAGCGCGGGATCGTGCTGTTGATGTCGATCAGCGATGGCTCCAGCCTCGCGGTGCTGGCCGCTCCGGGCTGCGATATCGGATTGGTCGGGTATGAGATGACGCTGCTGGTCGACCGGGTCGGCCAGCAACTCACCCCGCGCGAGCGCGCCGAACTGCATGGTGCGTTGGGCCGATGACGGGGCGGTGAGGCTGTGGTGAGCACACCGATAGGCGATGACGGCGATGAGCAGTCGTTCGCCGATGTGCTGAACAACCTCAGTGGTGGTCCCTGGCGGTTGGGAGGCCGCCGCAAGTGGTCGAAGAAGTCATCGACCCCGCCCGAGCCCGTCTCGATATCGCGGCCGGTCGGAGGACCTGCGGGTTTCGACGAGTGGGGCGAGCCGGAAGTCGCCACGTCCGCAGTGCGGCCCTACACCTGGACCGGGGGTCGCACCTCGCCAGTATTCGACCTCGCGGTCGAGACGTTAGTGTCTACCAGCGCGCACGGTCGCGACGTGGCAGCGCTGACCAGTGTGGAACACCGGGCCGTGGCCGAGTTGTGCCGTGACCCCCGATCGGTGGCCGAGGTCGCCGCTCTACTATCCCTGCCGCTGGGTGTGGCCCGGGTCCTGCTGGGCGACATGGCGGACATCGGCTTGGTCGTGGTGCACCGCACAGCGAATGCCTCAGGCGACACGCCGGAGGTGGCCTTGATGGAAAGGGTATTGAGTGGACTTCGTCGACTCTGATCGAGCCAACCCCCAGTCGACCCCATCGGCTCCGTGGGCCCCATCAGCCCAGTCCGGCCTCGCTGCGCCCGGTCAGCCCGCCGCACGGGAACCCGAGGGCGGGCCCAGCACGATTTCCGCGAAGATCGTCGTGGCCGGTGGCTTTGGTGTCGGTAAGACGACCCTCGTGGGCTCGGTATCCGAGATCGCGCCGCTGACCACCGAGGCGGTGCTCACCGATGCGAGCACCGGGGTGGACGACCTCGCGGCCACCCCGGACAAGTCGACCACCACAGTGGCGATGGACTTCGGTCGGGTGTCCCTCGACGCAGAGCTGATCCTCTACCTGTTCGGCACCCCGGGGCAGCACCGCTTCTGGTTCATGTGGGACGACCTCGTGCGTGGCGCGATCGGCGCGGTCGTGCTGGTGGACACCCGTCGGCTGGCTGATTGCTTTGCCGCGGTGGACTTCTTCGAGGACCGTGGCCTGCCGTACCTGGTCGGGGTGAACTGTTTTGATGGTGTGCTCAGCCACACCATCGACGACGTCCGGGAAGCGCTGGCCATCGATTCCGCGATACCCATCATCCCGTGCGACGCCCGCGAGCGGGAGTCGACCAAGAACACCCTCATCGCGCTGGTCGAGCACGCTATGCGCAGGTCGGTGGTTGCACGCGCCTGATCCACAGGGCTGTTCGGCGTGCGGTCCAGCGCCGGCTGCATTGGCTACAAGTTGGCTGGGAAACACGGTTGAGTGATGTACGGGTCGCGGGCTGGGGGCGACGTCGAGTTGGGAGAGTGCGCAGCGTGGCCGCCCACGAAGGTAGGGCAAGACCCCCCTCCGACCGCTCCGGTTCGGCTGGCGTCACGTCCCGTGACGACATGGCTGCGCTGAGTTTCGGCAGCGCACCTACCGGCGCGACACTCGGGGGTGACAGCGGCCCGCTGCGGTGCCACGGCGGCCGGTGGCGGCTGCGGGACTGGCGGCTACGCACCAAACTCACTGCGGTGCTGCTGGTGCCCCTGGTGCTCGCCGGGGTACTCGGCGTGCTGCGGGTCACCGACCTGGTGGGGGAGGCCAATGATTTCGCCGCGGTAGCGCGGCAGGTCGGGCTCGCCCAGCAGGTCGGCCTGGCCGTGCACGATCTGCAAGGGGAACGGGTCGTGGCGACCGCGGCGCTCGCCACAGGTCGTCCTGGGGACCGGGCCGCGCTGCAGGCCCAGTCCCAGCGGGTGGACGCCGCCGTCACCATACTGCGGACCGCGGACTTCCGTGCCGACCCACCCGCCACGGCCGCGGCCTACCAGGCCGTGCTCGGCCGGTTGTCCGGGCTTACCGCAGTGCGGCAGAGCACTCTTGAACGCAACGCCCTTGCGCGCGACGTCGTCGCGCGCAACGCAGTCACCGCCTATTCCGGCATCATCGCGGCGATGCTGGACCTCGATCGCAGGATGCTGGATGGCGCCCGCGACCCGCTGGCGCGGCAAGCCGATGGCCTCAACACGCTCGCCGTCGCCAAGGAGCAGGCCTCTCGGCAGCACGCAGTGCTCCTCGCGGCGATCTTGTCCGGCGTCCTGCCCGCGGAGCAGCAGGCGGTGCTGCGCACCGCCGACGCCCGGTTCGACGCCGCCGCCGACGAGTTCGGCCAGGCCGTGTCTGCCCCGCAGCTCTTCGACACCAGGGCGGTCGTCGATCGCAAGCGGCTGCTGAACGCCGCACTGGACCGGGCGGTGCGGGCAGCACCACTCGCGACCGGCCCTGGCGACTGGAACTCCGCCGCCGCCGGCACCGTCGAGGCGGTCCGCCAGGGGGAGATCACCCAGCTCAACGATGTGCGGGCGGCGGCTGCGGCGCTCAGCGACAGGGCGTGGCAGCAGGCGTTGTGGACCGCCGCAGCGGTCGCCGCACTGCTGATGCTCGCCGTTGCGATGCTGTTTGTCGTGGTGCGCTCGCTGCTGCAACCGCTACGCACGCTGCGCACCGCCGCGTTCGATGTCGCTGACCGCAAGCTGCCCGAAGCGGTCGAGCAGATGCAGAGCGCCGACGGTACGGCCGGCCAGACGACTGTCGACCCGGTGCCGGTGCATTCCAGGGAAGAGGTCGGCCAGGTCGCCAGGGCGGTCGACACCGTGCACGCACAGGCTGTCCGGCTGGCCGCCGAGCAGGCCGTGGCGCGCAGCAGTCTCAACGACACCTTTCTCAACCTGTCCGGGCGCAGCCACGGCCTCGTTGAGCGGCAGCGGCAGCTGATCGACGAGTTGCGCGGCAGAGAGCAGGACCCCGAGCTGTTGAGCGGCTTGCACCAGCTCGATGACCTTGCTGCCCGGATGCGCCGCCACAGTGACAATCTGCTGGTGCTGGCGGGGGGTACGTTGCCCCATCGCGGCAACGAGCGCGTGGCGGTGCTCGAGGTGTTGCGTAGCGCGGTCTCGGAGGTCGAGCACCGCCAGCGGGTGACCATGCGCCCGCCCCCGGCGGCCATGGTGGCTGGCCCGGTGGTCAACGACCTGGTGCACCTGATCGCCGAGTTGCTGGACAATGCTGTCAATGTGGGGGCCACTGGCGTTGGGACCACGAGTGTTGCGCCCCAGGAGACCACGGTGACCCTGACCGGCACGCTCACCGAGGACGAAGGCCTGCTGGTGGAGATCATCGACTCCGGGCCAGGCCTGCCGCCGGACGAACTGCGGGCGATCAACGCCCGGCTTGCCTCGCCACCGGCGGTCGATGCGTCGGTGTCTCGTCAGATGGGCCTGTTCGTGGTGAGCAGGCTGGCCGCGCAGCATGGCATCACAGTGCGGCTGCGCCAGCGCCTCGGCCAGATCGGGATCACCGCGGCAGTGTCGCTGCCCTCCTCCCTGGTATTGCGCGACTCCCCAGCGTTGATCGATCCAGCGTCGATCGGGCCAGCGTCGGTCGGCTCCCGACCGTGGAACGGGGGGGTCCCCGAGGCACCGGCGCCCACCGAGTGGAGCGGGACCGGCGGGCAACTGCCGCTGCAGGTGTCGGTGGTCGACGATGCTGCCGCGGGGGATCTCTTCAGCCCGGCCTCGATCGGAATCGTGCCTTCGCAGCGCCCGCGCACTGCCGAGCAGGAGTGGCTCGAGCTCTTCGGTGCAGATCGGTCCCACCCTGGGCGCGAGCCGCTCCCTCAGCCAGGCGAGGTCCGGCCAGGTGGGGATCAGCGAGGTGGGGGCACGGCTGGGTCCGACTTCCCGGTCGCTGCGGCCGCGGCGGCCACCGATCCCCTGGTGAGTCCGCTGCCACTGGGCAACGCCGCGGCAGCCGGGCAGCCGCAGGAGGTCCGTGAGGAGATCTTCGAGATGGTCTCTGCCTGGTTCCGCGAGCGGCAGTCGGCGGCGGCGAGCAGCCCTCAGCTCGGCGACACCACCGAGATGGCCGCGCTGCCCAACGGCGTCCCCGGCAGCACCAACACGAGCCGCACCAACGCGCACGAATGGCGGTCCCCGTTGGACGAGGAGTGGCAAGCCGCGCAAGCGCTGCGCACCCCGATCGACCACGGAGTCACCCCGGCCGGGCTGCCCAAGCGGCAGCCGCTGGCGCATCTTGTGTCCGGTGCGGACGGCCCCGGCCGTTCCGCCCCGGCGCCGGTACCTGCTGGTCCGGCCCGGATCCCGGACGATGTGCGCGGCCGGTTGAGCAGATACCAGCACGGATTGCGCGTCGGGCGGCACGCCCGCATCGGCCCTGACGAGCAGCCCACTGTTACCGACACCCTGCAAGGACGTTTCGAGGAGGATCAGTAGTGACGACAGCAGCGCCGCAGCATCCGGTCCAGCCCGGCCAGTTCGGCTGGCTGGTGGACAGCTTCGTAGAGCGGGTGCCCGGTGTGGCGCACGCTGTCGTCGTCTCGTCCGACGGGCTGCTCCTCGTCGCGTCGTCGGGGTTGCCCCGAGATCGCGCCGATCAGCTTGCCGCGATCACCTCCGGTCTGGTGAGCCTCACGCAAGGCGCGGCGCGGTGCTTCGAGGCGGGCGGGGTGATCCAGACCGTCGTGGAGATGGAGCATGGCATCGTCTTGACCATGGTCATCAGCGACGGGTCCAGCCTGGCCGTGCTGGCCTCGCCGAGCTGCGATATCGGCCTGATCGGCTACGAGATGACGTTGCTCGTCGACCGGGCAGGTAAGCTGCTGACTCCCGAGCTACGTGCCCAGCTGCAGAGCGCTGTGCGCTCCTGAGGGTCAGCTGCCCGGATCTTGGGTGCTCTGAGCCCCCCGATCTCGACAAGAGAGCTGTTCGGCCGGCCTCGGACAGCTCTGCTGTCGAGTTCGGGAGCAGGAGGGCTGTCACGGAGGTCGGATCAGATCGGCCACAGGGCGGTTGGAGCAGTGGGCGGGGAGTTGCCGATCAGCTCGGCGAGCCGAGTAAGCCTTCGCCGGCCCGAGATCCGCAGGGCCGGACCACCCGCTCTCGGGCCGAGCAGGGTTGCCGCCAGCCCGGCCGCCGCCAGCGCCGCGGCCAGTGGGCCATGGGTACTCGGAGCGTGCGGATCCAAACCCAGCAGGTAGCCGTGGTCGTCCGGCGCCCCTGCGGCCAGCGCCCAGAGCCGCAGCGCTGCACCGTCGAGCTGCCAGCCAGGAGGAACCGCCTTGACCGCCCCGCGGGTCCACTCGGTGGCCAGCGGTAGCAGACCGGCCACGAACGCGGTGCGCACCCAGTGGCGGTCCTCGGTTTGGCCCCGCTCAGCGGGCAGCCCGCGCTCTGTGCAGGCCCGCACAATCTCGACGGCTCGCCACTGTGCTGCGACCACGGCCGACACCCGGGCGGCGGTGCCTCGACCGAAACCGTGTACCTGACCCGGCGCGCAGAGCAGACCGGCCAGATCGTCTGGGCCGGCCGCGCTGGCCTGGGCGGAGAACAACGACGGCTGCCGCACAGGCAGACTGTAGAACGGACGTTCGGCCGCGCCCACCGGCTCGCCACTCACGAGTCCTGGGTGACCGCCGCCGAGGTGATCCGGTGCAGCGGGAAGCGTCGCAGCTCGCCCCGCGACCGGTCGAATCCCTCTAGTACGCCACCGCCGACGCTCACCGGCCGCACGATTCGCCTGCTGGCCACGCCGTGGGAGTCCACGTAGCCGATCCATACGTTGCTGCCGGCATGGGCGGCGCCCTGCAGCAACTCCAGCGTGTCCCCGGTGGACACCCCACCGGTGACCACCGCAGGCCCGCGCCGGGTGGTGGCCGCGGCGTCCCCGGCTCGTATCCCTTGGACCAGGGTGGCGAGCTGCTCCGCAGAGGGGGCAGGGGGCACGGCAGCACGGCGAGTCGCCACCGGCCGGACCCTGGCCCGACGATCTACCGCGCGTAGCTCGACCAACTGACCATCGGCCCCCTCGGCGACCGGGGTGAAGCCGGCGCCGCGCACCTCATCGAGCAGTGGGCCCAGCGCTAACGGGCTGACCAGCACGGTGGGAGCAATCCTGCGCAGCCCACAGCGCGCGGCGACCGGATGTGCCAGTAGTTCTGCCAGCACGGCGGCGTCGTCGCAGCGCAGGAAGGCGGCCGCGGTGCCACCGCGCAGCCGCCCGTGCCGTCGGGCCACATCGTCGACGAGGTAGCTCAGCGCCTGCGGCACCGGGGTCCGAGACCGGGTCCGGAACAGCTCGTGCAGGTCGGCGGCGCTGCGGCCGACGTCCAAGGCTCGACGCACGGTGTCCTCGGTGACCCGGTAGACGGTGGCGCTGCCGGCTGACTCCACGTCGGCCACCAGGGCGATCTCCCTGGCCAGTTCGGGCTCCAACGGTCCCGGTGCCACCACGGTACGGTCGCCCTGGACCAGCACGTGGTCCACCGGCTCGGGGAGCACGGCCTCGAGAACGACCGCTGCCGCGCCCGCGTCGTTGTGTAGCAGCGCCCGGCCGGCCGACGACAGCGCGCCCAGCGCGAGCACGCCGAGCACGGTGGCCTCCCGGACAGTCCAGCTGACGATCTCGTCGCGCCGCCGGCCGCCCCGGCGCGGCGCCCGCCAGGCGAGCACTGCGGCGAGCTCGTCGGACCGTTGGATCCCGCCACCGGCCGGCAGATCTGCGAGCACATCGAGGACCCGGCGGCGCTGCGCCGCGGCGCGTGGCTGGCGCAACTCCTCAGTCAGCGGCGTCAGCGGCCGGTCCTTGTCGTCGCGAGTCCCGGCCAATCCCGGCAGCCGGGGAAGCTCGAGCCAGGCGTCGGCCAGCATCGCCCAGCGCCGCTCGGGTCGCGCAGCGAGCCAGGAATCGACGGCCACAGTGGGTAACCACAGTCTCCCGTCGACCCCCTCATCGGACCCAGCGACCAGCCCGGCGGCGACGGTGACCTCGGCCAGCAGCGCCACCGTCGACTCCTCGACGTCCCACTGTCGCGCGGTTCGCCGCACGTCCCGGACACCCAGGCCACCGGAGCGCAACATCGCGGGCGGTTCCCGGGACCATTCGGCGAGCAGCAACTCAGCGTGCCGCAGCAGATCAAGTACCGCGCCGGCGGCCGTCGAGTTCACCATGGATGGATCGCGCAGCCGCGTGGGCAGCGCCGGCTCGTCCAGTTCAAGGGGCCCGAGCGGTTGGTCCCCGCGCAGCGCCAGGCCCACCTGTGCGGGCAACTCGACGGTGCTGGAGTCGATCCGGCGCAGCAGCCCGCGGGCCAGCAGGCGTTGCACCGGCGTGCGGGCCCGGCTCAGCGGGAGCGCCTCGGCGGCGTCTCTGCTCGTGCCCACCGGCGACCCGTCGGCCAGGGCCCGCAACACGCCCAGCTCGTCGTCGGCGAGCTGGGCCAGCGCAGCACCGATGTCGACGCCGACGAGATCCGCGATCCGACGGCCCAACCCGCCTGGATGCGGGCCGATGACCTGGCGCAGCGCCGGGACCACCGCGAGCGCCGCATCGTCACCCCAGACCAGCGCCCGGCATCGCAGCGCGTCCAGGGCCTGCAGGGTCCGGCCAGCGGTGACGTCACCACCGAGCAGAGCGGTGACATCCTGGCGATTCACCGGTTCGGTGTCGGCGCCGGCCACCACCAGCGCCGACAGCACGGCCAGGATGAATCGGTCCAAGTCCTCGCAGGCCCGGGTGACGGATGCCTGGATCCCGGCTCGGGTGGCCAGCACCGTCGAGTCGGCGGGAGCGGGCACGGCAAGGTCCGGGCGGGCCCGCAGTAACGCGGCCAGCGTGCCGTCGTCGCGGGAGCTCAGCCAGTCGGCCAGTGCAGTGCGGGACATCCTGTCCACGGTAGCGAGAGTCCGGAGCACGTCGCCCGGCGCCACCGGGCACAATGGAATCACACCGAGCAAGGAGGAGCTGTGGCCAAGCGCACCGACCGAATCGACCCCAACTGGCCGACCTGGTCGGAGGAGGACCACCCGGTCAGCGAACTTGCCGCGCCGATCCAGGGCGCGCTGTCTCCCTTCGGTGAAGTGACCTTCCCGGTGCCCGCTGACCAGCTCCCGTACGAGCATCCGCACACCGAGATCAACCGGAGCGACACCCCGTAGAGGGCCCCGCCGTGGGCCCCGTAATGGGCCCCGTTGCCATCCGTTAGGGTGCCGTCACCGCGCGGCCGGAGCGTCGTTGGGCTCAGCGTGGTCGCCCGATCGGGGAGGGCGAGTTATCCGCAAGGTCTGCTCGTCCGACTCCAGAAGAGGCTATGGCTCAGCGTCCCGGATCGCCCCGCTTGCGCGATCGCCCCTACCTGATTGTCTGCACGCTCGCCGGGGTTTTCCTGGTGGTGCTGGCGATCGTGGTGGTGGCGTTCGTGGTTCCCCTCGGGGGTGGTGGGGCCGGTGAGGTCCGCAAGGCCGCGCCACCGCCCCCGGTGACCGCGACCGCCACGATCCCACCGGCGGCCGTCCCAGCGGACATCGCTGCACTGCCGCAGAGCACCACCTACACCCTTATCGATGGGGCGCCGCTGGACTCCGGCCCGCCGGAACCCACCGACGGCGCCGTGGTCCACCCACGGCGAGAGCTCGTGGTGTATGCGGCCCCGGGCGGGCCTCCGATCGCCAGAATCGCTCCCCAGCAGCTCGGCGACACCTGGTTACCTGTGATCGCCCAGCAACCCGGATGGGTACAGGTCCTACTGCCCTCGCGACCCAACAACTCGGTCGGGTGGGTAACCGACGATGCACTCGATCGAGCGGTAACCCCGTATCTCATCCGGGTGCACCTTCGTTCCCTCAATGTGGAGCTGTTCAGGGGGGAGCGCCGCCTGGGTTCGTGGGCGGCTGGGATCGGCAAGAAGTCTGCGCCCACGCCGGTGGGGCGGACCTTCCTGCTCGGGTCGTTCACCGATCCCAAGCAGACCTACTCCCCGGTGATCCTGCCGCTGGGCACTCACAGCCCGACGCTGGACAGTTTTGGTGGCGGCCCGGGAACCGTCGCGATCCATACCTGGCCTACGGCCGACGTCTTCGGTACCCGCTCCAGTGATGGTTGCATCCGGGTGCCTTCGGACGCGCTGAACATGTTGACCGAGGTTCCGCTGGGGACGCTCGTGCTCATCGACGAGAACTGAACGAGAGGACAGCACGTGAACAGTAGGAAGCTCGCCGGCGCCAGTGCTGCCAGCGTCGGTGCTGCCACCGCCGTGGTGGCCCTGCTGCTGGGGACCGTGTCGGGCAACGCTGGGGAAGGAGATCCCAGATCATCGGCATACGGGATCTCCTCGGAAGGTCTCCTGCCCATCAAACCGACGCCGTATGTCGAGGCTCCGCCCGACGACCGTAAGGCACTTCTGGAGGTACCCGGGCCGGACGGGGATCTGCTCCGCGTCGCCCTCCTCAAGGTTGAGGCCGAGGCCTTCAAGTCCAAGGCCACTGCGGTCGACGTAGAGGTCCTCGATATCGACATCGACCTCATCGAGGCGCGCTGTGACCACGGACGAGGCGATTCCTCGATCCTCGGCGGGAATGGCAACGGCAACGGCAAGGTGCTGCCGTCGAATCCAGCCACGGGTCAGGAGCTGGACCTCTCGCCGATTCTGAGGCTCGAGTTCAACCGGCAGGACCGGGACGGCGACCGGCTCACGGTCGACGCCCTGGTGGTCTCGCTCCTGCCCGGTGACAAGAGTGGGCTGGCAGTGGCGGAGAAGGACCTCACCGATCTCAAGAGCCTCGCGCCCAACCTGAAGGTTCCGACCATGGACGAGCTGAAGGCCGAGAATCCGTCGGCGCCGGCTCCAACGGTCGGGACCTTGACCGACAAGGTCAAGTCGCTCAACCCGGGTCTGGTACCCAAGGGCGATGGCGATGCGCTGCTGGAGATCGTGATCTCGTCCGCAAGCTGCAGCGATGAGCGCAAGAAGGAAGAGGATAAGGAAGAGGCGCCGAAGCCGAAGCCGGTGGAGGCGGACCTGCCGGTCACGCACTGATCTGATCGGCTCATTTCCGAGGGGGTCGGCAC
>JBOHGH010000027.1:0-44618 GCA_050699975.1 Pseudonocardiaceae bacterium | reverse complement strand
GCCCTGGTGTCGAACTCGGCGCACGCAGGGCTGTCACGCGCGGCAGCAGCCCGCATTTCACCCCTCAGGGCGGCGCGCAGCGCCTACGGAGTTGGCTCCGAATGGCGCTCTCATGATGGGTGCAAAGCGCTATTCGGCTCCGAATGGCGGGGGCGGGGTCAGCGAAGCGAGAGGTTGAGGGGGCCGGTTAGGCGGATTTCGCGTAGGGGGCGACCGGCGGCGTCTAGGGTGCGGACGGTGCCGTCGGGATTCCAGCCGGCGCGACGGTAGAAGCTCAGCGACGCCGGGTCTTCGGCGGGCACCCAGACGATCCCCCGGGTGGCGCCGGCATCGCGCAGCACTGCTGCGGCCTCGGCGAGCAACCGGCCGCCATGGCCGCGGCGGCCCCACCTCGGCTCCACCAGCAGGGTGCTCACCAGCACGGTTTGGGCTGCGTCGGCGGGCAGCGCCCCATCAGCGGCGGCCACCTCATCCTCAGGCGCCGGACCGGCCACCACGAAGCCGACCGGATGGTCGCCCTCGGTGGCGATCAGCACCGTGGCCCCACCCGCAACGGTGTCGGCCCAGGCCTGCTGCACCTGCGGCGCGTCCAGCCCGTCGAGGGCCCCGGACGGCAACAACTCAGAGTAGGCCGCCCGCCAGGTCGCACGATGGAGGGCGGCGAGCGCGGACGCATCCGCAGGAGTCGCGGGGCGCACCCGGGCCAGTGCCATGCCGTCACGGTATCGAGATCGGCCAACGGCGGATTGTCAGTGTCAGATGGCAGCATCGGTGACCGTGCAGACGATCGGACCCGCCGCAGCGCGGCGCACCGCACTGGCCGCGCAGGGTTTCGCCGACCTCCGTCCCACCGGGCCGGTGACCCGCCGCCACCTGCTGCGGGTGTTGGGCCGGATCCGGCTGCTGCAGCTGGACTCGGTGAACGTGCTGTCCCGGGCGCACTACCTGCCGGTGTTCAGCCGGCTGGGTCCCTATCCGAAGGAACTGCTCGACGGCGCAGCGTGGGCGTCCACGGTTCGCCGTCCTCGCCTGCTGGTGGAGTACTGGGCGCACGAGGCGAGCCTGGTCCCGGTGCCGGATTGGCCGTTGCTGCACTCGGGGGCCAAGAAGCCGGGCTGGTGGCTGGGGTACGGGAGCCTGGCTGCCCAAGCGCCGGAGCTGGTCTCGGCGGTGCTGGAGACGGTGCGGGAGCGCGGCCCGGTCGGCGCGGGCACCCTGGAGCGGGAGTTGGGTGACGGGGCCCGCCGTGGGCCGGGCTCGTGGTGGAACCGCACAGACACCAAACGGATCTGTGAGTGGCTGTTCGGCATCGGTGAACTCACCACCGGCACCCGGCGTGGTTTCGAGCGGCTCTATGACCTGCCCGAGCGGGTGCTGCCTCCCGAGGTGCTCGGCCACCGGGTCGGTGCCGAGGAGGGCGCCCGCGAGCTGATCTCCCGGGCCGGTGCCGCGCTGGGGGTGGCCACCGAGGCCGATCTGCGGGACTACTACCGGCTGCGGCCCGAGCGCAGCCGCCAGGCGGTCGCCGAGCTGGTGGAGGCCGGGGAGTTGGAACCGGTGGTGGTCCGAGGCTGGCAGGCCACGGCTTACCGGCACCGCGACACTCGCACGCCGGGACGGATCACCGGCGCCGCGTTGCTGTGCCCGTTCGATCCGCTGATCTGGGACCGGGCCCGCACGGAGCGGCTCTTCGGCTTCCGGTACCGCGTCGAGATCTATGTTCCGGAGCACCGGCGCAGGTACGGCTACTACGTATTCCCGTTCATGCTGGACGGGCAACTGGTCGCGCGGGTCGACCTCAAGGCCGACCGTGCGGTCGGTGTGCTGCGGGTGCCGGGTGCTTTCGCCGAGCCCGGGATGGCGGACACCTCGCGGGTGGCCGCCGAGCTCGCCAGGGCGCTGCGAGAGATGGCCCAGTGGCTGGAGCTGGACGGCATCGCGCTGGGGACGCGGGGTGACCTGGTCGCGGCCCTGGACAGGTGCGAGTCGCGACCAGGTAGCGGCTCGGTCAGGAGGGTGCCGCAGTGACCAGCGCATCGCCCGATCCGGTCCGGGCCCGCACCCGCAGCGGGACGTCGCCCTCGGTGGGAGGTCCGCCGATCGGCAGGTCGCTGCGGGCGTGCCCGGAGCCGGATCTGACGTCCAGTTCGGCCCGCACGCCAGGATGGATCCCCACTCGTAGCTGGCCCGACCCGGTGGTGAGCTCCAGACCACCCGCCGAGGCATCGACCACAGTGAGGTCACCGCTACCGGTGCGCGCGCTCATATCGTGTGTGACGGCGCCCAGCCGGACGTCGCCGGAACCGGTGTGCACGGTGCCCCCACCACGTGAAGCGCCTGCAGGGTTGTCTATCGAGATCACCTCGACCTCGCCAGAGCCGGTCCGCACCCGCAGCCTGCCCAGCACCGACCCCAGCCGCACATCGCCCGAGCCGGTCCGGACGTCGGTCGGTCCGGTGCATCGTTGGGCACGGACCTGTCCCGAGCCGGTGGAGGCGTCGAACCGATCGGCTGCGCCCTCGACGGCGATGTCCGCTGAGCCGCTACGAGCGGTGATCGACGAGCCTGACGGAGCGCTGATCTGGATGGTCAGCGGCACGGCGCGCAGCGGGAAGTCTCGCGGGCTGCGCACGGTGAGCCGCTGCCCGGTGAAGTCGATCACCGTCCGGCGCACGGCCTCGGCCGCCAGCTCGCCAGGTGGGGCACCCCCGGTCTGCTCGCCCAACCAGCTCAGCAGGCCGGCGATCCCGGCGGTCCACGGCGGCTGGCCGGTCGGGTCGGCGCGGACCTGCACGGCCACCCCAGAACGACCAGCGCCTTCAGTGTCTTGCTCAAGTTGGATGTCCAGCCGTCCGCTGTCGAGTTCGACGGAGACGTCGATCGGTCCCGCACACTCGAAGTCCTGCTTCCGAACTACCGGCACGTTGGTGTCGTCATGCTCCACGTTTTCTCCTCAACGACGTTGCCCAGCTTGGGCACCCAGCTCAGCCCTGGACCCAGCCCTGGACCCGATTGCGACTTCGGCGGTCATCCCGGCCTCCCCGGGGGTCGTTCCACGGCTCACCACGCAGCGCGCCCGCAACGGCCTGCGAGACCCATGTGTTGAGCGAGACGCCCTGCTCGGCGGCGGCGCGCTCAGCCTGGTTCTTCACCTGGTCGATCAGCCTCAGGGTCATCCGCCTGATGTCGCCGCCGGCGTCGCCGAAGGGAACTGCGCCGGGTTCATAAGGTGGTGGCGAGTTATCGGCGTTCGGTTCAGCGGATGGCGAGTTCACCGCGATCCGCACGTCCCGGCCGTCGAGCCGCACCTCCACCACCCGGTCGTCCAGCGCCGCGGTGACCTCCGCAGCGAGGTCGGACAGCGCATTCATGATCGCCAGCCGGGCCGCGGGCTCCAGGGCAGCACCCAGTACGGCGCCGGTACGCCGGGTCTGCTCATCGCCCGCCGACGCCGCAGCAGTGAGATCCTCGCGCAGCTGGCGGATATAAGGTGTCAGATCCATGACGTCAACTATGACGTCAACTATGACGTCAGTCAAGACATCACTGGTGCTGCGGCTAGGCTGCGGTGCCGTTCGAGAGGAGGGTGCGCCGTGAGCCAGTCCGACGGAGTCAACCCGGCCGTGAGCAATCCAGCCGCAGCCGTGAGCACCGTGGGGTTGCGGGTTCAGCTGGTCGCCAAGACCGAGTTCTTCCCGCCGGCCGATGTCCCGTGGTCCACCGACGCAGACGGCGGTCAGGCACTCGCCGAGTTCGCCGGCCGGGCCTGTTACCAGTCCTGGCGCAAGCCCAACCCGGCAACCGCCACGAATGCCGGCTACCTGAGGCACATCCTCGAGGTCGGTCACCTCTCGGTACTCGAGCACGGCACGGTCAGCTTCTACATCACCGGGGTGTCCCGGTCACTGACCCACGAGTTGATCCGGCACCGGCACTTGTCCTACTCGCAGCTGTCCCAGCGCTACGTTCCCGAACGGAACGCTGCCATGGTCGAGCCGCAGGTCATCGCCGACGACCCCGAGCTGCACGAGCGGTTTCACCTCGCGGTCAAGGCCAGTCAGCAGGCCTACAACGACCTGCTGGCCGGGCTGGAGGAGCGCTTCACCGGCGAGCCGAACGCCACGCAGCGCCGTAAGCAGGCCCGCCAGGCGGCTCGGTCGGTGCTGCCCAACGCCACCGAGACCCGAATCGTGGTCACCGGTAATTACCGGGCCTGGCGGCATTTCATCGCGATGCGCGCTACCGAGCACGCCGACGTGGAGATTCGCGCGCTGGCGGTGGAGTGCTTGCGCCAGCTGCACAAGGCAGCCCCCAACGCGTTCAGCGACTTCGAGATCTCCACCCTCGCTGACGGTACGGAGATCGCCTCCAGCCCGTTGGTGTCAGAGGGCTGACGCCGCCAAGGCCGCGTAGCGTGCACATATGGATCTAGACGAGGCACGGGCCGTCGTCGCCGAGCAGCACCACGTGGTGCTGGCTACCCTGCGCGGGGACGGCACCCCGCAGATGTCCCCAGTGGCGGCGACGGTTGATGGTCAGGGCCGGGTGGTCGTGAGCACCCGGAAGACCGCATTCAAGGTGCGAAACCTGCGCCGGGACCCCCGAGCCTGGTTGTGCGTGCTGTCTGACGGGTTTTTCGGCCGTTGGATTCAGGTAGGTGGTCGGGTGCGGATCGTGGAGCTGCCCGAGGCGATGGAACCCCTGGTGGACTGCTACCGGAGCATCTCCGGCGAACACCCGGACTGGGACGACTACCGGGCGGCGATGCAGCGCGAACAGCGGGTTCTGCTGCAGATCGAGCTCACCTCGGCCGGGCCCGATCGGGAAGGCTGAGTCGACGATGGGGGAGATCACGCTTGCGGCCAGCGAGCGGCACGAGTTGTGCGATCTGATGGATCAGGTGGGCCCGGACGCCCCGACGTTGTGCGAGGGGTGGACGACCCGCGACCTGGCGGCGCATCTGGTGGTCCGCGAGCACCGTCCGGATGCCGCCGGGGGCATCCTGCTGCCGCCGCTGGCCCGCTATACCACTCGGGTGCAGTCGAGCATTGCGCAGCGGCCCTGGCCGGCGCTCGTTGACCTGGTCCGTAGCGGTCCGCCGTGGTGGTCGCCGTATAGCGTGCCCGGGCTGGGTGACAAGATCAACACAATGGAGTTCTTCGTTCACCACGAGGACGTGCGCCGGGCCGCAGCGGGGTGGGAACCGCGACCGGCCGACGCGCCCCGCGCTGGGGTGCTGTGGGGACTGCTGCGCCGGGGGGCGCGGGTGTTGTACCGGAACTCACCAGTCGGCGTCGTGTTGCGCACTCCGGATGGGTCGCAGCGCTGCGCCCGGCGCGGTGAACGCTCGGTCACCGTGGTCGGGTCACCCGAGGAGCTGACCTTGCATGCTTTCGGCCGCGACCAGGTGATCGTCGAGATCGAAGGGGACCAGGTGGACGTGGCCGGCTTCCGGAGCAGTCAGCGCGGGTTGTAGTGCACCGACCCACCCAGGCGAACGAGGGTTCTGGCGGCGACCGGTAGCGTTTGCGCACATGAGTACTGCGCCGACCTCGACGTCCGGCCGGCCCTTCGGTCGGGTGCTCACTGCCATGGTCACCCCCTTCACCGCCGAGGGACAGCTGGATCTCGATACCGCCCAGAAGCTCGCCCACCAGCTGGTTGAGCGGGGTTGCGACGGGCTGGTGGTCAACGGCACCACAGGCGAGTCGCCGACCACCACTGATACCGAAAAGGCGGACCTGGTGCGTGCTGTGGTGCAGGCGGTGGGGGACCGGGCGGCCGTGGTGGCAGGTGCGGGGACCTACGACACCGCGCACAGCGTGGCGCTGGCCCGGCAGGCTGTGCAGGCCGGCGCGCACGGCCTACTGGTGGTGACCCCGTACTACTCGCGCCCGCCGCAGGCCGGGCTGGTCGCACACTTCACGGCGGTCGCCGATGCCAGCGATCTGCCGGTGATGCTCTATGACATCCCCTCGCGCTCCCTCGTGCCGATCGCCATCGAGACCATCTACCAGCTCGCCGAGCACCCGCGGATCGTCGCGGTCAAGGACGCCAAGGGAGACTTCGGAATGGGTGCGGAGGTGATCGCGACCACCGATCTGGCCTACTACTGCGGGGACGATGTGCTCAACCTGCCGTGGCTGTCAGTGGGTGCGGTGGGCTTTGTCAGCGTGATCGGTAACGTGGTGGCCGACCGGCTGCGGGCCATGATCACCGCGTTCGAGGCGGGCGAGGTGCGCAAGGCACGGGACCTGCACACCAGCACCCTCGCGCTGATCCGGACCTTCTGCATGGTCGGCGGGGTGGCCTTCGGGAAGGCGGCACTGCGGCTGACCGGTTTCGACGTCGGTGATCCCCGGCTGCCGCAGGTCGCCGCCGACCCTGACCAGGTCACCGCCATCGCCGCCGCATTGGTCAAGGTCGGAGCCCTCGCGTGAGTCGTGCCGTACCCATCGGTACCCATCTGCCCGTTCCGGGTGTCCCCAACACCGCCCCGCCGCCGCTGATCGACGGCGGCCTGCGCACGGTCGCGCTCGGGGGCATCGGGGAGATCGGCCGCAACATGACCGTCTTCGAGCACGCCGGCCGGCTGCTCGTGGTGGACTGCGGGGTGTTGTTCCCCGAGGACGACGCACCCGGGGTCGACCTGATCCTGCCCGACTTCCGGGCGATCGAAGACCGGTTGGACGACATCGAGGCGCTGGTGCTCACCCACGGGCACGAGGACCACATTGGGGCGGTACCTTTCCTGCTCCGGTTACGGCCCGACCTGCCGGTAGTGGGCTCTGAATTCACCCTCGCACTGGTCGCCGAGAAGTGCCGCGAACACCACCAGAAGCCGCAGCTGGTGCAGGTCAAGGAGGGCTCGCGGCACGGCTGCGGGCCGTTCAACTGCGAGTTCTTCGCGGTGAACCACTCCATTCCCGACGCGCTGGCGGTGGCCATCCGCACCCCGGCCGGGCTGGTGCTGCACACCGGTGACGTCAAGCTCGACCAGCTACCACTAGATGGGAGGCTGACCGATCTCGCCGGGTTCTCCCGGCTCGGCGACGAGGGTGTGGACCTGCTCCTGATCGATTCCACCAACGCCGAGGTGCCCGGCTTCGTCACCCCGGAACGGGACATCGGCCCGGTGCTGGACTCGGTGATCGGCAAGGCCACCCAGCGGGTCATCGTGGCCTGCTTCGCCAGTCATGTGCACCGAGTGCAGCAGGTGCTGGATGTCGCTGCCGGGAATGGGCGCAAGGTGGCGTTGGTGGGCCGGTCGATGGTGCGCAATATGGGCGTTGCGGTCGATCTTGGGCTGCTTCAGGTCCCGCCAGGCCTGCTGGTGGACCTCGATGAGGCACTGGCGATGCCCGAGCACCGGGTGCTGTTCGTCTCCACCGGCTCGCAGGGCGAACCGCTGTCGGCGCTGTCCCGGATGGCTCGCGGCGAGCACCGGCAGATCCGGATCCGTTCCGGGGACACCGTCGTACTGGCCAGTTCGCTCATCCCGGGCAACGAGACCGCAGTGTTCCGCGTGGTCAACGGGCTGACCCGGTTGGGTGCCGCGGTGGTGCACCAGGGCACGGCAAAGGTTCACGTGTCCGGGCACGCGCCGGCTGGGGAGCTGCTGTTCCTCTACAACGCGATCCGCCCCTCCAACGTCATGCCGGTGCACGGCGAGTGGCGGCACTTGCGGGCCAACGCTGCCCTCGCGGTCCGTACCGGGGTGCCGCCGGAGCGGGTGGTGATCGCCGAGGACGGCGTGGTCGTGGATCTGGTGGACGGCTGCGCGGAGATCACCGGCCGGGTCGAGGTGGGGCAGGTGTACGTGGACGGGCTGTCGGTCGGCGACGTGGGGGAGTCGACGCTGTCCGATCGGCTGATCCTCGGCGAGGGCGGGTTCATCGCGATCACCGTGATGGTGGTGTCGGCCACCGGCCGGGCGGTGGCACCGCCGACGATCTCGGGTCGGGGGTTCTCCGACGATCCCAAGGCCCTCGACAACGTCGTGCCGCTGGTGGAGATGGAGCTGGCCCGCACCGAAGCGGAGGGGATCACCGACACCCACCGGATCGCTCAGGCGGTGCGGCGCGTGGTGGGCAAGTGGGTTGCCGACACCTACCGGCGCCGGCCGATGATCGTGCCCACGGTGCTGCCCGTCGGCTGAGCAGTTGGCCGCCCTTCAAGTACCGCCAACCCCGTTCACGGCTGCACTTTTCGACTACCAACTTGCCACGGGTGGACGGCTTACCGGTCCAGAATGTGCCGCAGCGCGGCCTCCAATTCCGGTGGGTGGCTGTGCCCTGTGGACCGCCAGGCGATGAACCGATCGGGGCGGATGAGGACCGCGTCGGGGTCGGAGACGCGGTAGCGGGTGGTCCAGGTGCCAGCGGGGTCGGCCATGCCGCCAGCGCCGATCTGGTGAGTGTCGAGCCGGATGCCGAGCCGCTGGGAGACCTCATCGGCGGCTTCGCGCCAGTGCTGGCCACGGCTGCCGGTGAGGAGCACGAAGGAATCCCCGAAGAGATCGATCGTGGAGATCGGCACATCATCGCGGACCAGCCGAACATGCGGCGCGCGGGAACCCGGGCGGCCGGTGGGGGCACTCGGGTCTTCAAGGAGGGATCCGTCATCGCCAGGCTCACCGACGATGGCGCCGGTCGGATAGCGGTAACCGAGGAACAGGGTGGCACTGTCGATAGGCGCCACCTCGCTGCCGTCGGCGAGGTGGGGCGCCATCCGCGCGACGAGATTGGCGTATTGCTGCTCGACGAGCAGCTCCGTAACAGGACGGCGTTCGGCGTCGTGGCTGTCCAGCAGCCCTGAACCGGCCGCACCCGTGACCACCATGGCGAGCTTCCAGGCGAGGTAGAAGCCGTCCATGATGGCGGTGTTGCCACCCTGCCCGCCGGTGGGGGGCATGACGTGGGCGGCGTCACCGATGAGGTGGATGCGGCCGAGACTGAACCGGTCGGCCACCTGAGCGGCGAACTCGGTTCGGTCCGAGTGCAGGATCCGCACCGACAGGTCCGGGATGCCAACCCCGGCGCGAATCTGCTCGGCGGCGCGCTGCGCGGTGAAGTCGGCGGGACTCTCGCCGTGCTCGGGGTGGTACTCGACGGCGAGGACGTAGCGGCCCGAATGGTCCGTGGTGACGAGTGCGCCGTTACCACCGTGCAGAACGGGGTTCTGCAGGTAGTACAGGGTGACGGTGCGGTCGTCGATGAGATGGGCCAGGTCGGCCTCGAAGACCCACATCAGGTAATGGTTGAGGGATCCTCGCCCGTGCGTGCCAATGCCCAGGGCTGCCCGGATGGCGCTGCGGTGGCCGTCGGCCGCGACCAGGTAGTCGGTGCGGACAGCCTCGACCTGCCCGGTGGTGGCGTCGCGCAGGGTAGCGGTGACGCCGTCGGCGTCTTGGGTGAACGTCTCCAGTCGGGTGGAGAACCGCAGCTGGGCACCAAGCTCGGTGGCGCGCTCGGCGAGAATCGGTTCCATCCGCTCCTGGCTGGCCATGGCGAAGCCGGCCGGCGACAGATGGGCGAGATCCGGCGCGTCCTCGACGATCGTGTGCAGCGTCGGTCCGACGATGCTCTCGGCGATGGTGATGTGGAGCCCCGCGCCGCCGGCCGGTCCGGCGGCCCTGGCCCGGTCGGCAATACCTGCTATCCGCAGCGCTTCCATTGTCTGGGGTGACTGGCCCCGCGCCTTCGGGTGGATCGATGTGGTGCGATGTTGCTCCACGAGCAAGGAGGGGACGCCGTGGTGGGCGAGGAACAGGACCGCCGACATACCGGCCAAGCCGCCACCGACGACGAGCACGGGGACATGCTGTACAGGCACGATCACTCCTGGGTCGAACAGTGTTCGCTGAAACGAACGCCATTCGACACAAGAACGCCGTTCGTGTCAAGTACGGTGTTCGACGGAGGTAGCTGATGGTCGTCCCGACCCCGCCCTGGCGCCGCTCGGCCCGATCGGTCCCGGACCGCCCGCCGCTGAGTCAGCGGCGCATCGTTGACCAGGCGCTCGTCCTGCTCGCCGAGGAAGGGCTCGGCGCCGTGAGCATGCGACGGGTCGCGCAAGCGCTCGGTACGGGGCCGGCCTCGCTGTACGCGCACCTGCGCAACAAGGAGGAGCTGCACGACCTCATGCTGGACCAGCTCATCGATGAGGCCACTGTCCCTGAGCCCAATCCGCGACACTGGCGGGAGCAGCTCAAGGAGCTGATGCGCTCGATGGTCCGGGTAATGACCGACCACCCGGGCAGCGCCCAGCTGGCTATCGCGACCAAGGTCCCGACCGGACCCAACGCGCTACGCGTCATGGAAGGGATGCTGGCGATCCTGCGCGCGGGTGGATTGTCCGATCGGGTGGCGGCATTTGCTGGTGACCTCATCGCCACCTACATCTCGGCATTGGCGCTGGAGGCGGGCACGTGGGCTGGCCATGCTCCTGAAGCCCCAGCCCCGGTGGAGCTGACCCGTCAGATCCGTGACTACTTCGCCGCGCTGCCCCATGACAGGTTCCCCCACCTCGTGGCGCTCGCCGGTCCGCTCACCGCGGGCAGCGTCGAAGAACGCTTCGAGTTCGGGCTCGAGGTCCTCGTGGCCGGGTTGGAAGGGATCTCGAGGACGAACGGACCCGCCCATGACCCGGCTTGATCATCCAGGATGCTGGGTGTTAACAGGCGGGTTGTCTTGCGGTGGGCGCCACGGGCTGGGACGGCCGAGAGGACGAGTCGGGTCACCGTAATGTGGTCTGCTGGGTCGGTCGGCTCGCAGCGGCACCAGCCCGGCGGTGATTGCCAGCATGATCCTGGTGTGCGCCCGCATCGCGTCGCCGGGCCGCCCCGAGTGCAGCCCAGTGAGGTCAACCGGGGGGCCGACATGCACCCGGAAGCGGGCCCGGTGCTGGGGGTGCACAGCACGCAGCCAGACCATGGTCAACCCCGCAATGCCCGATACGCTGCGTACGGGCGGGGTGGCTGCGGGGATCACCTCCTGCGCTCCCCATTGGGACAGCGGCAGTACCGGCAGCCCAGTGGCGAGGGCCAGCCGGGCCAGTCCAGTCTGACCGCGGTCCGGCCACAGGTCGGGGTCGGCGCTGATCCGGCCCTCGGGGTAGATCAGTACCGGCCGGTCGGAGCCGAGTTGCGGCAGCAGCGCTGTGCCTCGCACCGCGCAGCCGGCAGTGAGTGGGTCGACACCCAGGTGGTCAGCCCGGCTCAGCAGCCAGCCGATCAGCGGGGTCCGGAAAAGTCCAGCGTTGGTGACGAACCGGGGCGCGACGCCGATCCGGTGGCAGGCCGCCAGCAGCACCGCCGCGTCGAACACCCCGATGTGGTTGGCAGCAAGCAGGAACGGGCGACCCCGCAACGACTCGGGCAGCGCGCCGGACACTTCGAGGCTGCCGGTCAAGGCGGTGACCAGGCGGCCGACCGTGACCAGCAGCCGGGCCGCGAGTGGCACACGTGGCCGTGCTGTGCTCCGGCGTGTCGCGGACGCCATGACTGCCTTCCAGGCGACCATGACCGAGCAGCATGACACGCCCCGGGGAGGGACGACCACGAAGACGATGAACCGGCGGTCTCAGAGTTCTCGAAGTAGGAGCCAGGCCAGCAGGCCGCGCTCGCGGTCCACCGTGCGCCGGCCGCTCCGGCGCCCGGCGTCCAGAGGCACCCGCAGAGGCCGCATCCTGGGCCGGAGCCTGTCCGGCATGTGGTCGGTGCTGGCTCGGTGCGCTGGCGGAATCGCCACGGCGCTGGGCCGGACCCGTGAACTCGAGCCTGCGCACCGCCGGGATGGCCTGGCGCTCGGTCTGGTGGCGCTCGCCGTGGTCATTGCCGCCGCAGTGTGGTGGACCGCCGGCGGACCGGTCGGCGTCGGCGTGCAGCACACCTTGCGGGTCGTGTTCGGTACCGCATCGCTGGGGATACCGGTGGTGTTCGCCGGGGTCGCGGTGGCCCTGATGCGCACCGAGTCCGACCCGGCGGCCCGGCCCCGTCGCACGGTCGGCACCCTGCTGCTGACGTTGGGGACACTCGGCCTGTGGCACCTGGCGGCCGGGGCGCCCGCCGACGCGGTGGGACGGTCCCACGCCGCCGGCGCCATCGGGTTCCTGGTCGCCGACCCCTTGGCCGATGGGTTCACCGTCTGGGTGGCGGCGCCCTTGTTGACGTTGCTGGCCAGCTACGGGCTGCTGGTGCTGACCGGGACCCCGGTCCGTGCGGTGCCTCACCGGATCCGCAGGCTATGCGGGGTGCCGTCGGGTCAGGACCCCGATAGCAACACCGACCCCGGTGCTGAAGGGGACCTCGATGCCACGGTGACCGGCGCTGATCCCGCCGCGGCCCGGCTACGTCGCCCGTCCCGGCGCCGGCAGGCCACCCAGGCCGCGGAGATCCACACTGAGGTAGACGCCGCTGCCGCCACACCGGCCGAGCCTGCGGTACCGGCGACCGCGACGCCGGTCGAGGGCAAGCCCCGCGCAAGCATGTCGGCACATCGGGCTGTCGAGGGGACTTACCAGTTGCCCCCACCGGGCCTGCTGCTCAAGGGCGATCCGCCCAGAGCCCGGAGCAAGGCCAACGACGCGATGATCGAGGCGATCAACGGGGTACTTGACCAGTTCTCGGTGGACGCCCAGGTCACCGGGTTCACCCGAGGTCCGACCGTCACCCGATACGAGGTGGAGGTGGGGCCTGGGGTGAAGGTGGAGAAGATCACCCAGCTGACCCGCAATATCGCCTACGCGGTGGCCACCGACAACCTGCGGCTGCTGGCCCCCATCCCGGGCAAGTCCGCGGTCGGCATCGAGGTGCCCAACAGTGACCGGGAGATGGTGCGGCTGGGCGACGTCCTGCGCTCGTCCGCCTCCAGCCGCGACCAGCACCCCATGGTGATCGGGCTGGGCAAGGACATCGAGGGTCGCTTCGTCACCGCGAACCTGACCAAGATGCCGCACCTGCTGGTGGCCGGCTCCACCGGCTCCGGCAAGTCGAGCTTCGTGAACTCGATGCTCGTCTCGCTGCTGGCCCGGGCCACCCCCGACGAGGTCCGGATGATCCTGATCGACCCGAAGATGGTGGAGCTCACCCCCTACGAGGGCATCCCGCACCTGATCACACCCATCATCACGCAGCCGAAGAAGGCGGCCGCAGCGCTGGCTTGGCTGGTGGAGGAGATGGAACAGCGCTACCAGGACATGCAGGCCAGCCGGGTGCGCCACATCGACGATTTCAACGCGAAGGTGAGATCCGGCGAGATCCAGGCGCCGCCGGGCTCCCAGCGGGAGTACCGCCCCTACCCCTACATCATGGCGATCGTCGACGAGCTCGCTGACCTGATGATGACCGCCCCGCGTGATGTCGAGGACGCCGTCGTCCGGATCACCCAGAAGGCCCGGGCAGCCGGGATCCACCTCGTGCTGGCCACTCAGCGGCCCAGCGTCGACGTCGTCACCGGACTGATCAAGACCAACGTGCCGTCCCGGCTGGCATTCGCGACCTCCTCACTGATCGACAGCCGGGTGATCCTGGACCAACCCGGCGCGGAGAAGTTGATCGGCATGGGTGACGGGCTCTACCTGCCGATGGGCACCTCCAAGCCGGTGCGCATTCAGGGTGCCTTCGTCGGGGACGCCGAGATCGCCAAGGTCGTCAGCTTTGCCAGGGAACAGGCCACCCCGGACTACACCGACGGGGTCACCGCGGCCAAGGCGGGTGAGCAACGGGAGGTCGATCCGGACATCGGCGACGATCTCGACGTGTTGCTGCAGGCTACCGAGCTCGTAGTGACCAGCCAATTCGGCTCCACCTCCATGTTGCAGCGCAAGCTGCGGGTCGGCTTCGCCAAGGCGGGCCGGTTGATGGACCTGCTGGAGAGCCGGGGTGTGGTCGGCCCCTCGGAAGGATCCAAGGCGCGCGACGTGCTGGCCAAACCGGAGGAGCTCGACGGGTTGCTGTACTCGATCCGTGGCGGTGACGCCACAGCGGGCGATGCAGACTGAACCGGATCACAACTCGAGCAGCATGCGGGTGTTGCCCAGGGTATTGGGCTTGACGTAGGGCAGGTCGAGGAATTCTGCGACGCCTTCGTCGTGTGAGCGGCGTATCTCGTCGTAGACCTCCGCGGTCACCGGGGTCCCGTCGATGGCCTGGAACCCGTGCCGGGAGAAGAAGCACTTCTCGAAGGTCAGTACGAAGACGCGGCGCAGCCCCAGCGTTCGGCCGTGCTCAACTAATTGCCTGACCAGCGCGTGTCCCACCCCCTGGCCCACGGCATCCGGGTGTACGGCCAGGGTGCGGATCTCGGCCAGGTCCTCCCACAGCACGTGCAGCGCGCCGCAGCCCACCAGCACACCCTCTCGTTCGGCCACCCAGAACTCCTGGACGTCCTCGTAGAGCGTCACGAGCTGCTTGGTCAGCAGGACCACACCGGCGTAGCAGTCCACCAGATCCTTGATCCTGCGGACGTCCCCGACCCTCGCCCGACGCACAGTGATCGGTAGAGGCACGCACGAGAACCTATCGGTGTCACGGGAATCCCCCGTCCGGGGCTGAGATCCTTCAGGCTGAGCGTCGCCACGGATGCGATCCGTTCAGCGGGGTCTGGAAGCTGGTGCGCCAGATGATGGAGGGCGGCCAGTTACCCTGAGCGCGTGTCCCCCCCTCCGCAGTCTCCGCGCGCCGCGCTGCTCACCTTGGGCTGCGCCCGTAATGAGGTCGATTCCGAGGAACTTGCGGGCCGCCTGACCGAAGACGGCTGGGAACTGGTGGATGCCGACGGCGGCGCAGCGGACGTGGTGGTGGTCAACACCTGCGGTTTCGTGGCCGCTGCCAAGAAAGACTCCATCGACACCCTGCTGGCGGCTGCGGACACCGGCGCCAAAGTGGTCGCCGTGGGTTGCCTCGCCGAGCGTTACGGCACCGAGTTGGCGCGCAGCCTGCCGGAGGCCGACGCGGTACTGGGGTTCGACGCCTATCCGGAGCTGGGTGGTCGGCTGCGCGACGTGCTCGCCGGCGAGGTGGTGGCCGCGCACCAGCCGGTGGACCGGCGCACCCTGCTACCGATCACCCCGGTGTCCCGGCCTGCTGCGCTCGCGGCTGGTCCCGCGCTGCCCGGGCACGGCTGGGGACCGCGAGTGCCGCGTCGCCGGCTGGACGATTCCCCGGTCGCTCCACTGAAGATCGCGTCAGGCTGCGACCGGCGCTGCGCGTTCTGCGCCATCCCCACCTTCCGCGGCGCGTTCGTGTCCCGCCCGGCCGACGAGGTGCTGGCCGAGGCGGCGTGGCTGGCCGGCTCGGGGGTCCGCGAGCTGGTTCTGGTCAGCGAGAACTCGACGTCCTACGGTAAGGACCTCGGCGGTCCCGGCGCCCTCGAGGAGCTGCTGCGCCAGTTGGCCGCCGTTCCCGGCATCCTGCGCATCCGGGTCTCCTACCTGCAGCCGGCTGAGACCCGTCCTTCGCTGGTCGCCGCGATCACCGGTACCCCTGGGGTGGCCGACTACTTCGACCTGTCCTTCCAGCACGCCAGCGAGCCAGTGCTGCGACGGATGCGCCGGTTCGGCTCAGGCGAGTCCTTCCTGGCGCTACTGGGCCAGATCCGGCACCGGGCGCCCAAAGCGGGGGCACGCAGCAACGTGATCGTCGGTTTCCCCGGAGAGACCGAGACCGACGTCGCTGAGCTGGAGCGCTTTCTCACCGAGGCACGGCTGGACGCGGTGGGTGTATTCGGCTACTCCGACGAGGACGGCACCGAGGCCGCCGGTTTGTCCGGCCAGCACCACGAGGACATCGTCGCCGAGCGCGTCGCCCGGGTCAGCGGGCTGGTCGAGCAGCTCACCGCGCAGCGCGCCGAGGAACGGGTCGGGGACACCGTCGCTGTACTGGTCGAAGACGATGGTGACGAGACGGTGGGGCGCGCCGAGCATCAGGCCCCCGAGGTGGACGGCGAGTGCGTGTTCACCGGGCTGGGAGCCGAGTCGTTCACGGTCGGCGACCTGGTGCGCTGCCAGGTACTTGCGGCCCGTGGCGTCGACCTGGTCGTCGAGCCGGTGGAGCTGATCGCGCCTGCCGGCGGCCTGCCGTGAGCCCGCCGCCAGCCGCGGATGTCCCGCTCTGGAACCTGGCCAACCTGCTCACCATGTCGCGGCTGGCGCTGGTGCCGGCGTTCCTGTTCGCGTTATTCATCGACGACGGCACCGACCCCTTGTGGCGGGTGACCGCTGCCATCATCTTCGGCATCGCCTCGCTCACCGACCGGTTCGACGGCGATCTGGCCCGACGTCGCGGGCTGGTCACCAACTTCGGCACGATTGCCGATCCGATCGCGGACAAGGCGCTCATCGGAGCGGCGCTGGTGGGCATGAGCATGCTCGGCGAGTTGGCCTGGTGGATCACCATCCTGATCGGTGTCCGCGAACTGGGTGTCACCGCGCTGCGGTTCTGGGTACTGCGCTATGGGGTGATCCCGGCCAGCCGTGGTGGGAAGGTGAAGGCGCTCGCGCAGGTTGTAGCGATAGGGCTCTACGTGCTGCCGCTGCCGGTGTCGGCCTATCCGGTGCGGTGGGCTGTGATGGGCGTCGCCGTGGTGCTCACCGTGGCCACCGGCATTGACTATGTGGTGCGTGCGTTGCGGCTTCGCGCCACCGGTCGCCGGGCGGTCGCGCTGCCATGATCCCGCCGACGTACTTGGTCCCGCGGAGGCGGCGTTGTGACCGTGGAATGCTGCGACGCGCATTGGCGTTCGCCCACGGCGGACGCCTGAGCAGCCGGCTCTGAGTACGGTAGGGGCAGGGAACCGGTGCCCGAAGGCCCGGTCGACACCCAGAAGGGAAACGCGATGACGCTGCTGCGGGAGGCTATCGGCGAGCGGCTGCGCCGGACGCGGACCTCCCAGCGCCGCACGCTGCGCGAGGTGTCCCGGGTTGCCCGGGTGAGCCTGGGTTATCTCTCCGAGGTGGAGCGGGGTCGCAAGGAGGCGTCCAGCGAGCTCCTCGGCTCCATCTGCGATGCGCTTGATCTGCCGCTGGACGAGCTCTTGCGGCTGGTGGCGGACGATCTTGGCCCGGTTTACCTGCCCGAGGTGCCCGACACGGTCCCGGCCGAGCTGGTTGCGGCCTGAGCCTCCCCTGACAAGACAGCGCCGGATCCGGGGTAAACCCCGAGTTCTCCCTGGGGCCGGTGGAAGCGCTGCCTCGCACCTGACACCATGGAGTCAGCACGCGGCTCTGCTATCGGCTGGGGCGCTTGTCGGGTGGGGCGAAGCCGGGCCCGATTCGTCACAAGGAGGCAGCGGAGGAGATGGCCAACCCGTTCGTGAAGGCATGGAAGTACCTCATGGCGGCGTTCTCGTCCAAGATCGACGAGCACGCCGATCCCAAGGTGCAGATCCAGCAGGCCATCGAAGACGCGCAGCGGCAACACCAGGCGCTGTCCCAACAGGCCGCCGCCGTCATCGGCAACCAGCGCCAGCTGGAGATGAAGCTCAACCGGCAGCTCGGTGAGATCGAGAAGTTTCAAGCCTCGGCGCGGCAGGCATTGGTGCTTGCCGAAGAGTCGCGGGGCAAGGGCGATGAGGCCAAGGCGCAGCAGTACGAGCAGGCCGCCGAGTCCTTCGCCACCCAGCTGGTGACTGCGGAGCAGTCCGTGGAGGATCTCAAGACGCTGCACGACCAGGCCCTGCAGGCCGCGGGCCAGGCCAAGCAGGCGGTCGAGCGCAACGCTGTGATGCTGCAGCAGAAGATCACGCAGCGGACCAAGCTGCTCTCTCAGCTGGAGCAGGCGAAGATGCAGGAGCAGGTCTCCGATTCGCTGCGGTCGATGTCCGAGCTGGCCGCGCCGGGCACCACACCGTCGCTCGACGAGGTCCGGGACAAGATTGAGCGCCGGTACGCCAACGCCGTCGGATCCGCCGAACTGGCCCAGAACTCCGTGCAGGGGCGGATGCTCGAGGTGCAGCAGTCGACGCTGGACATGGCGGGCCGCTCCCGGCTGGACCAGATCCGCGCCTCGATGCACGGGACGCCAGTCGCGGGTGAGGTCACCGCGGGTGAGCCCGCACCACAACCCGCCTCGCCGCAGCAGGCTCTGCCCCCGAACAGTCAGCCCCAGCCCGGGCAGGGCTGACCGGGTGCGGTCAGCCCTCTGGCGGGTCAGCTTCGGTGCGCCGTCGGAGCTGAGTCGTGCGCAGCATCCGGGCCAGTAGCACGTCGAAGGCCACTGCGATCTGCCGCGCTCCGGGGGTGCCCCAGCGCTGGATCGGCAGGCCAGCGCCCTGGGCTTGCTGCACCGCCGAGCGTTCTGGCAGCACGGTGGGCAGCACCAGTGGCCCGAAGATCTCCCGGAGCTCGTTGATCCGGTAGTTGTGCTCGCTGGAGCGCACCCGGGCCCGGTTGACCACTACGCCCAGAGCTTGCAGGTCGGGGTTGCGCTCGCGTTCGTGCTGCACGGCTTCGAAGGCGCGCTGTACGCCGGCGACCGCGTAAATGGTTGGTTCGGTGACCAGCAGCGCGCGATCGGCGGCGACCAACGCCGAGCGGGTCAGCAGACCCAACGAGGGCGGGCAGTCCAACAGCACCAGCCGGTACGGTAGATCGTCCTGAGCGTCGGCCGCATCGTCCAGTGTGGACAGCGCCTGGTCCAGCCAGCTGAGCTGGGTGACGTCGGGAGCCGGCCGATTATGCGCCTCGGCCTCCTCGGCGCTGACCAGAACATCCAGACCCTCGCCCCAGCCGCTGGGTGCGATCGCAGACCTCAGCACCGAGAGGTCCGGATCGGCCAGCACGTCGGCCAGCGTCGACTTCGTCGCGTCGGGATCCAGCGCTGCGGTGCAGTTTCCCTGCGGATCGAGGTCCACGACCAGGGTCCGGATGTTGCGCTGCAGGGCAGCCCCAGCGAGCCCGAGCACCACCGAGGTCTTGCCCACTCCGCCCTTGAGGCTGAGGACCGCCGCGGTTCGCACCGGTGCAGCCTATGGGGCCCACCTCGGTGGCACCCCGCAGCGTCCCCCGAGGCGACAGCTAAGATGGCATAATCGAACAGAGGTTCGATATCTCACGCGGAGGTTGCCGTGGGGCGCAGCGCTGATCTACCCCGTGCTGACCTTCCACCACGCGGCGTGGCGAGCCGTGCCAACGACAGTGGCTGCCACGTGCTGCACGTCGATATGGATGCCTTCTATGCCTCAGTCGAGGTTCGCGAACGCCCTGAGCTGGCCGGGTTGCCGGTCGTGGTGGCGGGCGGTAGCAACCCGGCCGGGAACCGCGGTGTCGTGCTCTCGGCGAGTTACGAGGCCCGGGCTCACGGGGTCCGCTCGGCGATGCCGGTGGCGCAGGCCCGCCGGCTGTGCCCGCAGGCAGAGTTCGTGCCGCCGCATTTCGCTTGCTATGCGGAGGTCTCCCGCGGAGTGATGGCGCTGTTCCGCGAGATCACTCCGTTGGTCGAGCCGCTGAGCCTGGACGAGGCCTTCCTCGACGTCGGCGGGTCGTTGCGCAGGTTGGGGATGAGCCCGGCCGGGATCGGGGAGTGGGTCCGCGGACAGGTCTATGACGCCCACCGGGTGACCTGCTCGGTGGGGGTGGCCCCGAGCTTGTTCCTTGCCAAGCTCGCCTCCGGACTGTCCAAACCAGACGGGCTGCTCGTGGTGCCCGCCGGCGGCGCGCTGGAATTCCTGCACCCGTTGCCCCTGTCGGCGTTGTGGGGGGTGGGCCGGCGTACTGCTGAGGCGCTGCATCGACTGGGGTGCCGCACCGTGGCCGACGTCGCGAGCACCCCACTGCCCGCGCTGCGCCGCGCGGTGGGCGTCGCATCGGCTCGGCATTTGCACGAGCTCGCCAACGGCCGCGACGAGCGGCGGGTGGTACCCGATGCACCGGAGAAGTCCGTGGGCGCGGAGGAGACCTTTGCCCACGACGTGGCCGACCGAGCGGTGCTGCGCCGCGAGCTACTGCGGCTGGTCGAGCGCACGACGGCTGCGCTGCGTTCCCGCGGCCTGTGCGGGCGGACGGTGGCGCTGAAGATCCGTTATCCCGACTTCACCACCATCACCCGCTCCCGAACCTTGACCGGTCCGACCGACTCCGCGCAGGAGGTGTTCGGGCTGGCCGCCGAATTGCTGGATGGTCACCTGCCCCGCGGGGTGGCGGTCCGGCTGCTGGGGGTGCGGGTGGAACAACTGGTCGGGGGTGCCGCGGCCGAGCAGCTCACCCTGGACGGCGCCAACGCGAACTGGCTGGACGCCGAACGGGCCGCCGATGCCGCGCGGTCGAAGTTCGGCAGCGCAGCAGTGCAGCTGGCGACCCTGCTGGACGCCCCGGGGCGGTCCGATCCGGGCGATAACCGGTCGTCACCTGAAACGAGTGAGCGGATCGGCTAGTCCGCGCAGCCTCGGGCTCGTATCCTCAAGAGCAGGAGCCCACGGTGGGCGCTCGGCGACGCCACGTACTACGGTCGGGACTAGCCACCATCGTCCGCCATCGACAAACCGGAGTGCCGGAGGAGGAGCGATGCCACTCTCCGAGCACGAGCAGCGTCTGCTCGAGCAGATTGAGCGCGCGCTCTATGCAGAGGACCCCAAGTTCGCGTCGAACGTCCGGGGTGCCCGGATGCGCAACCGGTACCACCGCCGCCGGATCCAGGGAATCGCGCTATTTGTGCTGGGCTTACTGCTGCTGGTCGCTGGTGTGATGCTCCCGGTCCGCCCGGTGGGGATCCCGGTGGTCAGCGTCCTCGGCTTCCTGGTGATGTTTGCCGGGGCCGTCGTCGCGATCTTCTCCCGCCGTGGTGCAGGCGACGGCGGGGGCGGGGCGTCACCTGATCAGTCGGCCGCCGGGCAAGGCCGCGGCACCTTGGCCCAGCGGATGGAGCAGCGGTTCCGCCGCCGCTTCGAGGACCATTAGCTAGCGAGATCATCAGACAGCGAGACCATGAGCTAGCAGGTCACCAGCGCACTCGCAATCAGCGCCGCCGGCGCAGCACCGAGCGCGGTAGTAGCCGGGTCATCCGGGTCGGCGGGGCACACCGCGCCAAGCTGGTGCGTACGGCTTCGAGGGCACCGCAGAGTTCACGATCGGCATCACGGGTGCTGGTGGCTGCGTGGCCGGGAATGTGAGGGGCGTACCAGGTCCGCTCCACCGCACCAACCAGGGTGCGCAGCCCGGCTTGTCCAGATTCGTCCAGGGCGTGCTCGTCGGCCAACCGCCGGGCCGTCGCCCGCACGGTCTCGCCAACGGGGAGCACCACGCCACGGTCTGCGGACTCAGCCAGCACCTCGTCCCATGCGGCGCTGACCGCGTCTGGTCCACCAGCGCCGACCAGGTACAACCGCCGCCGACGGCGGACCTCGCGAACCGTGAACGGGGTGAGCCCCGCCAGCACGGCGACTACCAGCAGCCCGACGACGGCCAGCCCGATTTTGGTGCCGGCACCGAGGCCGGGATTACCGGCACCAGGATCGGGCAACACCCCGGTGACCACGTCCGGTGTCGGCGCGGTGGGTGCGGCCGCCGGAGGGGGCGCCGGCGGCGACGCTTCCCCGGGTTGGGCCGCGTCAGGCGCCACATAGCCCGGTATCGCAGTGCGCCCGTCGGACAACGGGGTCGGATCGAACGGCAGCCACCCAGCGCCCGGGAACCATGCTTCCACCCAGGCGTGCGCGTCCTCGGTGGTGATCAACCGGGAGTCTCCCGTGGCGATGCCGGGGGTGAAGCCGACCGCGACCCGGGCCGGTATGTGCAGCGTACGTAGCATGATCGCCATTGCCGAGGCGAACTGCTCGCAGTAGCCCCGGTGGCCGGTGAACAGGAAGTCCACCAGCGCGTCCCCGCTGTTACCCGGCGCGGTTCGCAGGTCGTAGCGGAACTTGCTGCCGGGCTGGCTGAACCACTGGTTGACGGCGACGGTGGCGTCGAATGCCGTCCGGCTGCCCGCAGTGACCTGGGCGGCCAGCTGGGCTACCCGCCGGTTCACTCCGCCGGTGTCGAGGTACCGCCGATCGACTCTGGCGAATGGTGCGCCGATGGCGGGACCCGCCGCGCGGAGCAGCTGTGGATCCGGCTGGGGCAGCACCCCGAACTCGGTATAGGGCTGCGCCCGCTGGCGGCGGTCGGAGAAGATGGTGGTCGCGTCGGGGTCATAGTTCCAGTCCTGGCCGATGTCAGCCAGGACCAGCGGGTAGCCGAAGGACGGCAGCCAGTTGTCCACGTAGTTGATCGGTTCGATCTGCACCTGCACCACCGACCCGGAGACCGGCTCGGTCACCCCGACAGGCAGTGGCAGCCGCCGGGGCTGCTGCCCGCCGCCCGCTGGTACCGCGCCATCCAGCGGGCCCCGCAGCCAGCCCACCCGGGCGTCGAACCGGCTCAGCGTCAGCGCCCGCAGGTAGGCGCGCTGTCCCAGTCCCTGGACTCGGAACAGGTCCACGACATCCCCAGCATCGAGCTGGCCGCGCAGCGAGGTGAAGGGGTTCAGCCCGATCCCGCTGATCTGCCGGCCATTGCCAGCGCCCGGCCGACCGGTACCCACGCCGGTGGCCGACGCGCCGACGAGCAACGCCACCACCAGGGCACCGGCGCCCACCGCGATCGCCGCGGGTGCTGCACCGAGGTGCCCGCCAGGGCCGATGAAGTCGCTCCACGCCAGGTGCCGGCGTGGAGCGGGCCGGTCGTCGTTCTTGCCGGTGAGCAGCAGGAGCGCGAAACCTAGCGTTCCCAGCGCGAAGCTCCACCAGGGCAGCAGCTGATCCGACACTGCGGCAGGCACTACGACCACGCCCACCAGCACCAACCCAGCGGTAGCGGGAGCGGCGGCCGAGACGGCGAGGGTGTCCACCGCGATGGCGACCAGTCCGAAAGCGACCACCACAAGGCAGAGCAGTTCGGCGCTCTGCGGTACGGGAGGTATGCCGTCCCGAACCTGCTGGGCGGCCCGGCCGAGTAGGGAGCCCAGCTCGGCGGCCGCGTCTGAGCCGGGCAGCACACCGAGCCGGCCGCTGCGCGTGAACACCGCAGTGACCAGCCCCACCAGCGCGGCGAGTTGACCGATCGCGACCACGATCGGCGGCATCCGCAGCGAACGCAGCAGCACCCCGGCGGCGACCACGACTGCAGTGGTCACCACCACCAAGCCCCACCAGCGCGACCCGGCGAGCAGTCCGGTCAACGACGTCGCGGTGAATGCAACGGCCAGCCCGGCGACCGTGCTGGTCACTGCGCTGGTCACCATGCCGCTTGCTGCTATGCCGCTTGCTGCGCGGCTCAGTGCGAAGGTCAGCGCCCGGGCGGCGAGCCCGCTGATGGTTCTCACCGCAGCGCCTCCCACCTGCTGCGGGAGCTGATGCACAGGCGATCCCACACCAGCGGCGGCGGTTGGTCCGGGCGGGCCACCGTGACCGACCAGCCCGCTGCGACGAGCAGGCGGGCGGCCTGCGCCGGATCGGGCGGGGCCGCACTAGGTGAGCCGTCCCCCCTAGCGCTCCAGGCTGCGACGTCGAGCAGCACGGCGTGGCTGCGCATCCCGCGCGGGCGGTGCGCCAGCAGCTGTTCGACGGCTGCCGGCCCGACCGCGCCGAGCACCGCGATCACCTCCTGGCCCCCGGTCAGCGCCGGGCCGCTGGCGAGGTCAGGCCGGTGGCTCGCGCGCAGTGCGGCGAGCGCGTCGAGCCCGGTGTCGATGGTGTGGTTGGTCACGTCGGTTCCGCCGGCGCGCGTCACGCCGTCCTCGGTGACCAGCCGTACCTGTTGCCCGTGCCGCGCGAGGTGCACGTACACGCTGGCGGCCAGCGACACCGCGTACTCCAGGCTCGAGGTGGGTCCCCTGCCGCGGTGTGCCGAGGCGCGGTGGTCCAGCAGCACAGTGGCACCGCCGCGCCAGGGCCACTCCTGCACCCGCACCATCAACTCGTCCCGCCGGGCCGTCGTGCGCCAGTGCACCTGTCGCAGGTCGTCGCCTTGCCGGTAACTGCGCACCACGACGGCGTCCTGACCGGGCCCGGCGCCTACCCGCCCGGCACCTGCTGTGCCACTACCCAGGTCACCCCCCGCGGGCATCCCGGACAGTGGCGCCACCTCAGGCGTCACGACCAGCCGGCTGTACCCGGCGAGCGTGCAGCGGAATTCGGCCAACCCGAACGGGTCGGTGATCCGCGCGACCAGTGGACCGAGGCTGTGCACGCCGCGTTCGGCCAGGTGTAGTGGGTAGCTCAACCGCACTGCGCGGTCCCGTGGCAGGTGCGCCACCGCGAACCGGGCATGATAGTCCAATGCCGGGTCGCCCGATATTGAGTCGCCCGATATCGATGCACCCAGTGCCGAGGGCACCCCGTCCTCGAGTACCAGCCTGCCACTGAGCCGCCCGGTGGAACGCACCACCAAGTGCACCTGGCAATCGCTGCCGACCGGGATCCGGGGTGGCCCGGGCTCCCTGGTGGCTCGTAGCCGGACCTGGGTGAGCCCGACGACCAGCGTGGCCAGCAGCGGTGCCACCACGGCGAACGCTGCCACCCGCAGCAGGTCCCGCTCGTCGAGCAGCACCCCGCAGAGCGCTGCCGCGAGACCGGCGGCCACCAGGCACCGACCGCGGGTGGTCAGGCCGCCTCGCAGCCGGGGCACCTACGGCGCCCGGGGCGGGCGGTGCCAGCCCACGGCGCCATTGCGGTCGCCGCGACCGTCAACACTGACCGGCGCTGCCCCGGCCGGCGCGTGGGGCACCGGTACTCGCGCCAGCACACTGCGCACCAGAACCTCCGGCGACAGCCGGTCGGCCTGCGCCTCGGCGGTGAGCACCAGCCGGTGACCCAGCACCTGCGGCGCGACAGCCTGCACATCGTCGGGTACCACATAGTCCCGGCCGAGCAGAGCCGCTGCGGCTCGGCTGGTGCGGATCAGCTGCAGGGTGGCCCGTGGCGAGGCGCCCAGTCGAAGTTCGGGCAACCGGCGAGTGGCGCCGACCACTTCCACGACGTAGCGGCGCACATCGGCGGCCACGTGGATCAGGCGGACCGCCTGGCACAGGGTTCTCACCTCGGCCGCGGTGGACACCGGCGTCAGCGTGGCCAACGGGTCATTAGCTGCGTGCTCGTCCACCATCGCGAGCTCCGCGACGGGATCCGGGTAGCCCAGCGAGACGCGGGCGGTGAACCGGTCGCGCTGGGCTTCAGGTAGCGCATAGGTGCCCTCCATCTCTACCGGGTTCTGGGTCGCGACCACCATGAACGGGCCCGACAGCGGGTAGCTGCGCCCGTCGACGGTCACCTGGCGCTCCTCCATGCACTCCAGCAGCGCGGACTGGGTCTTGGGGGAGGCCCGATTGATCTCGTCGCCGACCACCACGTTGGCGAAGATCGGGCCTGGCCGGAAGTCGAAGTCCCCGGTGTTGCGATTGAAGACGGACACCCCGGTGATGTCGCTGGGCAATAGGTCAGGGGTGAACTGGATCCGGCTGACCGTGCAGTCCACGGACCGGGCCAACGCCTTGGCCAGCGACGTTTTGCCCACTCCCGGCACGTCCTCGACCAGCAGGTGGCCCTCGGCGAGCAGCGTGATCAACGCGGTCCGGACGGCGTCGGGCTTGCCGACCAAGACCCGCTCGACGTTGCGCGCAATCCGCTGCGCGATAGCGCGCACGTCCGCCAGCTGCGGCGGCTGCACCCCGATGGGCGGCACGCTCACTGAACCTCCTGACCGTTCTCCGCGACCTTAACCGCCCGGACAGCGACAAGCATCCATGTGGCGGCTCCAATGTGCTTGGAGACCGCGACAAGCATCCACGTCGCTGCGCCCACCACTTTGCCCCACCCGGGGCAACAGATGGGGGTGGGAGGGCGGGTGGTGGGCCGCTGGGGGGCTTGGGCACGCCGTGCGGGCGGGATGTCCCCCACCTGGCTGGCACTGGCGCTGAGCTGCTCCGATCGCTTGCTGCTGGGGGAGAACACGATGTTCGTGCGTTGACAGTGGCGGAAAGTGGGGTAGGGTGGTTGGCAGTGGAGCACGAGGGTGCTCTGTGCCGGTCCACCGGGCCAGTTCACCGGGCTGCTGGGGAGGTGGGTGACCGTGTTCCTGGGCACGCACACCCCCCGGCTCGACGACAAGGGCCGGTTGACGCTGCCGGCGAAGTTCCGCGATGCGCTCGCAGGGGGGTTGATGATCACCAAGGGACAGGATCACTGCCTCTACGTCTTCCCGCGCGCCGAGTTCGAGGAGATGGCCCGCAAGGTGGCGCAGGCGCCGTTCACTAACGAGGCGGTGCGGGCTTACCAGCGTTACCTGTTTGCCGGAACCGACGAGCAACGCCCGGACGGGCAGGGCCGCATCTCGATCGCGGCCGAGCTTCGGCGCTATGCCGGGTTGAGCAAGGACTGCGCGGTGATCGGGGCGATCAGCCGGCTGGAGATCTGGGATGCCGTGGCCTGGCAGCGCTACCTGGAAGAGCACGAGGAGTCCTACGCGCAGGCGCAGGAGGAGGTGCTGCCCGGCGTGATGTGACCGGGGCGGCGGGGTCTGCCAGTGCGGCAGCACCACCAGTCCCGGTGCCGTGAGGCCTCCGTCCGGGTCTGCATCGAATCCGATGCAACGACGCGGACAGCAGGGCCCTGACGCACCTTCCCCGGCGCCAGGACCTCGTACCGGGCGGAGACCTGGCGGCACCGGGGAGGGTTCGACACCGCCCCGGTGATCCCGGCCGGGTCGCGCTGCAGCACGAAATGAAATGAGGTGGGGAGCAAGGGAGGTGGGTGTGAGCGAAGGGAGGTTGGCGGTGGCCGATCGCCCAATCGGTGGTGCCGGGTCGCCCCAGCACACCCCCGTTCTGCTGCGCCGGTGCCTGGAACTGCTCGGGCCCGCGTTGGCGAACCGTCCGGCCGTGGTGGTCGACGCCACGCTGGGCCTGGGTGGGCACGCGGCCGCCTTGCTCGACACTCATCCCCAGCTCACCCTGGTGGGACTGGACCGCGACCCGCAGGCGCTCGCCCTGGCCGGCGACCGGCTGCACGCACACGCCAGCCGTACCCACCTGGTGCACGCGGTCTACGACGAGCTACCTGACGTGCTGGCACGCCTGGGCATCCGGCGGGTGGACGGTGCACTGTTCGACCTGGGGGTCTCCTCGCTGCAACTCGACGCCCCGGAGCGGGGCTTCTCCTACGCTCGCGACGCCGCACTCGACATGCGGATGGACCCCAGCACCGGGCCCACCGCGGCTGACGTGCTCAACGAGTACTCGAAGGCCGAGCTGGCAAGGGTGCTCAGGGAGTACGGGGAGGAGCGCTTCGCCAGCCGGATCGCCGCTGCGATCGTGGCCGAGCGGGCGCGGCGGCCCTTCGACACCACGGCCCGGCTGGTCGAGATCGTCTACCGGAGTGTCCCGGCGGCCACCCGCCGCCACGGTGGCCATCCTGCCAAGCGGACCTTCCAGGCGTTGCGCATCGAGGTCAACGGCGAGCTCACCGCGTTGCGCTCGGCGTTGCCTGCCGCGCTGGACGCACTGTCGGTCGGTGGTCGGCTGGTGGCGATGTCCTACCACTCTCTGGAGGACCGCATCGTGAAACGGGCGCTGGCGCAGCTGACCGCCTCCCGCACCCCGCCCGGGCTGCCGGTCGAGCTGCCCGGCCACGGACCCCAGCTGCGCACAGTGACCCGCGGCGCCGAACAGGCCGGCTCGACCGAGTCCGAGACCAACCCGCGGGCAGCGTCGGTGCGGCTGCGCGCCGCCGAGCGCATCGCCGTCGCTCCCCATCACGGGCCTGACCGCCCGGAGACGACCCAGTGACGGCTTCGACGGCGGCGCAGCGCAGCAGGACTGCCCTGCTCACCCGCAGCCGGGGCGCCGAATCTGAGCGGGTGCGCTCCCGGGCCGTGCAGCGGGCATACGCTCGGCGCGCGCAGCGCACGGGGTTGCCGCACGCTGCTCGGGACAGCTCGGACGCCGCGCGCCGGGCGCCCTTCGTGGTGTTGGTGATGGTGCTGCTGGCGGTGGCACTGGTGGCCACCCTGTGGTTGTCCACAGCGGCCGCCGCGGACTCCTACCACCTGCAGAGGGCCCAAGAGCAAGCCAGGAACCTCGCGGAGCGTTCGGAGAACCTGGGCCGCGAGGTGGCTGATCGGGAGACCGCCCCCGAGGTGGCTCGCCGGGCCCGCGAGCTGGGCATGGTGCCGGCCGGGGATCCGGCGCGGCTGCTCGTGCGCCCAGACGGCACCGTCGTCCGGATCGGCGAGCCTCGACCGGCCACAGGACCAGCCCCGCCGCCGGCAACTGCCCCGGCAGCAGCGCCTGCCCAACCAGCACCTGCTCAACCAGCAGCACCTGCCCAACCAGCAGCACCTGCCCAACCAGCAGCGCCCGTCCAGCCGGCACCTGCCCCCCCGGCGGAGCCGCCGGCACCGGCCCAACCGGTGCCCGCCCAGCCTGTCCCGGCCGGCGGTACCTGATGGGCACGCGTCGCCACCGTGGCACCCGCTCGTCGGCCGGCAGCCTGCGAAACCGGTTGGTGCTGGGGCGGCTGGTGCTTGTCCTCGCGCTGGTGGCGGCCGGACTCAAGCTGGTCCACGTGCAGGGACTGCAGGCAGCGGAGCTCTCGACGCGAGCTGCTCATCAGCGCACCACGGTCCAGATGCTGCCTGCCGAGCGCGGCAGGATCACCGACCGCAACGGCACGCCGCTGGCGTTCAGCGTGCAGGCCCAGGCCCTTTATGCCCAGCCCAGGCGGATCGTCGCGGAGCAGCGCGCGGTCCGGGTCGATCCGGACCTGCACAAGCAGGCGATGGCCCGCCGGGTAGCCGAGGTGCTCGGGCCGCCGGTGTTCGAGCAGGAGCTTCTCAGCCAACTACGCAGCGACCGCACCACGGTGTTGCTCGCGCCCTTCGTGCAGCCGGCCCAGGCCAGGGCGATCCAGCAGGACTTCCCGGAAATCAGCGCGGAGTACCGGGAGATCCGGCAGTATCCCGGCGGTGAACTCGCAGCCAACGTCCTGGGAGTGGCGAACTGGCGGGCCGACGAGCGCAAAGTGCGGGGACTGGCCGGTCTGGAGAACTACGCCGACACCCTGCTGGCCGGCCGGGATGGTCGCCGGGTGGTGGACACCGCAGAGGGCTCGGACGCAATCATCCCGGGCAGCGAGCGCGCCGTCCGGACGCCGGTACCCGGTTCGGGGCTGGAGCTCACCCTGGATTCCGACCTGCAGTTCACCCTCCAGCAGTTGCTCGGCGACTTCGCGCGGAAGTACCGCGCCAAAGGTGCTAGCGCGGTGGTGCTCGACGCGCGCACCGCCGAGGTGTACGCCATGGCCAATGACGTCACTTTCGACCCGAACGACCTCGGGTCGGCAACTCCAGAGCTGCTGGGCAATCCGGCGGTGTCGGCACCCTTCGAGCCGGGCTCGGTGAACAAAGTGGTCACTGTCGCCGCGGCTATCGACAGCGGCGTCATGCAGCCGGACAGCCCGCTGCAAGTCCCTGGCCGGATTCGGGTCGCCGACCGGACCGTCTCCGACGCATGGTCACACGGCACCCTGAACCTCACGTTCACGGGAGTGCTGGCCCGCTCGTCCAACGTCGGCACGCTGCTCACCGCGCAGCGCCTCGGCGAGGACCGCTTTGTGGACATGCTGCACCGAATGGGTCTGGGCCAGCGCACCGGTGTGGGGTTGCCCGGGGAAAGCCCAGGCCGGGTACCGCCCCGTGACCAGTGGTCGGGCAGCACATTCGCCAACTTGCCCATCGGTCAAGGGCTATCGATGACCGTGCTGCAGATGGCCGGCATGTACCAGGCGATCGCCAACGACGGCCTGCGTATCCCGCCCCGCATCGTCAGCGCCGAGATAGCCCCGGACGGCACCCGCACCGCGACCCCACCGCCCGAAGGTGTCCGGGTGGTCAGCCCGGAGACCGCGCGCACCGTGCGGGACATGCTGCGCGCGGTCGTGCAGGACGAGCCTGGTGGGCAGCAGGGGACCAGCCCGGAGGCGGCGCTGGACGGCTACCAGATTGCCGCCAAGACTGGCACCGCGCAGCAGGTCAACCCTGCCTGCGGCTGCTACAGCAACTCCAACTACTGGATCAACTTCGCGGGCATCCTGCCCGCCGACGCCCCGCGCTTCGTGGTCGGGATCGCCCTCGACGACCCGGCCGTCGGTAATGCCGCGCCGCTGTTCCACGACATCGCCTCCTACCTGGCGGGGCGCTACCAGATCCCGCTGTCCCCCGGGCCCAGTCCGATTGCCACCCTCACCCTGGACTAGCGTGCCCACTCAAGGCCGACCCCACCACGACGGTGGCTGCCGACCGCCTGGACCTCCAGCGCAACCCGCCCCGACCCCGAAGACCTGACTGCCCTGTGATTGCCTCTGTGACTTCTTCGTCGACCGAGACACCGCTGCGGCCGTCGCAGACCGCTCCGACCCCAGCGACCGCGCTCGCTGCGCTGGCCGGTGCGACCGTCTGCGGCTCCCCGGATCAGACCCACCTGGATCAGACCCTGCTGGATCAGACTCTGGTCACCGGTATCACGCTGCGGGCCCAGCGGGTGCTCCCCGGCGACCTTTTCGCGGCGTTGCCCAGCCTGGCTCCGGGTCGCCCACACGGCGCCGACTTCGCTGGTATCGCGCTGGCCGCCGGCGCCGTCGCGGTGCTCACCGACCCCGCCGGTGCGCAACGGTCGGCGCTGGCCGGGGCCGCGGTCCCGGTGCTGGTGCATCCCCACCCACGGTCGGTGCTGGGAGAGCTGTCCGCCCACATTTACGGCGACCCCTCCACCCGGCTGGCGGTGCTCGGGATCACCGGTACCTCCGGCAAGACCACTACGGCGTACCTGCTCCAGGCGGGATTGCGGGCCGCCGGCGTGACCACTGGCCTGCTCGGCACTGTGCAGCTGCGGATCGGTGAGCAGCACCTGCCCACCAGGGGGGGCACCACCCCCGAGGCCCCCGATCTGCAGGCGCTGCTGGCGCTGATGGTCGAGCGTGGCATCACTCACGTGCCCATCGAGGTCTCCAGCCATGCACTGGCGCTGGGCCGGGTGGCGGCTACCGCCTTCGCGGTCGGCGCGTTCACCAACCTGTCCCAGGACCACCTGGACTTCCACGCCGACCTTGAGGGCTACTTCGCCACCAAAGCGATGCTGTTCGACGGGCGGGCCGGCGCCGAGGTGGTGTGTATCGACGACGCCTGGGGACAGCGGCTGGTCACGCCCGCCAGCGTCACGGTGTCACTCAACGCGGCGGCTCTCAACGCGGCGGCTCTCAACGCGGCGGCTCTCAACGCGGCGGCATTCAACGGCCCCGAGGACCGTGCTGCCACCTGGAGCGCCGGCGACATCGTGGCGGATCCGGACGGCACCCAGCACTTCCTCGTGCTCGGCCCGGGGGGCCTTCAGGTACCAGCGACCCTGCGACTGCCCGGCGCGTTCAACGTGAGCAACGCGTTGCTTGCACTCGCCGTCGGGCACGCCGCGGGAGCCGATCCGGTGCTGCTGGCCCGGGGCATGAGCACCGCCGAGGTGCCCGGCCGGATGCAGCGGATAGACGCGGGCCAGGGCTTCCTGGTGGTGGTGGACTACGCGCACAAGCCGGCTGCGGTCGCCGCGCTGCTCGAAGCGGTGCGCGCCCAAATCCCCAGGCGGCTGCTCGTGGTGCTGGGTTGTGGCGGGGACCGGGACACCGGCAAGCGGTCGCTGATGGGCGCCGAGGCTGCTCGTCGCGCCGACCTGCTGGTGGTCACCGACGACAACCCGCGCAGCGAGGATCCCGCCGTGATCCGCGCCGCGATACTCTCCGGTGCTCGTACCGGGTCCGCTGAGGTAGTGGAGATCGCAGACCGGGCCGAGGCGATCGCGCACGCCGTCGCCCGGGCCGGACCCGGGGACGCGGTGGTCGTCGCAGGAAAGGGCCACGAGACCGGCCAGCGGGTACACGGCGTCACGCACCCGTTCTCCGATGCGGAGGTGCTCGCGCGAGCACTGGCAGACCGGAGCACCCGGTGATCCCGTTGACCTTGGCCGAGGTGGCCGGCGCGGTCGGCGGCGCCGTGTACGGCTGCGACGGTGCCGAGGTGGTGTCCGGCAGCGTCGAGTTCGACTCCCGCCGCGTCGGGCCAGGCGGGTTGTTCGTCGCGATACCCGGCGAGCAGGTCGACGGGCACGACTTCGCCGCTGCCGCGATGGCTGCGGGCGCTGTCGGAGTGCTTGCCGGGCGCCCCGTCGGCGTCGCCGCGGTCCTCGCTGCGCCGGTCAGTGGCCCGGCATCCACCGCCCACCTGCTGGCGGCGGACGCCGACGGTGCGGGCGCGGCGGTGTTGGCCGCGCTGGCCCGGCTGGCGCGCGCCGTGGTGGACCGGCTCAGTCAGGCTCGCGGTGAGGTTGCGTCGGGTCTTGCAGTGGTGGGCCTCACCGGCTCGTCGGGCAAGACCTCCACCAAGGACATGGTCGCGGCGCTGCTGGCCCGCTTGGGCCCCACCGTCGCGCCGCCGGGATCGTTCAACAACGAGATCGGCCACCCCTGGACCGTGCTGCGCGCCGACGCGGCCACCCGGCACCTGGTATTAGAGCTGTCCGCGCGAGGCCCCGGCCAGATCGCCGCGCTGTGCCGGGTGGCACCGCCGTCGATCGGAGTGGTGCTCAACGTGGGCTCGGCGCACCTCGGTGAGTTCGGCTCCCGGGACGCGGTGGCCGCTGCCAAGGGTGAGCTGGTCGAGGCGCTGCCGGCAGCCGGGGTCGCGGTGCTCAACGCCGACGACGCCGCGGTGGCCGCGATGGACCGCCGCACCGCTGCCCGGGTGGTGGGCTTCGGGCGGTCGGCTGCGGCCCAGATCCGCGCCACCGACGTCGTCCTCAACGATCGCGGTTGCCCCTCGTTTCGCCTGGTGACCCCGGCCGGTGAGACTCCGGTGCAGCTGGCGGTACCCGGCGAGCACCAGGTGTCCAACGCGCTGGCCGCGGCCGCCGTGGCCCTGGAGCTGGGTGCTACCCCAGTGATGACAGCCGAGGTGCTCGCCGGCTACCGGCCGGCGTCGCGCTGGCGGCTGGAGGTCACCGACCGCCCCGACGGGGTGACGGTGGTCAACGACGCCTACAACGCCAACCCCGAGTCGGTCGCCGCCGCGTTGCGCACCCTGGTCGCGATGGCCGGCGACCGGCGCAGCTGGGCGGTGCTCGGCCCGCTCGCCGAGCTCGGCGAGGCCGAGACCGAGGCGTACTGGGAGATCGGCAGGCTCGCGGTACGCCTCGGTGTCGACCGGCTCGTCGTGGTGGGGGAGCGCGTCCGGCCGATCTACCGGGCCGCGCAAGACGGGGCCGCAGCAGAGCACCGGGCACCAGAGGCCGACACACCGGGCACCAGAGCCCGACACGCCGGGAGCGCTGGGCGCGCCCGGCGTGCCGGGCGCGCAGCGCCGGTGCTGGTGCCTGATGTGCCTGCCGTGCTCGAGCTACTTCGTGGCGAACTCATGTCCGGGGACGTGGTGCTGATCAAGGCGTCCCGGGCGGTCGGGCTGGAGCGGGTTGCCGATGGGCTGCTGGGCGGGAGCAGCATCAGGTGAGCACCATCCTGGTCGCCTCCGGGGTAGCCCTGCTGGCCTCGATCCTGTTCACCCCCTACCTGATCCGGCTGTTCATCCGGCAGGGGTTCGGCCAGGAGATCCGGCAGGAGGGTCCGCAGACTCATCAGAGCAAGCGGGGCACGCCCACCATGGGCGGGGTCGCCATCCTGCTGGCGATGTGGTGCGGTTACCTGGTCGCCCATGTCACCGTCACCCGGCACGGCATCTCCGCTTCCGGGATGCTCGTGTTACTGCTCACCACAGTGCTCGGTGTGGTCGGCTTCCTCGACGACCTGATCAAGGTTCGTCGGCAGCGCAACCTGGGCTTGAGCAAGACGGCCAAGCTGGTCGGGCAGCTGGTCGCCGCGGTGCTCTTCGGGATCCTGGCGATGGGTTTCCGCGACGTCAATGGTATTTCCCCGGCCTCGTTGCAGCTGTCCTTTGTCCGGGATGTCGCCGTGGTCTCCTTCGGCGCCGTTGGCTTCGTGGTCTTCAGCTACCTGCTGGTGTCCGCCTGGTCGAACGCGGTGAATCTCACCGATGGCCTCGACGGGCTGGCGGCGGGGGCGGCCGCGATGGTGCTGGTGACCTACGTCATCGTCTCGTTCTGGCAGTTCACCCAGGACTGCACCGTCCAGGCTGTCCCCGGCTGCTACACGGTGCGCGACCCGCTGGACGTCGCGGTGGTGGCCGCCGCGGCGGTCGGTGCGTGCATCGGGTTCCTGTGGTGGAATGCTCCGCCAGCGAGGATCTTCATGGGCGACACCGGGTCACTGGCGATCGGTGGGTTGCTGGCCGGTCTGTCCGTGGTCACCCGAACCGAACTGCTCCTCGTGGTGATCGGTGGGCTGTTCGTGGTGGAGGCGCTGTCGGTGGTGATCCAGGTAGCGGTGTTTCGGACCACCCATCGTCGGCCGTTCCGGATGGCGCCGTTTCATCACCACTTCGAGCTGGCGGGGTGGGCCGAGACCACTGTCATCATCCGGTTCTGGCTGCTCGCGGCCATCTGCTGCGCGTTGGGCGCAGGGGTGTTCTACAGCGAGTGGCTGACGGCTGCCGGGGGGTGATCGCGCTGCCCACACAGATCAGTGGCATGGCCGACCTCGCCGGGGCCCGGGTGCTGGTGGCCGGGGCGCGGGTCACCGGCGTCTCGGCCGCGCGGGTGCTTGCCGAACTGGGCGCCGTGGTCACCGTCACCGACTCGTCGCCGGCCCAGTTGGAGGCGCTGGCCGGCACCTCATGGGTCGATGGACCAGGGGTAAATGGCCTAGTACGGCTGGCCCGCGGGTTGGTCGCACCCCCGCCGGGCACCGATCTGGTGGTGACCAGCCCGGGTTTCCGGCCGGACGCGCCGCTGATGCTGGCCGCAATCCGAGCCGGTGTGCCGGTGATCGGGGACGTGGCACTGGCCCGCTGGCTGGACTGTGCTCGATCGGGGCCTGCCGGATCGCAGTGGCTGGTGGTCACCGGCACCAACGGCAAGACCACCACGGTCGGGATGCTCGAGTCGATCCTGCGCGCCGCCGGGGTGGACGCGGTGGCGTGCGGCAACGTCGGGCTCCCGGTGCTGGACGCGGTGCGGGCCGGCCACCGGGTGCTCGCCGTGGAGTTGTCGTCGTTCCAGTTGCACTGGTCACGCGGGCTGAATCCGCGGGCGGCCGCGGTGCTCAACGTCTCCGCCGACCACCTGGACTGGCACGGCGGCATGGAACATTACGCAGCGGCCAAGGGCAGCGTGTACGCCGAGGACACCACTGCGGTGTTCAACGCCGACGACGAGTGGTCGACGCGGCTGGCCGCCGGGCGCGGCGGGGTCGGCTTCACCACCGGTGAGCCACGGGAGGGCCAGTTGGGGGTGGTAGGCGGGCAACTGGTCGACCGTGCTTTCAGCGGCCACGAGGGTGCCGACGGGCTGGCCGAGCTCTCCGACGTCCGCCCAACCGGCCCGCATAATGTTGCGAACGCGCTGGCCGCCGTGGCGCTGGCTCGCTCTCTTGGGGTTACCGCCGGGGTTACCGCGCAGGCCGTCGCTTCCGGACTGCGCGCTTTCACCCCCGGCGGGCACCGCGGCGTAGGAGTCGGCACGTACGCCGGGGCGTCCTATGTCGATGATTCAAAGGCCACCAACCCACATGCGGCGCGGGCCGCCCTGCTGGCCCACGACAGGGTGGTCTGGGTGGCCGGGGGGCTGCTCAAGGGCGTCGAGGTGGACTCCCTCGTCGTCGACACCCGGGATCGGATGGTCGGCGCTGTGCTGCTCGGCGCGGACCGCGTGGTGATTGCCGCCGCGTTGGCACGACACGCACCCAACCTCCCGGTGCGGGTGGTGGATTCGGGAGACGATGGCGCCATGATGGAGGTCGTGGCCGCCGCCGCCGAGCTGGCCCGCCCGGGTGATGTCGTGTTGCTCGCCCCGGCAGCGGCGTCGATGGACATGTTCGCCGACTACGCGCAACGTGGTCGGGCCTTCGCCGCCGCAGTAGCCGCCCACACCGCCGACACGTGCCGCACTGACCCAGCTGGATGCGGTTCGATCCGGGGGCTCGGTGAGGAGTAGCTCCCCGCAGCAGCCGACGTTCAGCTCGGCCCGAGTGGCGGTCGCCCGCGAGGCGCTCACCGCCTGGCTGGCCCGGCCGCTCACCTCGCTGCACCTGGTGCTCGCCGTCTTCGGCCTGCTGACCCTGTTCGGCCTGGTGATGGTGCTGTCGGCGTCCAACGTGGAGTCCTACACCCGAGATGGATCATCCTATGCGGTGTTTGTCCACCAGCTGGCGTATTGCGGTGTCGGGCTGGTGTTGTTCTGGATGGGGTTGCGGATGCCGGTGCGGCTGCTGCGCGGCACCAGTGGGTTGTTCCTCGTGGTGTGCGTGGCGCTGCTGGTCGCGGTGCTCAGCCCGCTAGGCGCCGAAATCAACGGCTCGCAGAACTGGCTGCGGCTGGGCCCGCTGTCCCTGCAGCCCTCCGAACCGGCCAAGCTCGCGCTGGCGCTCTGGGGCGCGCACGTGCTGATCACCAAGCGAGCGCTGCTCCATCAGTGGCGCCACCTGCTCGTGCCGGTGGTTCCGGTGGCCGTGGTGATCTTCGTGCTGGTGATGCTGGAGCCTGATCTTGGTACCACGATCACGCTGGCCATCGTGCTGCTCGCCCTGCTGTGGTTCGGCGGTGCACCGGGTGAGCTGTTCGGCGCGATCGCGGTCGCCGCGGTTGCCGGAGCGGTCGTCATGGCCGCGATAGCCGGTTACCGATCGGCTAGGATCGAGTCCTTCCTGCATCCCGGCGTCGACTCCCAGGGCGCGGCCTATCAGGCCCGCCAAGCGGTGTTCTCGCTGGCCGACGGCGGCTGGTGGGGGGTGGGGCTGGGGCAGGGCAGCGCCAAGTGGGATTACCTGCCCAACGCGCACAACGACTTCATCTTCGCGATCATCGGTGAGGAGCTGGGATTCCTGGGCTGTCTGGTGGTGTTGCTGCTGTTCGGCACGCTGGCCTACGTGGGGATCCGGATCGCGGCGCGCAACACCGACCCATGGATCAAGCTGGTGTCCGCCACCGTCACCACCTGGCTGGTCGGTCAGGCCGCGATCAACATCGGGTACGTGGTCGGCCTGCTGCCGGTCACCGGGATCCCGCTGCCGCTGATCTCCTCGGGCGGAACCTCCGCTGCGCTGACGATGCTGAGCTTCGGACTGCTGGCGAACTTCGCCCGGCACGAACCGCAGGCGGTGGCCGCGCTGCGCTCGGAGACCAGCCGTGCCGGGCGTCAGAGTGTCGTCCCCCGGCTGCTGCGACTGCGCCCGCCGGTCCCCTACACCCCAGCGCCGCGACGACAGCGGTTTCCACATCCAGCCCGCGGGGGCAGGCCCGGGAGCAGACAGTGAGCCCGGGTGCGAGGATGCCGGTGTCCGTGGTCGTCGCTGGGGGCGGCACCGCGGGGCACGTGGAACCGGCGCTGGCGCTGGCCGACGCGGTGCGCCGCGCGGTGCCCGAGGCCCGGATCACCGCGCTGGGCACTGAGCGCGGGCTGGAGACCACCCTGGTGCCGGAGCGGGGCTACCCGCTGGAGCTCATCCCCCCGGTGCCCCTGCCTCGCAAGCTCAGCGCGGACCTGCTGCGGCTGCCGGTGCGGATCCGGGCTGCGGTGCGCCGGGTCCGGGAGGTGCTCGACACGGTCGGCGCCGACGTGGTGGTCGGTTTCGGCGGTTACGTCGCGTTGCCCGCCTATCTTGCCGCCCGGGGCCGGGTGCCGATCGTCGTGCACGAGGCCAACGCCCACGCCGGGCTGGCCAACAAGGTCGGTGCGCGGTTCGCGGTCCGGGTGCTCGCCGCGGTGCCCGGCAGCGGACTGCCGGGAGCCGAGGTGATCGGGATCCCGCTGCGGCAGGCGATCTCGTCACTGGACCGAACCGCCCTGCGGGATCGGGCCCGGGTGCACTTCGGCCTGGATCCGCAGGCACCGACCCTGCTGGTGACCGGAGGCTCACAGGGCGCCCGCACCCTCAACGCCGCGGTGTCGGGCGCTGCGGCCGAGCTCGGCGCCGCCGGGATCGGGGTGCTGCACGCCTACGGGCGACGGAACACTGTGCAGGTGGCGGCGTTGCCGGGCGCGCCCCCTTACGTGGCGGTGCCCTACTTGGAGCGGATGGATCTGGCGCTGGCCGCCGCCGATCTCGCGATGTGCCGGGCCGGGGCGATGACCGTCGCCGAGCTGTCCGCCGTCGGTCTTCCCGCGGTGTATGTGCCGCTGCCACACGGCAACGGCGAGCAGGGACTCAATGCGCAGCCGCTGGTAGCGGCGGGAGGTGCGATGCTGGTGCCCGACGCGGAGCTGACGCCGGCCAAGGTGATTGAAGAGGTGGTGCGGGTCCTGACCGATCCCGGCCGACTCGCCGACATGAGCGCTGCCGCGCGAGTGGCCGGCCACCCCGACGCTGACGACGTGCTGGCCAAGATCGTGCTTGAGGTTGCGGGGTGACCGCGGGACCCCCGGCGCCGCTGCGCCCACCAGCAGCGTTGCCGCGGCAACTGACCCGCACCCACCTGATCGGGATCGGGGGGGCCGGGATGAGCGGGGTGGCCCGGATCGTGCTGGCCCGCGGTGGTGCCGTGTCCGGTTCGGACGCCAAGGACTCCGGTGCGCTGCTCGCGCTGCGGGCATTGGGCGCCGAGGTGACCGTCGGGCATGCTGCGGCCAACCTCGACCAGCTCGGCGCTGACCCCACCGCGATCATCAGCACCAAGGCCGTGCACCAGGCCGACCCGAACAACCCGGAACTCCTCGAGGGCGCCCGGCGGGGCATCCCGGTGATCCACCGCTCCGCAGCACTGGCGGCCCTGATGACCGGTTACCGGGTCGCCTGCGTCACCGGGACCGCGGGCAAGACGTCCACCACATCGATGCTCACCGTTGCGCTGCAGCACTGTGGCGCCGACCCGTCGTTCCTCATCGGTGCCGACCTCACCGTCTCCGGGTCCGGTGCCCACCACGGCAGCGGCGACATCTTCGTGGCCGAGGCCGACGAGAGTGACGGTTCCTTGCTGGCCTACTCACCCGACCTCGCTGTGGTCACCAACGTCGAATCCGACCACCTGGACCATCACGGCACCGTCGAGGCCTACACCGCGACCTTCGACGCCTTCGTCGCCCGGCTGCGCCCGGACGGGGTGTTGATCGCCAACGCGGACGACCCCGGATCGGCCTCCTTGGCGGCGCGGGCCGAGGCATCCGGGGTACGCGTGCGCCGTTACGGACGGACCGCCGCCGCCGTTGAGGGCGCCCGGCTGCTGGCGTACATCCCCGACGGCGGGCGGGGTATCGCCACGGTGGCCCTGACCGGGCCGGATGGGCAGGCGCACCAGGTGCACCTCGACGTCGCGGTGCCCGGGGAGCACATGGCGAGCAACGCCGTCGCGGCCCTGCTGGCCGGCCTGGAGCTGGGCGCGCCGCTGCCTGGTCTGCTGGCGGGGTTGGCCGGGTTCAGCGGAGTCCGCCGCCGGTTCGAGTTCAAGGGTGTCGCGGCCGGCGCGCGGGTCTACGACGACTACGCCCACCACCCGACGAAGGTGGCCGCCGCGCTGCGCGGCGCCCGCCAGGTAGCGGGGCAGGAGCGGCTGGTCGTGGCGTTTCAACCACACCTGTACTCCCGCACCCGCGACTTCGCCGCCGAGTTCGGCACCGCGCTGGCGCTGGCCGACGTGGTGCTGCTGCTGGATGTGTATGGCGCCCGGGAGGACCCGCTGCCCGGTGTCACCGGAGCGCTGATCGCGCATGCGGTACCGCTGCCGGCCGGGTGTGTGCACTACGAGCCATGCTGGGCGGACGTGCCCGCGCGGTTGGCCGGCCTGGTCCGGCCCGGCGATGTGGTGATCACCATGGGGGCCGGGGACGTGACGGTGCTCGGCCCGAAGCTGATCGCCGAGCTGGAGCGCCGCTGCATTGCTGGGTCGCCGTGAGCGCCGCCGGTCCCGGTGCCTCTAGCGCCCGACGCCGATCCCGGCGGGCTACCTCCCGCGCGTTGACTGTCGCGCGGGAACGCAGCGCATCGAACCATACCAGCGGCGCCGGAGTACCCAGTGATCGTCGTTTCGGCAGAATCGACCGCGCTGACCGCGGCTATCGCTTCCCGAACGGTGATCATGGGCAGTCGCCGAAGCCGACCACTGCGCCCCGGCCGCCAAGACCGGCCCGGCCCGCCCGGCGCTGGTGGCCCTGGCTGATCGCGGGACTGGCTGTGCTGTCCCTGGGCGGGGCGCTGGCCTGGGTGCTGCTGGTCAGCTCGCTGTTCGATGCCCGCTCGGTGCAGGTGGTGGGCACCAGGGAGCTTCCCGTCGACGAGGTGCGGGCCGCGGCGGCAGTCCCGCTGGGCACGCCGATGCTGCAGCTGAACACGAAGGGGATCCAGGCCAGGGTGGCCGCGGTGCCGCGGGTGGCGAGCGTGCGGGTGCGCAGCGCCCTGGACGGCACGGTGTGGATCGAGCTCACCGAGCGGACCCCGGTCGCGGTCGTTCGCCGCGGCAACAGCACGCATCTGGTGGACGCCACCGGCACCGACTACGCGGTGGTGCCCGTCCGGCCGCCTGGCCTACCCGAGCTGCGGGTGGCCCGCGTCGGACCCCGCGACGCCGCCTCGGTAGCCGCGCTGACGGTGCTGACCGGGCTGCCCGAGCCGCTGCGGGCCCAGGTGCTCTCGGTTGCTGCGAGGTCGCCGGCCGATGTCGTGCTGCGACTGGACAATGGGCGGGGGGGCAACGGGCCGGAGGTGCGCTGGGGCGGCGTGGAGCAGAGTGACCGCAAGGCGGCGGTGCTCGGCCCGCTGCTCACCCAACCCGGCGAAATCTATGACGTCTCCAGCCCCACCCTGCCCACCGTGGCCTGAGGCACCCTCCTGAGTGTGTCAACCTGAACTGGCCCCGGGGTGTTGCGTGGCGAACCAGGTGATCCAGCGCCGTTGTCCGGGTGTCTCGACCGCTCGTCGTCGGTAGTGCTGCCGAGTCCAGTGGACGGCATCGACGGCGGGGTGTCCGGCGAGGATGGCCATGCAGGCGATGACCGTGCCGGTGCGCCCGGTGCCGCCGGAGCAGGCGATCTCCACGCGCTGCCCGGAGCGGGCCAGGAGGTAGGCGTGGTGGATTGCGGTGGCGGCCGACTTGTCGTCGAGTGGGGTGCGGAAATCGGGCCAGTCGATCCAGTCCGCGGGCCAGTCCGGCTGCCAGGCGGGGCGGCGGCGCAGGAGGCGCCGGCGCGGTGTGTGCGGGGGTCGCCCGAGGTAGAGGCCGAAGTCAGGGGGCGGCCCGGGCGGTAGTGGCTCGCCGCGGCCGCGGCCGCGGATGATGGTCCCGTCGGGCAGCGCGATCGCGCCGGTGAGCGGCTGGGTCATCGCATCCTGGGTGCCGGGCGGTCAGCTGGCGGTGGTGTATCCCGCGGTCTCGTCCATCATCACTGGCAGAGCACCCTCCGCAGAAGCGGAAGGTCCGGGTTCAAGTACCGGTGTCGACTCCGCCGCGTTGCTGGTGACCACAAGAGCGAGTAAGGTGGACACATGGAGATCGGTGTGCGAGAACTCAAGGCGCGGCTGTCCGAGTACCTGGAGCGTGCCGCCCGAGGTGAGCACCTCACCGTCACCGACCGGGGTCGGCCCAGAGCGGTTCTCGGACCACTGCCCGGGGGTGACAACGTCGCCAGGGGCATCGCGGAGGGCTGGATCACGGCTCCGCAGGCGCCGGGACCCCTGCCGCCGCCGCCGGCGCGGGCTAACGCATCGGTCTCCGTCCAAGACATGCTCGACGAGGACCGAGCCGAGGAGTGACGCTCTACCTGGACTCGAGTGCGCTGCTCAAGCGGTACGTCGACGAGGGGGACAGCACGCGGTACAACAGCATCCTCGGCAGCGATGAGGCCTGGCTGACCTGCCGGATCACCTGGGTCGAGGTTTGGCGCAACCTCGGCCGACGATTGACTGCGGCCGACGCGCTCGGCGCCCGGGACGCCTTCCAATCCGATTGGACGCACCTGGCCGTGGTCGAGATCGACGCGGTGCTCGCGGAGGAGGCGGGCCGGCTCGCCGACCTGACCGGAGCTCGCAGCCTCGACGCGCTGCACCTGGCCGCCGTTCAGCGCACCGGGCCGACCGGGGTGACCATGGTGACGGCCGACCTGCGCCAGGCGCAGGCGGCCCGGTCCCTCGGGTGGCCGGTACTCGGCGCCTGATGCGGAAAAGCTCGCCCATCCGCCACCAGCGCAATTCTGGGTAAGGCCCGTGAACTCGACGCTACGCACGTTTCGCATACTTGGGACGTCGCCAGCGTCGAGTTCACGGCGGTGATGTCCTCGGGGACGTCGTGGATCGACCCTGTCGCCGCCCGATACCGCTGGCGCATACACTCGCGTCGCCGGATCGTCGATCCGTCCGGCGTGCCTGCTGGACCCTGCCGGTGGCGGTGCCTACCGTCGCCCAGGAGACAGAGCTGACATAACTCTAATCCTTTAGATGAGGTTGAGGGTTCTGCCACGCCGAGGGGCACGGATGCTTGGACGTCGGCGCGGTGCTGGCAGCGACGAGGAAGGCCGCACTGTGTTAGAGAGCGATGGGTTGGGCGACACAGGGCTGAAAAGCGACGGCGCGACCGGATGACACCGCCGCACAACTACCTCGCCGTGATCAAGGTCGCCGGAATCGGTGGTGGCGGTGTCAACGCCGTCAACCGCATGATCGAAGTCGGGCTCAAGGGCGTCGAGTTCATCGCGGTGAACACCGACGCGCAGGCGTTACTGATGTCGGACGCCGACGTCAAGCTTGACATCGGTCGGGAGCTCACCCGCGGCCTCGGCGCGGGAGCCGACCCGGAGGTCGGCCGAAAGGCCGCCGAGGACCACCGCGAGGAGATCGAGGAAGTTCTCAAGGGCGCTGACATGGTCTTCGTCACCGCTGGTGAGGGTGGTGGGACCGGCACCGGTGGCGCTCCGGTGGTGGCGAGCATCGCTCGCAGGCTGGGCGCGTTGACCATTGGCGTGGTCACCCGGCCGTTCACCTTTGAGGGCAAACGGCGGGCCGGTCAGGCCGAGGACGGCATCACCGAGCTGCGCAACGAGTGCGACACCCTGATCGTGATCCCCAATGACCGGCTGCTGCAGCTCGGCGACGCCAACGTGAGCCTGATGGATGCCTTCCGCTCCGCTGACGAGGTGCTGCTGTCCGGCGTCCAGGGCATCACCGACCTCATCACTACCCCCGGGCTGATCAACCTGGACTTCGCCGACGTGAAGAGCGTCATGTCCGGTGCGGGTAGCGCACTGATGGGAATCGGGTCCTCCAGAGGGGAGGGCCGATCGGTGCAGGCCGCCGAGAAGGCCATCAACTCGCCTTTGCTGGAAGCATCGATGGAGGGGGCGCATGGCGTCCTGCTGTCCATCGCCGGCGGCTCTGATCTGGGCCTGTTCGAGATCAACGAGGCCGCCACACTGGTGCAGGAGTCCGCGCATCCCGACGCCAACATCATCTTCGGCACGGTGATCGACGACTCGCTGGGTGATGAGGTGCGGGTCACGGTGATAGCCGCTGGTTTCGACGCAGGTGGACCCTCACACAAGAAGCTGAACCCCTCGCCGGTCGCCGCGCGGACGGTGGCCAGTGGGCAGTCGGGGAAGGTAGGCCAGTCCAGCAGGTCGCCGCGGGTGCCGATGTCCGCGCCTGCGGCAGCCACGCCACCACGCCAGGCCGCACCTCAGCCCAATAACACTGCGTGGCAGCCTGCCACCGGCGCGCGCAGACCGAGCGGTGCGCCGGGCGATTCTCTATCGGGCCGTCCAGGAGCAAGCCGGCCGGGCCGGGGGATACCAGTGACCGGGGACTTCGACGACGATGACGAGGTGGACGTTCCGCCGTTCATGAGGCGGTGAACGCCGTCCGCATCCGCCGGGTGGTGACCACTCGGCACGGCGGGGTCTCCGCGCCACCGTATGCCTCATTCAACCTGGGTGCGCACGTCGGTGACCGTTCCGAGGCCGTGGCGGCGAACCGGGAGCGGTTGGCCGCCGGTGTTGGCCTGCCTGCGCAGCGGCTGGTCTGGATGGGGCAGGTGCATGGTCGCACCGTGGCCGCGGTGGACGGCCCGCTGACCGCGCCGGTGCCGGCCACCGATGCGCTGGTCACCGCCGAACCGGGGCTCGCGGTGGCGGTGCTGATCGCCGACTGCGTGCCGGTGCTGCTCGCTGACCCAGTGGGCAAGGTTGTCGGTGCCGTGCACGCAGGGCGAGTGGGGGCCCGGATCGGGGTGTTGCCTGCGGCACTGGAGGCCATGCGGGAGCTCGGCGCACGGATCGAGCAGGTGGAGGTGTTGCTCGGGCCGTCGGCCTGCGGGCAGTGCTACGAGGTACCCGCGGCGATGCAGGGCGACGTGGAGGCCCGGCTGCCCGGCAGCGCCTGCCGGACCCGTCGGGGCACCGCGGGTTTGGACCTGCGGGCCGGGTTGTGGCGGCAGCTCGCGGCCGCCGGCGTGGCCCGGGTCGGTGTCGACCCGCGGTGCACCATCGAGGACCCCGCGCTGTACAGCTACCGCCGCGAGGGCGTCACCGGCCGGCTTGCCGCGCTGACCTGGTTCGAGGTGTGAACGAT
>JBOHGH010000026.1:0-46416 GCA_050699975.1 Pseudonocardiaceae bacterium | reverse complement strand
GCCCAGTCGCTCGACCGTATGCGATGATGCAGCCGTGGCCGCGACTGACCAGCACCCCGCCGATCAGCACTCGACCGGTCCCGGTGCGGACCCACACCGGGAGCCGTCAGCCGACTGGGGTTGGCATGGCGGCTTCCCGCTGGCCGGCCCCATCGCCGGGTGGTTCACCGTGGTCGCATTGTTCGCGATGCTCATCGGGAATCACCGCAGCCGCGTCGAGGACGTGTGGCTGATCAGCCTGGGCCTGCTGCTCCTGGTGATGCTGATCGGCAGCCACCTGAACGCTCGCAAAGCCAGGCGGCGCTGAGCCGCGGGTGGCTCGGTTGGTTTCCGCAAGCGACTCCCCGGCCGTCGAGCTGGAGGTCGGCCACCGGACCGTCCGGATCACCAACCCGGAGCGGGTCTACTTTCCGGCCCGCGGCGAAACCAAGATCGACCTCGCCCGTTACTACCTCTCCGTCGGCGACGGCATCGTCCGCGCCCTGCGCGAGCGCCCGTGCATGCTGCACCGGTTCCCCACCGGAGTCAACGGACCCAAGGTGCATCAGAAGCGGCTGCCTGCCGGCGCCCCTCCGTGGGTGCAGACCGTGCGGGTGGACTTCCCGTCCGGCCGCTCCGCGGATGAGCTGTGCGTCACCGAGCTGGCTGACGTGATCTGGGCGGTGCAGATGAGCACCGTGGAGTTCCACCCCTGGAATACCCGCAGCACGAACGTCGAAATGCCCGACGAGTGGCGCATCGACCTCGACCCGCAACCCGGCACCGGCTTCGCGCAGGCGCGCCAGGTGGCCGCGGTGGTGCAGGAGGTGCTCGCCGAGGTCGGCGCGGTGGGCTGGCCGAAGACCTCCGGAGGTCGCGGGATGCACATCTACGTGCGGATCGAGCCACGCTGGGGTTTCGCCGACGTGCGCCGCGCGGCCCGCGCCTTCGCCCACGAGGTGGAGCGGCGGGCACCGGACCTCGTCACCACCGCGTGGTGGAAGCGGGACCGGACCGGCGCGGTCTTCGTGGACTGGAACCAGAACACCCGCGACCACACGATCCGCAGCGCCTATTCGGTGCGCGGCGTGCCCGAGGCGGTGGTGTCCACCCCGCTGCGCTGGGATGAGGTGCCCGACGCCGAGCCCGGAGACTTCACCCTGGCCACCGTGCCCGAGCGGTTCGCGCGCCTGGGCGACGTGCACGCAGGCATCGACGATGCAGTGTTCTCCCTGGATCCACTGCTCGAATGGGCCGCCCGCGACACCCCCTGATCCCCGGCGTGTCAGGCCCCGGTGCCCAGCGTGTCAGGCCCGGATGCCCGGTGTGTCAGGCCGTGGTGCCCGGTGTGTCAGGCGCTCGTGAGCACGTCGACGATGTTGAAGCGGACGGGCCGGTCGAGCTGGTCGTAGGTACAGGAGCGCGGCTCACGGTCGGGACGCCAGCGGACGAACTGGGTGGTATGCCGGAACCGGACACCTTCCATGTAGTCGTACCGGACCTCGACGACCCGCTCCGGGCGCAAGGGGATAAAGGACAGGTCCTTACCGGCGTTCCAGCGGCTGGTCTCGGACTTGCGCGGGGTGCGCTCCCCCTCCTCCTGCCGGGCCCAGGCCCACGGGTGGTCGTCGAAGGTGGTGACCAGTGGCTGTAGCTCGGTGAGCAGCTGGCGGCGGCGCGCCATCGGGAACGCGCCGACCACGCCGACCGACACGAGGACGCCCCGGTCGTCGTAGAGTCCAAGCAACAAGGACCCGAGAGCGTCGGGGCCGGACTTGTGGACCCGGTAGCCGGCGACGACGCAGTCGGCGGTGCGCTCGTGCTTGATCTTGGTCATGACGCGCTTGTCGGGCTGGTAGCGCAGGTCGAGATTCTTGGCGATCAGCCCGTCGAGTCCGGCACCCTCGAACTGGTCGAACCACTGCCGGGCAAGGTCGAGGTTCTGGGTGGCCGGGGTGAGGTGGACTGGCGGCGCGGCTTCTGCGAGAGCTTGCTCGAGCGTGGCTCGGCGCTGCACGAGCGGCTGTTGGGTGAGGTCGTCGTCGCCGAGCGCGAGCAGGTCGAAGGCGACGAAGCTGGCCGGGGTCCGCTCGGACAGGAGCTTGACCCGGCTGGCGGCAGGGTGGATGCGCTGCTGCAGCGCCTCGAAGTCGAGGGTGTTGCGTTCCTGATCGGCGATAACGATCTCGCCGTCGATCACCGCACGGGGTGGGAAGCTGGCGAGCACCGCGGCGACGACCTCGGGGAAGTAGCGGGTCATCGGCCGCTCCTTGCGGCTGCCGATCTCGACCTCGTCGCCGTCGCGGAAAATGATCGACCTGAAACCGTCCCATTTCGGTTCGTAGAGCTGACCAGGGGGGATGTCAGGCGCGGGCTTGGCCAGCATCGGCGCGACAGGAGGCATGACGGGGAGACGCACGGTTCCAGTGTCCCCCGCCCACCGACAAGGTCCCGACAGTGGTGCCATCCAGGAAGGATGAAGATCTCCTCACGGCTGACCTCCACGGGAGATGTGGAACATCTCGGTGACGGCTCGGTAACCGACGCGGTGGTAGATGCGTGCTTCCGATTCGCCTTCGGGAGTCAGGAACGGGCTGGTGATCCCGACGGCCGGGCAGGCCCGGGTCAGCAGCGCTGTCAGTGCTGTCGCGATCCCGCGTCGCCGGTATGGGGGTTCGGACGCCGATTGCGGCAAGCTCGCTGACGCCGTTGTGGGGTGGCGCGCAGAGCCCGCCCCCGATGCCGCGGTCGGTGGCCGTGTCACAGGCAAGGGGCGACCAGGCCTCCGTCCTCGGCGGTGCCGCGGAGCCGGGCCACGTCGTGGTCGGTGGTCTGGCCGGGCCAGGCACAGATTGTGATCACCCGCTGCCCTGCTTGATCGGGCAGTATGGCAGCCGTGCGCGCGTACGTCGGAGTCACGGACTGGCACTGGTACCGGTTCTTACAGGGGCGAGGCGCGACAGAGGTGAACTTCTGGCAGCCCAGCGGTCGACGCCGGTTTGGAGCAATCCCCGAGGGCGCACCATTCCTCTTCAAGTCGCACTACGCGGACGGCAACCGGATCGTCGGCGGCGGCTTTCTGAGCGGTTGGGCGTCGCTACCGATGACCCGCGCATGGGAGTTCTTCGGCGAGGACAACGGCTGTGCGACAGTCGAGGAAATGCGTACCCGGATTTACAGGTACCGGAGAAAGACGCTCGATGACGGCAGCGCCGACCCAGAGATCGGCTGCATCATGCTAAGAGACGTCCGGTTCTTTGACCCGGACGAAGCGCCCAATGCCCCGCCGGGCTGGTCAAGCAACATCGTGCAGGGCCGTAGCTATGACCTCGCCTCGCCCGAGGGCAGCTACTTGGAGCACGTGCTCGGCGCCCTGTTGAGCCGTCACCTGAACCTGGCTATCGAAAATGAGGCCGACCAGGGCGACAACGACTCGCCTGGTACTGTCCTGGGCGAGGTATTTGGACAGCCCCGACTCACCCGCGTCCGGGTCGGCCAAGCCGCCTTCAAGGCACTCGTTCAGGAGGCATACGGCCGACGCTGCGCGGTTACCGGCAGCAAGATCGTTCCCGTGTTGCAGGCGGCACATATCCGTCCCGTAACCGATCACGGCGAGAACCGGGTCGACAACGGCCTGCTGCTCCGCTCAGACGTCCACGCCCTGTTCGACCGCGGTTACCTGGCGGTTCATCCGCAGAAGAAGACGTTGCTGGTCAGCCCGCGCCTGCGGACGGAATGGGGTAATGGCGAGGACTTCTATCAGCGAGCGTTGTCCGGTGAAACAATCAGCATGCCTCGACGGCACCTCGACCAGCCGAACGCAGACTTCCTCACCTGGCACGCCGATACAGTCTTCCGCGCCTCATAACGGCGGAATACGACCAGCGGAAAGCTGCGAAACGGCACTTGCATGCGGAGCCACGCGACCTGCAGGGCGCCGTGATCATCGATTGTGCGCAGGATGACGCAAAGTGTCTCCCGAAGGCACCCAACAGTGATCATGCTCTGGCGGCGTCATTCGTAGGTGGCCGCGGGTGGTTTCCATTCGTGGGCAAGGAGGGAGTACAGGATGGAGTCGCGCCACGCGCCGTTGGTGAAGACGTGATCGCGTAGTCGGCCTTCGTGGGTGAAGCCGAGCCGGGTGACGATGGCGATGGATGCGGCGTTATCGGGCCCGATGGCGGCGGAGATGCGGTGCAGCCCGAGTGTGGTGAATCCGAAGCCGATGATGGTGCGGGCGGCGTCGAGGGCGTACCCGTGGCCCCAGTGCGGCGCGGCGATGGCGAAACCGAGTTTGGCAGCCTGCACGCCGCTGAGCCCCAGTCGTACAAAACCGATCAGCCGATCATCGGTGTGCGTGGTGACAGCGAGATAGTACTCGGTCCGCGGGGTATGCTGGGCGCGCTCGATGGCGCCGGTGAGCACCTCGGCTTGCTGCTCGCGGGTTCGGGAGTCGAAGGACAGCCACCGGGTCACCTGGTCATCGGCGAGTATGGCGTCGGAGTCGTCGAGATCATCGGCCCGGAACTCGCGCAGCCGTACCTTCTCTCCGGTCAACCGCACCCCATGCTGACAGGTGTCGGTCATCGTTGTAGCGCCAGCCGCTCGGAGGTGAAGCCTTCGATGGCGCCCGCCAGCTCGATGGCGTCCCGGCCCGGATCCTTCACGGCGCGCAGTGCGGTGCCCACGTGCTCGACCGAGGTCACGATCCCGTGAATGCGCTTCGGCGGAGGGAGTTCGAGCACTGGCGCGAGCGCTTCCGCGGCGCCGTCAATCTCGCGCAGGAGAACCCGCGCGACGGCAAGTGCGCTACGCGCGCCGGATTCGTCGCCGAATGCCCGGTCCGGCTCAGGCGCCCTGGCGTAGGCGTCTAGCGCTTCCAGGGCGAGCCGTTCGGTGTGATTCGCCTCGGCCTCACCGCCCCAGGCGAGCGCGTCAGCGGCGTAGTAGAGCTGGCGTGGTCGGCTGAATGTGCACAGCCCACCGAGGCTGTCCAGCTCGTCGGGTTCCATCCCCTCCCGCGCCTCGCTGGCCCGCTCCAGGGCGACGTGAGCGTCGTCAAGCCGGCTGAGTGCGGCCAGTGATCGCGCCTCGCCGCTGGCAAGCCACACGCTGGCAGTGCCTCTGCTGCGGGCTGCGGCCTCGGTACCAAGCTGCGCGTAGCGCACCGAGTCCTCCAGTCGCCTCGACCAGTAGGTGATCAAGGCCTGCAGACCTCGAATCCAGGCGCGCAGCCCGTCGTGGCCGGCATTGTCCGCACAGGCGTAGCCGGTCCGGGCCTGCGTCAGCGCGTCATGCGGAGCGCCGAGATCGTGCGATGCCTTGGCCATCAGCCCGCAGGCGATCCCAGCGATCAGGTAGAGGTCCCGGGTCTGCGCCGGACGTTGACGTCCTTCCAGCAACCCGAAGGCACGATCCTGAGTGTCCACCAGATCACCAAGCAAGGTGGGTAACGGTTGCTGCTGATAGGCGCTGACCAGACGACGCACGTCATCGATCAACTGATCGAGCGTCTCGGCTCCGACGTTCGACGCCTCGATACGGGTGAGGAAGTCGCGAGCCCGGTCGGCGCTCATGGCGATCACCTGCCCTTCCCAGTCTGCCCTTGCGCTGCCCCGCTCCGCCGCTGACCCGTCCCGGCGGCGAGTCGGTAGAACTGCCCCGGTGCCGTACGGCGGGCCGAGCAGCCGCGCCACCGGCTCACCGAACAGCAGCTCCAGGGCAGCCTGCGCCTGCGGGTAGGGCAGGCCGCGCAGCTCGCCAGCCACCCACCGGTACGCCTGCCGCTCACTGAGCTCGGCCCCGGCGACCCGTTGGTAGCGCTTCCTGAACTCCTCCAGTGTGACGTGCCGCTGCCGGAGCAGCTGTTCCAACCGGGTCCGCGGCGACTCCTGCTCGGCCATCTCACCCCCTCGGTAAGTCAGCCCACGGTAGATCCCCGCGGGCCGGAACACCGACACCTGGGGACAGACGGCAACAGACGGCACGAGCCGGCAGACAGCGCGGCCTGCCCATGGCAGCGCAACCCTCCGAGGCTGACCCCATCACCGGCTGGCCGCTGGTGATTCCCGAACCCGGCGGCCAGCCGGTTCCAGACGAGGCTGAGGTGACGTCATGACAAGGTCCGACCCGGCGATGCAGGCGGTGGTTTGGCTCCCGAGAAACGCGGTGGCCTCCGTGTTCGCTGATCACGAACACGCCCGGACCGCGTGATGAACGAGGCAATCCGGGCGCTGCAGCGCTTGCGGGCAGCCGGATTCGGCGGATTTCCGATCACGGATTCGCTCGGCCAGCTCGATGCGCTGTTCCTGTCCCGTTCCGACCGTGGGGTGATCGACTGCCTGGTGGTTCGCGGGGAGACCGAGGCGATCGCCTCTCGGGTCCGAGACGAGCGTGACCCTCGCAACGCGGTGCTGTGGACCTACGTCGGTGACCTGGTCGCCGCCGTCAGCGAATTACTGGATCTGCCCGCACCCGGCGAGCACGGCGCCCCCAACGTCGCCCACCGGGGCCCCTCCGAGCTATGGACCCCACATCCGGAATTCCTCAGCCGAGTTGCGCATTCAGCAGGCTGAGCGTGCTTACTTCGTCCTGATAACCACGCTGAGCCTGCTGAATGCGAGGGGTCATGGTTGGGATGCCGCGAGCTGGCCGCAGGCGGCGGCGATCTCGCGACCGCGGGTGTCTCGGACGGTGCAGGGCACGCCAGTGGCGCGCACCCGCGTCACGAACTCGTCCTGCACGGGGCGCGGGCTGGCGTCCCAGTCGCTGCCAGGGGTGGGGTTCAGCGGGATGAGATTCACGTGCACCAGTGACCCGAGGCGTTCCCGCAACAGCCGGCCGAGCAGATCAGCCCGCCACGGCTGGTCGTTGACGTCCCGGATCAGGGCGTACTCGACCGACACTCGGCGCCCGGTGGTGTCCGCATAAAACCGCGCCGCGTCGAGCACCTCGACCACCTTCCAGCGGCTGTTCACCGGGACGAGGGCGTCGCGCAACTCGTCGTCCGGGGTGTGCAACGACACCGCGAGCGTGACCTGCACGCCTTCGGCGGCCAGCCGGCGGATCGCTGGCACCAGACCCACGGTGGACACTGTCACCGACCGCTGAGACAGGCCCAACCCGTCCGGCGCGGGGTCGGTGATCCGGCGGACGGCGGTGACCACCCGCTGGTAGTTGGCCAGCGGTTCGCCCATGCCCATGAACACGACGTTGGACAGCCGGCCGGGTCCACCAGGGAGCTCACCGTCGCGCATGGCGGCCGCCGCCGCGCGTACCTGGTCGACGATCTCGGCGGTGGACAGGTTGCGGGTCAGCCCGCCTTGGCCGGTGGCGCAGAACGGGCAGGCCATCCCGCAGCCGGCCTGGCTGGAGATACACACCGTGGCACGGTCGGGGTAGCGCATCAGCACGCTCTCGGTGAGCACGCCATCCGCCGCACGCCAGAGTGTCTTTCGGGTAGTGCCGTCGTCGCAGGAGACATGCCGAAGCGGGGTAGCCAGTTCCGGGAGCAGCGTGGCAACGAGCCGGTCCCGACCGGCTACCGGCAGGTCTGTCATCGCGGCCGGATCCGTGGTCAGCCGGACGAAGTACTGGCGGGCGAGTTGGTCGGCGCGAAACGCCGGCTCGCCCAGCTCGATCACCATGGCACGACGCTGCTCCCGGTCGAGGTCGGCGAGGTGTCGCGGCGGCATACCCCGGCGCGGGGCGTCGAACACCAACGGCAGCACGGTCATGGCGCTTGCCAGTGTTCCACGGCCACAACGGCGGGCTCGTGGCGCAGGTGCAGGCGGTAGCGCACCGGGATGGTCAGCCCCGGGGTCTGCGCGATTGCCCGCGCTGCCACCTCGGGGGTGAACTCGATGCGCAGCGCGCGCTCCAGGTCGCTGCGGTCGGTGAAGCGCCAGACGGTGTCCACCCGGCGGCAGTCGAAGCCCTGGGCGGCGAAGAACGCCTCGACCACCGCCGGCCGGTAGCGGGGCGCAGCCGCGCACAACCACTCGCCGTAGGGAGCGTGGGTACCGTCGAGATCGAGGACGGCCAGGGCCCCGCCGCAACGCAGCACCCGTCGGGCCTCGGCCAGGCCGGGTTCACAGCCCGGGCCAAAGAAGTAGGCGATGCGGGCATGCACCAGATCAGCGCTGGCGTCTGCCAGCGGCAGCCGTTGGGCGCAACCGGGCACGACAGCGACGTTGGGCACGTCGCGGATCCGTTGGCGGGCGCGCTCCACCAACGGGGGGTGCGGCTCCACCCCGACCACGCTGCGGGCCCGCACGGCGAATCGAGGCAGGTGGTAACCGTCCCCGCAGCCGAGGTCGACGACGTCCCCGCCACCCCAGTCGATCCGGTCGGCCAACGCTGCCCACAGCGCCCCGTCAGCGTCGACCGCCCGGTTCTCCGCCTCGTAGACCTCGGGCCAGTTCCAGATGTTGGGACTGGGCACAACGCCGCGGTTGGTCACGGTTCCAGTGTGCTGTACCCACCAGACCGTAATCGGATGGTGTCCCTGAGGTAGTGTCACTGTGTGGTCGAGGACACATCGTTCATCCCCGGTTCGGTCTGTTGGATCGACGTGTCGACGACCGATCCGGCCCGCAGCCGGGACTTCTATGCCGGGCTGTTCGGCTGGACCTACCAGATCGACCCAGACCCGAATCGCGGGCACTACACCAATGCACTGCGCGACGGTCGGCCGGTGGCCGGCTTGGGAGGGGTGCCGGTGTCCGCAGGACAACCGGTGACCTGGACGTTGTATCTCGCCAGCGCCAACATCGCGCACACCGCCGAGGTGTTCCACCAGTGGGGTGGCCGGGTGCTCTATGGGCCGGTGGATGTCCCAGGGCAAGGCAGCATGCTCATCGGGGCGGACCCGACCGGTGGTGTGATCGGCTTCTGGCAGCCCGCGAGGCCGTGGATGTTCCACACCACCGACACCGGGGCACTGTTCTGGGCCGAGCTGAACACCCGGGACGGTAAGCAGGCCGACGAGTTCTTCGCGAACTTGTTCGGCTACCGCCAGCAACAGATCGGTGACGGCGTCGACGTGGATTACACCACCTGGTCACGTGGTGAGCGGATGATGCTGGGACGAATACAGATGGGTGAGAACTGGTCTGGCGACATCGCTGCGCACTGGATGCTGCATTTCGTGGTGGACCCACAGGCCGGTACCGACGCCGGGGTCAATCGAGTCCTCGAGCTGGGCGGTCGGGTGAATATCTACCCGTACGACAGCGAGTTGGGCCGGATTGCGCTGGTCGCCGACCCGTCCGGGGCCACCTTCGCGCTGATCGACCCCACCGTGCGACCCGAGCCGACGACGACCAACCTCGCCGACGCCGAGGCTTACGACGACTGACCCAGGTCCTCCGGGCTCAGCCGCCGGTGGGGACGAACAGGCTCAGCAGCAGCCAGGAAACGACCGCCGACGGAAGCAGCGAGTCGAGCCGGTCCATCAGCCCGCCATGGCCGGGCAGCAGGCTACCCATGTCCTTGACGCCGAGGTCACGCTTGATCAGGGATTCGATCAGATCCCCCCCGGTGGCCGTAACCACGATCGCAGCGCCGAACAGCACCCCTTGCCACGGCTGCCCACCGAGCAAGTAGGTCAGCGTCATGCCACCGGCAGCGGTCCCGGCCACCAGCGATCCGATGAAGCCCTCCCAGGACTTCTTCGGACTGATCGACGGTGCCATCGGGTGGCGCCCGCCCAGCGCGCCCGCGGCGTAGCCCCCGATGTCCGAGGCCACCACGGCGAGCATCAGGCACAACGTCCGGGCGGCGCCGTCGGCAGGAACCACCAGCAGCGTTGCGAAGGCGGCGAATCCGGGCACGTAGGCCGCGGTGAGCACCGACGCGCTCACATCCCGGACGTAACCTTCCGCGCCCCCGGGAAAGCGCCACACCAGGCAGACCAGTGCAGTGATCACGAACGCGACAAGTAACCCGTCGCGACCAAAAGGCCAGGACAACCACACCATTGCCTGCCCGCCGAGCAGCACCGGCGGCAGCGCGACCCGGGTACCGGCGCGGCGCAACACCGCCGCGAGCTCCCAGCTGGACACCACCACCGAGACGGCCACAATCCCGATGAAAACCTGGCGCACGGTGAGCAGCGCGACCAGGATCACGGCGGCCATCAATGATCCGACGATGATCGCCGCCCACAGGTTCCGACCCGCCCGGGTGGTGCGGGGGCTGTCTGCTGGATGCACAGCGGCCGGGGGATGCTCAGGCAGTCCGGTGTCAGACACTCAGACCTCGAGCAGCTCGGACTCCTTGTGTTTGACGAGCTCGTCGACCTGTCCCACGTACCGGTGGGTGGTGGCCTCGAGCTCTTTCTCCGCCCGGTTCACGTCGTCCTCACCGGCCTCACCGTCCTTGACGATGCGGTGCAGCTCCTCTTTGGCCTTGCGACGGATGTTGCGGATGGACACCTTGGCGTCTTCCCCCTTGGTGTGTGCCACCTTGACCAGATCCCGGCGGCGTTCCTGAGACAGCTGCGGGATGAGCACGCGGATGATCGTGCCGTCGTTGGTGGGGTTGACGCCGAGGTCGGAGTTCCGGATCGCCTTCTCCATCGGCCGCAACTGGCTGGGATCGTAGGGCTTGATCACAGCCATTCTGGCCTCCGGCACGGTCACGCTGGCAATCTGGATCAGGGGGGTGGCGGCGCCGTAGTAGTCCACGACGATCTTCGAGAACATCGCGGGGCTGGCCCGGCCAGTACGTACCGTGGCGAGTTCCTCCTTGGCAACCGACACAGCCTTGTCCATCTTCTCCTCAGCGTCGAGGAGGGTGTCGTCGATCACGGCTGCTCCTTGTCCGGCACCCGGCTGGCGCCTGGGCGGCCTGGCCTATCCCAGTATCTCCCTGGATCCATCTCCCTGTGACATCTCCCCTTGGGGCGGGCACCGCACGACCGGCCGGTCTCACGCCGGGGAGCTGACCAGGGTCCCCATCGGTTCACCCCGCACCGCACGCGCGATGTTACCTTCGGTGAGCAGATTGAACACGATGATGGGCAGTTTGTTGTCCATGCACAGGCTGAACGCGGTGGCGTCGGCTACCTTGAGCCCCCGCTCGAGCACCTCACGATGAGTGATGTGGTGGAACATCGTGGCCGAGGGATCGGTCTTGGGGTCGTCGGTGTACACCCCGTCGACCGCTTTGCCCATCAGCAGGACCTCACAACCGATCTCCAGCGCCCGTTGGGCTCCGGTGGTGTCGGTGGAGAAGTAGGGCATCCCGACGCCGGCCCCGAAGATCACCACGCGGCCCTTCTCCAGGTGCCGGATGGCTCGACGCGGGATATAGGGCTCGGCAACCTGACCCATGGTGATCGCGGTCTGTACCCGGGTGTCGATCTTGTGCTCGCGTTCCAGGAAGTCCTGCAGGGCCAGGCAGTTCATCACTGTGCCGAGCATGCCCATGTAGTCGGCCCGGGAGCGTTCCATACCGCCGTGCTGCAGCTCTTCGCCGCGGAAGAAGTTCCCGCCGCCGATCACCACGGCCATCTGCACCCCGGTGGCGACCACGTCGGCGATCTGCCGCGCGACGGCCTTGACGACGTCGGGGTCCACCCCGACGCCGCCGCCGCCGAACATCTCACCGCCGAGCTTGAGCATCACTCTGCGGTACCCGGGGCCCACCAACCGGTCGTCGCTCATCGGCGCCTCAGGCCTGGCCGACCTCGAAGCGCGCGAACCGTCGCACCGTCACCCCGGCGTCGTCCAAGACGGCCTTCACAGTCTTCTTGGAATCTTGCACCCAGGACTGCTCCAGCAACACGGTGTCCTTGAAGAAGCCGTTGAGGCGACCTTCGATGATCCGCGGCAGGGCCTGCTCCGGCTTGCCCTCCTGGCGAGCGGTTTCCTCCGCGATGCGCCGCTCGGTGGCCAGCACCTCGGTGGGCACGTCATCCCGGGTGGCGTAGCGCGGTTTCATCGCGGCCACCTGCATCGCCACGGCACGCGCTGTCTCCGGGGACCCACCGTCGTATTCGACCAGCACGCCCACTGCGGGCGGCAGGTCCGAGGCGCGGCGGTGCAGGTAGGTGGCCACCTCACCGTCGAAGGACACCACCCGGCGCAACTGCAGCTTCTCACCGATCTTGGCCGAAACGGCCTGAACCGCGTCATCCACCGTGCCGCCGTTGCGCTTGGCCTGCGCGAGAGCTTCGACGTCGGCAGGCCGGATCTGGATCGCCTCAGCGAGGATCTTGTCGGCGAGCGCCTGAAAGTCAGCGCCCTTGGCCACAAAGTCGGTCTCGCAGTTGAGCTCGATCATCACGCCACCTTCGGCGGCCACCAGGCCGTTGGCGGTGGTGCGCTCGGCCCGCTTCCCCACGTCTTTGGCACCTTTGATGCGCAGGAACTCGACCGCCTGGTCGAAGTCACCGCCGGACTCTTCCAGAGCTTTCTTGCAGTCCATCATCCCGGAACCAGTCAGGTCCCGGATTCGCTTGACATCGGCGGCGGAGTAGTTCGCCATCGGGGCCGTCCGTCCTGTCGTTCTTTGTCTCGTTCTTGTGGGATTGAGAGGTGCAGGCTCAGGGGTGCGACACGCCGTTGTTCACAGTCGTCGGTTCAGCCTGCTGCGGTGCCGCCTGCAGTGCGGCCTCGCGCTCCGCCGGGCTGCCCGAGACCAGCAGCTCCTGCTCCCATTCAGCAAGCGGCTCGTCGACACCGACACCGGCATCGGGCTTGTCCGAGCCGTCGGCCCCGCCGGAGCGTCCGGCCCGCGCCATCAATCCGTTCGCGGTGGCGTCGGCGACCACCCTCGTGAGCAGCGCCGCGGAGCGGATCGCGTCGTCGTTGCCCGGGATGGGGTAGTCGACCTCGTCAGGGTCGCAGTTGGTGTCCAGGATGGCCACGACCGGGATGCCCAGCTTGCGGGCCTCGCCGACGGCGATCTGCTCCTTCTTGGTGTCCACGATCCACACTGCGCTGGGGACGCGCTGCATGTCCCGGATGCCGCCCAGGGTCTTCTCCAGCTTGTCCTTCTCCCTGGTGCGCATCAGGATCTCTTTCTTGGTCAGCCCGGTGAATCCGCCGGTCTGCTCCATGGACTCGAGTTCCTTGAGGCGCTGTAGGCGCTTGTGCACGGTGGAGAAGTTCGTGAGCATGCCGCCCAGCCAACGGTGGTTCACGAAGGGCATGCCCACCCGCTGCGCGTGATGCGAGATCGCCTCCTGGGCCTGCTTCTTCGTACCGATGAACAGGATCGAACCGCCGTGGGCCACGGTTTGCTTGATGAACTCGTAGGCCCGGTCGATGTAGGTCAGCGTCTGCTGCAGGTCGATGATGTAGATGCCGTTGCGCTCGGTGAAGATGTAACGCTTCATCTTCGGGTTCCAGCGGCGGGTCTGGTGCCCGAAGTGCACGCCGGAGTCGAGCAGTTCCTTCATGGTGACGACGGCCATGGCCGGTGCACACCTCGATGTGTCGGGCGCATCGGCCTCCGCCGGCGCGCTCAGGCGGTTGTCGCGGCGGGCCGGGTCGGACCGCCGCCCTGGCGCCAGGCCGGCGACCGGACTCCGTGCGATCATCGATCGCGACGAAGACCGCCGGACGCCGAAGCCCCCACGAGGCCCCGGATAAAGCCGAGCCCCAGTAGAGGTGAGCGCTGGCGCGCGAAGTCGACCCGCGTGCGGGCCGCTCCTGGAGTGTACGGCGTGTCCACGCCCGGCCCCAGCCGAGGTGGGGCTGCGGTCCGCAGCTGTCCACAGGGCCGGGCCCATCCACAGCCGTGCGTCCCCTTGCTGGGCAGCCGAGGCCGGCGCCAGGACGCTGTCCGGTGTGTCTCGAGTTCTGATCTGCGCCATGCTCGTCACGGTGCTGTCCGGCGGAATGGGTGCTGGGATGGTGGTCCCGGCTGGCTTAGCGGTGCGACCTGGGCCAGAAGATGCCGGTGACCAGCCTCGGTTTCGCACCGGGATGTTCGGCTGGCCGCTGCCCGGCTCCCCGACCGTGGTTCGGGCCTTCCAGGCACCGGCGTCCCCTTTTGGACCGGGGCACCGCGGTATCGACCTGGCCGCCGTGGACGGAGCGCCAGTGTTCGCCGCCGGCGCCGGCACGGTGGTGTTCGCGGGAGCAGTGGCCGGCCGCGGTGTCGTGTCAGTGGACCATCCGGGCGGGCTACGCACGACATATGAACCGGTGTCGCCCACCGTCACTGCCGGAGATCCGGTGGCCAGGGGTGCGCAGCTCGGTACCGTGCAGCTCGGTCACCCCGGCTGCACGGCTACCGCCTGCCTGCACTGGGGTGTGCGCCGCGGTTCAGGACACGACCGGGAGTACCTGGATCCGCTGCGCATGCTCGGGATGGCACGGATGCGCCTGCTGCCCACCGGCGGCCCACCCGACCGAGGTGACGCCCACCGATCCTCAGCCGGCGGAGGCGTCGAGCATCTTGCTCCGTAACCGGAGCACCGCTCTGGTGTGCAGCTGGCATACCCGGGACTCGGTGACTCCGAGCACCCGGCCGATCTCGGCGAGGGTGAGGTTTTCGAAGTAGTACAGGGAGACCACCACCCGGTCCCGGTCGGTGAGCTGCGAGATCGCCTCGGCGAGCTGGCGGCGGCTCTCGACCGAATCGAGTGCAGCACCGGGTTCGTCGGCTTTGTCGTCGGGCAGCGTCTCTGCGAGCGAGGTGCCGCTGCGGCCGACGGCAATGAGTTCGTCCAGGGCAACCACACTGGTCAGCTGCAGCTGGGCGTAGAGCTCTCGCAGTTCGGCAACGGTGATGCCGAGCTCAGCGGCCACCTCAGCATCGCTGGCGGAACGCTGCAACCGGCTTTCCAGACGTTCCAGCGCCCGCTCGACGTCCCGGGCCCGGCTACGCACCGCACGCGGCACCCAGTCCTGGGCACGCAGTTCGTCCAGGATCGCCCCCCGGATCCGCTGCATCGCGTAGGTCTCGAACTTCAATCCGCGCTCGGGCTCATACCGGTCGATGGCGTCCCACAGGCCGAAGATGCCCGACTGCACGAGGTCGGCGAAGTCAACGTGGGCGGGCAGTCCGGTTCCCACCCGACCCGCCACGTACTTCACCAGCGGCGCGTAGTGCATGACCAGCCGGTCGCGCAGTGCTGCGTCCCGATCCTTGCCGTAGGCCTGCCACAACGCGATGATGCCGGCGTCCACCTCCTCGACCCTGACGTCGGCATCCCTGCTCAGGGCTCGGGGATCGCCCGGGGCGACAGCGGTCAGGATGCGATCGCGACCCCCGGAATCCTCAGGAACGAGGGTGGCTCCGATCATGGATCGCCTTCAGCCTCTCGACAGTAACGTGCGTGTAGAGCTGCGTGGTGGCGAGCGTAGCGTGACCGAGTAACTCCTGAACGGCGCGAAGGTCCGCACCCCCCTCCAGCAGATGAGTCGCAGCGCTGTGCCGCAGCCCGTGCGGGCCCATATCCGGGAGACCCGCCACCGCGCCGATCACGCTGTGCACGACGGCTCGAATGATCCGCTGATCGACCCGTCCACCACGCACTCCGAGGAACAGCGCCGCAGCTGAATGGGGCTGCACCAGCGCCGGGCGACCCTGTTCGATCCAGCGAAGCAGGGCCCGTTCGGCGGGCAGCCCGTAGGGGACTGCGCGTTCCTTCGCGCCCTTGCCGAGCACCCGGAGCAGGCGCCGCGGCTCGTCGAGGTCGCCGAGATCAAGCCCGCAGAGTTCGGCGACACGTATCCCGGTCGCGTACAACAATTCCACGGCCGCGTGATCACGCAGGGCAACCGGATCCGCCTCGACGGCCCCCCGTTGCGCCGCGTGGAGTGCCGCGGCCGCCTGTTCCGGATGCAGCACCGCAGGCAGGACTCGGTGCGGCCGCGGCGCGACCAGCCGCAGACCCGGGTCGCTGCCCAGCAGGCCCGCCCGGGTGGCCCAGGCGGTGAAGGTGCGGGCCGCCGCCGCCCGCCGCGCCAGCGTGTTGCGCCGGTGACCGCTGCGGTGCTGCGCCCCCAACCAGCCGCGCAGCAGCGTGAGGTCCAGCGCAGTGAGGTCGCTGCGACCCGAACCCACCAGGTAGTACAGCAGGGCGGTGACATCGCCGCGGTAGGCCCGGACGGTGTGCGGTGACAGGCCACGCACGGACCGCAGATGGGCCGAGAAGCGCTCCAGACATGCCGCCAGGCCATCCGGCAGCGAGGCGGGTGCCCGTGGGTCCTCACTCACCCGCAGGACGCTTCGCTCCCGACGGCGCCAGGTCAAGCACCGCCACGCCTTGGATTCGCAGACACCCGGTACCAGCCGGTCACCCCGCACCCCACCAGCCCCTGCAGTTCCAGCAACGGCAACGCGGACCGCACCCGGTGCAGTGGCACCCCGGAGTCGCGCACGAGCTGCTCGGGATACCGGCAGGCCCGGGCGGGCAGCGCCTCGTACACCGCCAGCAGATCCGGGCTCAGCCCGTCGGTGCAACAGCGGGGAGTACTCAACGGTGGCGCAAGGTCAGTCCCGATCCGCCCCACGGCCTCGACCACCTCCGCTACCCGGGTGACCAGCACCGCCTGCTCCTCGCGTACCAGCAGGTGGCAGCCCACCGACAGCGCCGAGGTGATCGGTCCCGGCACCGCCATCACGATCCGGCCCAGCGCAGCTGCAGCGGTGGCGGTGCGCCGGGCGCCGCTGCGCACTCCGGCCTCGACCACGACAGTGCCGGTTGCGAGCCCGGCGATCAGGCGGTTACGGACCAGGAAGCGGAATCGTGCAGGCCGCACACCCGGGGGATACTCGCTGACCACCGCGCCACGCTCGGCAACCCGGTCCAGCAGCCGTAGGTGACCTGCTGGGTAGGGCCGATCCAGTCCGCAGGCCTGCACCGCGACGGTGCAGCCCTCGGCGGCCAGCGCGCCCCGGTGCGCGGCACCGTCAATACCGAAAGCGGCGCCGGACACCACCGCGAGGCCGCCCTCGGCCAGCCCGTAGCCGAATTCGGCAGCGACGTGCTCCCCGTACCCGGTCGCGGCCCGGGCCCCGACCACCGCCACCGCCCGCTCGCTGAGCTCATCGAGACGGGCAGCTCCCCGCGCCCAGAGCGCTACCGGGGCGCGCCAGCGCTCGTCGGCTCGCGCGGTGGGCGTCGCGAAGCAGGTGAACGCCTCGGTGGGCCACTCGTCGTCCTCGGGAACCACCAGCCGACCCCCGAGTGCGGCAATCGCAGACAAGTCGGCCTCGGCTCGATCGTCGCCGCAGCGGGCAGCGGTCTCCGCGCCGACCCGGCTGGGGACCTGCCCTGCGGCCACCAGCCGGGCCGCCCGTACCGGGCCGACCTCGCTGATCAGCTCGGACAGGGCAGGAGCGGGGGGCTCGGCCACCCGGTTGAGGTAGGCGCGGGCGCGGTGCAGCTCGCGCTGTCCCGGGGTCACGCCGTACTGGGTCACGCCGCCCTCCGATCCCGCAGACCCATCGCAACGGACACATCCTCGGCCAGCGGGCGGTCCCGCCCTGCCAGGTCGGCCACCGTCCAGGCCAACCGCAAGGTGCGGTCGGCTCCCCTGGCCGTCACCAGGCCCCGATGCAGGGCCGCCTCGATCGGCTCGGTCACCTCTCTCGGCAGCCGGAATCGCCGCCGCAGCACCGGCCCGGGCACCTCGGCATTGGTGCTCCATCCGGTGCCCGCCCAGCGCAGGCCGGCGGCCGCCCGGGCCCGGAGCACCCGCTGGCGCACCGTCGCGGTGCTCTCGGGCTCCGCCTCAGCCCGGCCCATGCCTTTCACCGGCCGCATCGCCACCCGCAGATCCACCCGGTCCAGCAGCGGCCCGGACAGCCGGCCCAGGTATCGCCGGCGAGCAGACGGGGCGCAGATGCAATCCCGGTCGTCTGGTGGAGCGCACGGGCACGGATTCGCCGCAAGCACCAGCTGGCACCGCGCCGGGTAACGCACCACTCCGTCTCTGCGGGCCAACCGGACCTCGCCGTCCTCCAATGGGGTGCGCAGCGCCTCCAGCGCCCGTGGCCCGAACTCGGCGACCTCGTCGAGGAACAGAACGCCGCGGTGGGCCCGGCTCACCGCACCGGGCTTGGCCAGCCCCGAACCGCCGCCGACCAGCGCGGCCAGCGAGCTGGTGTGGTGCGGCGCGACGAACGGGGGCGCGGTGATCAGTGGGGTTTCGGGGGCGAGCAGGCCGGCCACCGAGTGCACCGCTGTCACTTCGAGTGCCTCCTGGTCGGTGAGTGCGGGCAGCAGCCCGATCATCCGCTGGGCCAGCATGGTCTTTCCGGTCCCCGGCGGTCCGGTAAGCAGCAGATGGTGACCGCCCGCGGCGGCGACCTCCACTGCCCAGCGAGCGTCGCCCTGTTCCAGCACGTCGGCGAGGTCGGGGACCGCCACCGGCGGGGCCGGGCGCAGCGGCCCGGGGCAAGCGAGCCCGACAGTGGGGTTTCGCAACCAGCCGAGCACCTCCTTCAGGCAGGTCGCGCCGTGCACCCGCACCCCGTCGACCAGCGCCGCCTCGGCCAGCGAGGCGGTCGGCACCACGACCTGGCTGATACCTACCCGGCGGGCTGCGAGCACGGCCGGCAGCACCCCACGCACCGGACGCAGCCGGCCGTCCAGGGCCAGTTCCCCGATCAGCACCAGCCCGCGCAGACGCTCGGCCGGGATCCGGCGGTCGGCGGCCAGCAACGCACAGGCCAGCGCAAGGTCGTAGCTGCTCCCGACCTTGGGCAGGGTGGCAGGCGACAGCGCGAGGGTCATCCTGCGCGGTGGCCACCGCTGGCCCGAGTTGAGCACCGCAGCCCGCACCCGATCCCGGGCCTCGGACAGTGCGGTGTCGGGCAGACCGACCATCTGCAGCCCCGGCAGGCCCGGACCGATATGGGCCTCGATCTCCACCAGCACCCCGTCGACCCCGTGCAGCGCCACTGCCCAGGCGCTGGCCAGCGACATCAGAACGCACCCTGCAGGTGCTCCACGGTGACCGGCCCATCCTGCGGGCACAGCACCGCGAGCACATCGAAACGGATCTCGCACCAGCCGACCCGGTAGGCCCGAAGCCACGCTGCCGTGACCCGCCTTATCCGGGCTGCCTTCGCCGGCGTCACGCCCTCCGACGGTTCCCCGTACCCGGTCCCCGATCGGGTCTTGACCTCGCAGACGACCAGTCGTTCGCCGTCGGTTGCGACCAGATCGAGCTCCCCCTCACGGCAGCGCCAGTTGCGCGAGAGCACCACCAGACCGGTACCCGTCAGGTAGTCCGCCGCCAGGTCCTCGCCGCGCCTGCCCAGTGCATCGCTACGGCGGTCCGCCGCCTGCGCCGTCGTCTCCATCCCGGCCTCCCCGTTGCTCGACGATCTAGAGATGAGGCTGCCGGGCCACGGCGGTGCGGTCGACTTCGCGCAGCCAGACCTGTGGATAACGAGACGGGTGTGGATAAGTAGATGCCGGAGCGGGTGGTTCACGCGCAGTGTCAGGGCTGCGTGCTATCGCGGATCCTCCGTTGTGCGCGAGGCGACTGCTGCCGGGCGAAAGAGCTGAACCCAGACCGCCTAGCCTCGGTCAGCAGAGTCAGCACCCGATGATCACGCCGGAGTCGGTGACCGTGTCGAGCACCTTGACGTAGCTGTCCCCACCCTGGGAGCCGCGGACGCTGCAGGCCTGGTCCCGGTTGGCGAAAGGGCCGTAATACACGCCGTAGATCTCATTGCCTGCGGCGTCTCGGGACCGCAGCGAGGGGCAGGTGGCTCCGGCGAGCAGGTACTCGCTGCCCGGATGAGCGTCGAGCAGGTCCTGCACCTCGGTCCGGTAGGCGGTCGGACCGACCGCCGCTCCCACGAACACGACGAAACGCCCGTCGCAGGCAGGCCGCGTGATCGAACGGCTCAGCCCGAGATCCCCCGATGTTGCCGGTGGCGGAGGGACCGTCGGTTCCGGGGCAGTCGGCTCGGGTTGTGCGGGCCCGGGCTGGATCGGCGAGGTGGCTACGTCTGACGGCGGGAGAGGTGACGTGGTTGACGGAAGCAAGACAGACGGAGTGGTCGACCCGCCATCCGACCTGCCGATCAGCGCAGCGATGATCGTCGCAGCGGCACCGATCAGCGCAACGGTGATGATCACGACACCACGCGAGTCAGCGATGGCTATCCCCCTCAGGCCTTACGGGAGCACCCTATGGAGCTCGTTTCATCGTAACCGCTCGACTACCCCCTGTAGCCACCGGCGAGGCGCACCGCCGCCTCAGCAGGGCATCCCGGATCCTCACCGCACTGATGACGGTATGCGCTTTGGATCAGTCTCGGAGTTTCATGGGCGTGGTTGACCATTGAACGTGATCGGTTTTTCGATGAGATGTGGCTCGGGCTCGGCGTCAGAGGGGATGAACCAGGGTGCATGTGCAGGCGCGTCCGGGCACAGTGTCCACTTCCGGGCGACTCGGTCGATGCCTATCGGGTACACCGTCAGGGCACCGTCGGCCTCGATGTGCAGGCGGAGAAAATGCTTGAGGTCCTGGTGGTGCAGGGGAGCGTAGGCCTCGGTTCCGTGAAAACCGAGGCAGTTGGCGGCCCAGAGGTAACCCGCTATCCCCACTATTCCCCCGATGCCACCCACCAGGCCGACCAGGCTGAGGAAGGCCAGCAAGGACCACCCGCCCCGAAGCCCGAAGGCAGACGACAACCAGGAGGCGGCAATCAGAACCCCGGCAACGCTTGCGAGTTGCAGCGTCGAATGGACCATCCCCAGCAGGAATCGGCCGATGCCGCGGGCGTCGTGGGCGAAGCGCACTGTCGCGGCCAAGGATCCGAGCATGAGCAGGATGAGGAGGAAGGACGTCGGGCTCTCCCACAGAGCCCGACGCAAGTCGCCCAGACCCAGCGCAACGTGGCGGTCTCCTAGATGCAGTCCCAGCATGAACGCCAACAGCACTTGGACGGTACCGAATACCGCGGCAAGGGGAAGGTTGTAGGCAGGAAGCAGCCAGATCCGCTTCCGCAGCCGTTTCGATACCGCCGGTGACGGATAGGTGCCGGCTCTGCGGTAGGCGACGGCGCCGTCCGCTCCGGGGAGGTCCATGCTCTCGGGGAGATGGTGGGTGGGGTGCAAGAAGGCGCCGCCGCCGCCCGAGGTGATGTGCTGGCGCGGGCCATCCTTCTCCTCGTAGCGGGCGTAGTAGTGCTTTCCACTCTTGAGGGACAGCAACAGCTGGGCACCACTCGGCTGGATGATTTCCCGCTCGAGGTACTCCACATCCCGATTCGAATGGATCTCAACCTGTTTCCGGCCGCTCTCGACCTCTTTGGCCATGCACAGGATGATGCGGTCCCCGGGTTGCACCTGATCGGCGGCGACGTCGGCGAAGTAATGCAGTTGGGCTTCGTCGATGTAGGCCCCGAACTGGATGTCGATGCCCCACAGCCACCACCCGTTCGGGAGTTTGACCGCGAAGTAGCTCCGGCCCTGGCACGTTCTCCATCCGCCGATCCAGTGGTTGCGGCAGAAGATGCTGGTGAAGTTGGCCAGCCCGTCGTACCAGTCGTGGCTTCCCGGAATGGCGAAGAGCTCAGGAGCTTCTCCGGGAACGCACGGCAGCGCCGCCCGGTACGGCCCGAGCATGCGGTTCTCATATTCCGTGGCGTTGGGCACCGGGTACACCTGGTCGCCACCCATGACAAGGATCCGCCCCCGCTCGGTGGCGTGCGTCTCGCCGTCCCAGCCGAGCTTGAGCTCTTCGGTGGCCAGGAGCCTGGCCACGGTATAGGTCGAGTTCCACCCGTCGCCGAGGTCAGCCACGTAGTCCAGCCACAGATCGGCTTCCCCGGAGCGGTCCGGGACCTCGGCCGGCTCCATGGCCTGCAACTCCCGGCTGTCGGCGTAGGAGCTGAAGATGCCTGACAGCAGCACCCGCACAGCGGTGTCGATAAGTTGGTGGGGATCGAGCCAACGCACCATGGGCCTGCGCACGAACCCGAGCTCGGAAGCAGAGGACGGGCGAGGGGGACACGGTGGAGACGTGTCAGCAGAACCCGCCGGTATCTCAGCCACGCTCGACATTCTCGCAGTGCGGCGGGCTACACACGCACCAGCAGAGCGCCCGGGTCCACCCGCATCCGCAGCGCACGCACTTCACCCACCGGATCGCCATCGAGTTGGGCCAGCTGTGGAGACTCCGCGCTGAGGATGACGGTGCGGCCTTGCCAGTGCTGCACTATCCGGTGGCCACGGCAGCGGCGGCTCAGCACCCGTGCGGTCACCGCGAGCCATCCGAGGATGCCTCTCGGCCCGATGGACACGACATCCAGCAGCCCGTCGTCCACCTTGGCCGCGGGCATCAACACAATCCCGGCGAGAAGTTTGCCGCAGTTGCCGACCACGACCGTGCGGACTTGATGGGACGGCGCAATCAGGCCATCCACGGCGAGGGTGATCGGGGCCCTCGGACCGCTCAGCGCGCGCATTCCGGAGACGAAATACGCCAGGGCGCCCAGCCGAGCCTTCAACTCGTGGGGCGCGCCGGCCATGATTGCCGCATCGAAGCCGACCCCTGCCATCACCATAAACACCTGCTCCTCGGCGCAGTCGTCGATCATCACCCGGCCGACGTCGATCGCGCGATTGCGCCCGGACAACGCAATCCGGGTGGCTCGGGCCGTGTCGCCCAGCCCAATGGCGAGGTTGCGGGCCAACACGTTGGAGGTACCCGCGGGCACCAGGCCCAGCGCGGTGCCCGATCCGGCGAGGACCTGCGCCACGTGGCGGATCGTGCCGTCACCACCGCAGGCGAGCACCACATCGGCGCCAGCAGCCAGCGCGGTCCTCGCCTGACCGCCCCCCGGGTCCTCGATGGTGGTCTCAAGCCACAGCGGTGACGCCCACCCCAGCTCCGTGCACACCCGAGTGATCTGGGTCTGCAGCTTCGCCAGGTCATCGATATTGCTCGGATTGACCACCACTGCCGGCAACGGGCAGTCCCGCCACGAGCGCGGCGCCGTACCCGTCTTGGTGGCCTTGCTGGGAGCTTTCGCGCCTGCGCGCACAACACCGCCACGGGCGCGCACGTCAGATGATCGGCTAGTTGCTCGCCGAGCCCCCACTACGTCAGCCGTGCGCAATCGACATGATCTGGACTGGTGGTGCCAACCGCCGTCATGTTGGCGTTCCCGTCCCGGCGTGGACCGACAGCCGGTGTCATGGTGAGGCCGAAAACGACGCAGACGAGGATGCCGTGCGCACGAGGAGAAGTCGGCCCCCGAACACACTACCCGCCATCGGTTGACGATGCCAGCGGTGTCAGCTGCGCTGGTCACCCAAACACCGCGCGGTACGCCGCTCGACCAGGAAATAACCATTCACGCCATTTCCGGCCGATTGAGACTGTCTGAACCCAGATGATTACGGATCGGCTTCAGCTGATGGGGACACGGCCGAGCCGGCCGGCCTTAACCATCCGACCGGCCCGCTCGAGGCCGTGATCCGCGCCGAGCCGGACGAGGACGCCACGCTGAGCGCGATCACCGGTGAACGCTCAGCGCAGCAGCGGGTTGGCCAGCATGCCCTTGCCGAGGACGGCCGCCCGCAGGTCAAGCAACCAGGTCTCCTCGGCCATCCGGGTGGCGTCGAGCCGGTGTGGCCACAACCGCGCGGCATCGTTCCAAGCGACCTCGCGGGTCGCCACGATGGCGAAATCATCGAAGAGCTTCTCCACCGCATCGACCAGCTCCGGGTCCTCCTCGGCCTCGAACTCGTCGCGCAGTTGGAACGTGTTGGCGGCGAAGATCTGGTTCACGCCCAAGTAGTCTTTCCGCTGATCGCCCTCGCCGAAATCGACGCCGAGCCGCGCGCAGGTGCTGACGACGGCAAGCGCGAGATCGAAGTTGATATGAGCATTAATCCCCGCGACGGCGAAGTGCAGGCGGCTGATCCGCGTGTCGCTGCGGTTGTCGAACAACACCCGCCAGGACCTCGGCGTTGCTGGGCGATCGAACGCGTAGGACCGGAGCGCCTGGAAATACCGTTCGGCGAATTCGAGGTCCAGCGTGGCCGGATACTCCGAGTTCTCGAACCTTCCCTCCTCGATCCAGCGCAACACGTTCGCGGTGATGGTCCGGTAGAGACTCGTGAAGCACGCGATGCCGTCCGCTTCGCCCTGCGGCGAGGTCTTGGCCAGCTCGTGTATCGTCCCCAGCTTCGTGATGACCTCGGGTACCGTGGCCGGCTTGCCGCTCGCTGCCACACCGATCTGGAGCTCGAGCGGCGAGGGGTGTGTCGGGCGGTGATCCTTCCCGAGCAGCCTGCAGAGCCGCCCGGAGAGTTCCCCGGCCAGCCAACCGAGGATGTCCGAGGCCAGTCGGACCGGCAGGATGATCCGTTCAGGAACTCCCATACCATTCTCCCAGCCTGGTCCGGCACCGTTCCGGGTCGACCGGAGATCCCTCGGGATCGGGCTGCAGTGCCCGCACTAGATGCAGAGTAGTGCCGGCGGCAAGCCCACCGCCGCCCACGATGCAGTCGGCGCCCCCGAGCCGACGATCGCCGTTGGCATAGGTGGTCATGAATGTCGGATCATTTCTGATGACCGATGAGTGGTATTGCCACGCACGAGAATCAGGGAGTGTTGTCATGCGGAGAACGCTGTCGGTATTGCTGTGTGGGGCGGCCATGGCGATGGCTCCCGCCGCAGCGTCGGCGACCCCCGGGACGGGTGTGAGCGGCACCGTGCTCGGCAAGGGCACGTCCGACGACACGATCGAGGTCAAGAATGGGGGCCGGACCGACATCGTGGTCCGCCACATCGTGATCGAGCCAGGCGGTTCCACCGGGTGGCACCACCACCCGGGTGAACTGATCGCCGTCGTGCACAAGGGCACGCTGACCCGCACGCTCGAAGACTGTTCGGTGCAGACCAATTCGCCCGGTCAGTCGTTCGTCGAGGCCGCCGGAGACAGCCACGCGCACATTGGCCGCAACCTTGGCGCCGAACCAGTGGAGCTCTACGTCACCTACGTGATCCCGGCCGGCGCTGCGCTGTCGATCGATGCGGCCGACCCTGGCTGCCCACGGTCGGCCCCTGGCAGATGACTGTAGCCGTGCCGCTCACCAGAGATAGGTAGCCGGCTCGCCAGAGATGGGCGGCGGTTACCGACGCAGGCCCGCCACGCCCGTCCGTAGAACTGTGCCATGACCGAGACTCTGCTGAGGGCACCGTTCACTGTCACCGATGGACCGCAGCGCCACGCAACGTACGCGGAGCTCGCGGCGACCGGCCCGGTGCACCGCATCGTGCTGCCCACCGGCGAGCCGGCCTGGCTGATCACCGGCTACGACGAGGCGCGCAAGGCACTGCATGACCCGCGGCTGGTCAAGAGTGACGCGACGCTGGCCAACATCGGCCGTGGCCTGCTGCCGCCCGAGGTGTTCGCGGCGATAAGTCGTCACATGCTCACCTGCAACCCGCCGGACCACACCCGGCTGCGCCGGCTGGTCACCGCCGCGTTCACCCGCCGCCGTGTCGAAGAGCTCGCACCGCGCATCCAGCAGATCACCGACGAGCTACTCGACACAATCGCCACCGCAGCGCAGGTCGACCTGATCGACGCCTTCGCCTACCCACTGCCACTCACCGTGATCTGCGAACTGCTCGGCGTACCAACCGAGCGCCGCGCAGAATTCCGTGACTGGACGTTCATCATGGTGACCGGAGTGCTGGCCGGGCCGGACGTGTTCACTGCCGCGGCTACCACGATGGTGAGCTACCTGCGCGAGCTCGTCGACGCCAAGCGCACCGCCCCCGCCGACGACCTGATCTCCGCGCTGGTGGCAGTCCGTGACGGCGAAGACCGGCTCACCGAAGACGAGCTCACCTCGATGGCGTTCCTGCTGCTCGTCGCCGGCCACGAGACCACCGTCAACCTGATCGGCAACGGGGTGCTCGCGCTGCTCACCCACCCCGAGCAGCTGGCGCTGCTGCGCGCAGAGCCGGATCGGCTACCGGCCGCGATCGAGGAACTGCTGCGCTTCGACGGGCCGCTGCAGGTAGCGACCTTTCGCTGGACCGCCGCACCGGTGGACATCGGCGGGACCACCATCCCGGTCGGCGAGATCGTCATGTCCGGCCTGCTAGCCGCCAACCGCGATCCGGCGTGCACCACCCAACCCGACGCGCTGGACATCACCCGCACCGACAACCCGCAGCTGGCCTTCGGGCACGGCATCCACCACTGCCTCGGCGCACCACTGGCCCGGCTCGAGGGCCGCATCGCGCTGGGCACCCTGCTGGCCCGCTTCCCCCGGCTGCGCCTCGCGGTGCCCGCCGAGCAACTGACCTGGAAGCCGAGCGTGCTCATGCACGGTCTGACCGCGCTACCCGTAGCGATGCACTGAGCAGGGAGCAACTCGCACGTCGAATCCGTGTTCCGTAGATCGGGCGTGCTGGATCCTGAGTGCACTCAGCCCCCGAACTCGAGGCCAGAGCTGTTCGGCCGACCGTGGACAGCTCTGGTGTCGAGTTCGGGAACCGGAGAGCTAGTCACAGGCGGCACCGGTTCAAGCGCGGCGAGGCAGGGCCGAGACTGGTCAGCTGCCGAACGGGCCGCCTTCGGGTAGCCGCAGGTCGGGTTTGTCGACTTCCTCGATGTTCACGTCCTTGAACGTGATCACTCGGACGTTCTTCACGAACCGAGCGGACCGGTACATGTCCCACACCCACGAGTCGGACATCCGCACCTCGAAGTACACTTCGCCGTCGGCGTTGCGGGCCTGTACGTCCACCGCGTTGGCCAAGTAGAAGCGCCGCTCGGTCTCCACGACGTAGGCGAACTGACTGACGACGTCCCGGTACTCCTTGTATAGCGACAGTTCCATCTCGGTCTCGTACTTCTCGAGATCCTCGGCGCTCATCGACAGCCCATCGGTCGCTTCATCGGGTGCTGGCCCTCCTGCTCGTGCCGTCACGTGGTCGGCGATTCCCCATTCTGGACCACCGCCGGCCAGGGTCTGACCCGTGCTGTCCTGCGCGGTGGGGCGGTCAGGCCGTGTGTGCGCGCCGCCAGCGCGACGTTGACGTAGCCGAACCGGTGCTCGGCCGACGGACCATGCGCAAGCAGGGAAGTGTTGTGCTCGGGTGTGCAGTAGCCCTTGTGCTCGTCGAAGCCGTACCAGGGCATCTGTTCGTGCAGGCTGCACATGATGCGGTCGCGGGTCACCTTGGCGAGCACCGAGGCCGCCGCCACACAGGCCGAGGCCCGATCCCCACCGATCACCGCCATGTTCGGGGCGGTCAGGCCGGGCACTCGAAACCCGTCGGTGAGCACGTAACCGGGATGCACCGCGAGGCCGGCGACGGCACGACGCATGCCCTCCAGATTGACCACGTGTATGCCCAACGAGTCGATCACGTCGGGTGGGATCACCACCACGCTGCGGGCCACCGCCCTGGTGGTGATCAGGTCGTAATAGTGTTCCCGGCGCGCCGCAGTGAGCAGCTTGGAGTCGGTGAGCCCGTCCAGGGCTAACGCATCTGCCGGTCGCAGCACACATGCTGCGACCACCAGCGGCCCGGCGCACGCCCCTCGCCCGGCCTCGTCCACTCCGGCGACCGGGCTCAGTCCCTTGCGGTGCAGGACAGCCTGCAGGGTCCACATCCCGCCGTCCCTCCGCACCACTGCCCTCGGCGGGCGTGGCAGGGCCTGGCGGGTACTGCTCGTCGCGGTCGGCACGATCGTCAGCCGCGTCTGCGGGCGACCACCCGCTCCCGCAGGACACTGCCGCCCCACAGCATCGGCCAGCTCAGCGCCAGGCCTGCGCCCAGCGCCGTGATCTCCTGCGGATCGGGGTCGGTGATGCCCTGCCAGCGCGCCAGCGGAAGCACGATCAAGCGGGCCTTCCCGATGACATTGTCCACAGGCACAGTCCCCAACCGCTGGTCAGCGACGTGGCGTCGCGAGTCCGCACTGTTGTTCCGGTTGTCCCCCATCATCCACAAACCGCCATCGGGCACCGTGACCGGGCCGAACTCCTCCTGAGGCTCACTCCCGATGAAGATGGCGTAAGGCTCGGTCAGCGCGGCACCGTCGACTGTGACGCGGTTCTGCTGATCACAGCACTGCACGGTCTGGCCCTCAACCGCGATCACCCGTTTGACGAAGTCCCGCTCGTCCGGCGGGGCAAGGCCGACTACTGAGGCAGCCTGCTGGAGCCCGCGGACGAACACGTTGTCCGACCGCGGATTGGAGAACTCGACATTGCTGCCCCACGAGTCGGGACCGCGGAATACGACGACGTCACCGGGTCTCGGATCGCGCATCTGGTAGGTCAGCTTGTCGACCAGCACCCGATCGTTCGTACAGCCGGGGCAACCATGCAGAGTCGATTCCATGGACGCCGAAGGAATCACGTAAACCCGGGCCAGGAATGTCTGGATCAAGAATGTGAGTACCAGCGCAGTGATCACCAAGATCGGCAACTCGCGCCAGAACGAGGCCTTTTTCTTCTTCTTCACCAAGCGATGCCGGTGCACTCGGCGGTTGCGTGAAGCGTCGGGATCGTCGCCGCGAGCGGGTTCGGTCGAGGGAACCAGGTTGGCCACGTCCCCCAGGCTATCGACAGACGGCCGGAGCAGGCGGGTCAGGACGCAGACGGCGTCTCACGCTTCTCCTTGATCTTGGCAGCTTTACCACGGAGGTCGCGCAGGTAGTACAGCTTCGCCCGCCGGACATCACCGCGAGTGACCACCTCGATCTTGGCGATGTTCGGGGTGTGCACCGGAAAGGTGCGCTCCACGCCCACGCCGAAGGACACCTTGCGCACAGTGAAGGTCTCCCGGGCCCCTCCGCCCTGACGTCGGATGACCGCGCCTTGGAACACCTGCACCCGCTGCCGCGAACCCTCGATTACACGGACGTGCACCTTGAGCGTGTCACCGGGCCGGAAGTCGGGGATGTCGGAACGCAGCGACATCGCGTCCAGCGCGTCCAGGGTGTTCATCGGGATCCGTCCTCGTCATCGGGTGTTATGCACGGTCATGCGCGGTCTAGGGCGCCCTGGGCAGAAGCGAAACGTCGACGTCGGTGACAGCGGAGCCTTCCACACTGTAGGGGCATTCCCTGCCCTGCTCCCGCTGCGGGAACCGGTCCAGTGTGCCAGATGCTGCCGACCACAACGAAACCGGGCACGTGCTATCCGGTGCTGTCCGGCGGATATCCGGGTGGAGTGACGAGCCCCTCGATCACGGCGCGGTCCGCGCTATCCAACACACCGGGTGGCAGCGCAGCAAGCAGATCGGGACGCCGCGCCGCAGTGCGCTCCACCGCCCGGTCCCGGCGCCAGCGGGCAATCGCGGCGTGGTTGCCCGACCGGAGCACGGCGGGGACCTCACGGCTGCGCCACACCTCGGGGCGGGTATAGCAGGGTCCCTCCAGCAGCCCATCGGAGAACGAGTCCTGCAGCGCCGAGGTGGGGTTGCCCAGCACCCCGGGCAACAACCGGGCGATCGCCTCAATCATCACCAGCACGGCAACCTCGCCCCCGACGAGCACGTAGTCGCCGATCGAGATCTCGTCGACGACCACCCGGTCGGCCGCATAGTCGATCACCCGCTGATCGATGCCCTCGTACCGGCCGCAGGCGAAAACGAGCCGGGGCTCGGCCGCGAGCTCGGTGGCGAGTTGCTGGGTGAACCGCCGTCCGGCAGGGCTGGGCACCACCAACCGCGGCGGCGGTTGGCCGGCGAGGACCTCATCCAGCGCCTCCCCCCAGACGTCTGGGCGCATCACCATGCCGGGTCCGCCGCCGTAGGGCGCGTCGTCCACCGCGCGGTGCACATCGTGGGTCCAGTCCCGCAGGTCACGCACCGTGAAAGTGATCAGGTTCCGCTCGATGGCCCGGCCGAGCAGCGCCTCCCTGGCCGGGGCCAGGTACTCGGGGAAGATCGTCACGACCTCGATGAACACCGCTGCGCCCTTGATCAGTCGAGCAACCCGGCAGGTGGGTCGAGCACCACTCGGCCACCAGCCAGGTCCACCTCGGGGACGATCGCCCGGACGAAAGGCACCAACACCTCACCGCGGTCGGTCTCCACCACCAGCAGGTCGCTGGCCGGGGCGTGCACGACCTCGCGCACCGTGCCCAGCGTTGTGCCATCGGACCCGACAGCGGCCAAGCCCTCAAGCTGGTGGTCGTAGAACTCGTCAGGATCATCCAGGTCGGGCAGCTCCGTGGCCTCAACTGTCAACAGGACACCGCGCAGTTCCACTGCCGCGGCGCGATCGGTCACCCCGGCGAATCGCACGAGCAGGTTTGCCGCATGCGGGCGGACGGCGTCCACCGTGAGCGTGCGGCCAGCGCCAGCACCGAGTTGCGCACCGGCAGCGAAGCGCTCCTGTGGTGAGTCGGTGCGCACCTGCACCGTCACCTCCCCACGGAGACCGTGCGGCCGGCCGATCCGACCGACCACCCGCTTCGTGTCGCCGCTTGTCATGTCGCCGCTTGTCATGTCGCCGCTTGTCATGTCGCTGCCTGGCTGCACGGTCGACACACCGGCCGGCAAGGTCAGCGGTCGGTGTCGACCACGTCGACCCGCACCCCACGCCCGCCGATGCCGCTCATCACCGTGCGCAGCGCGGTGGCGGTGCGCCCACCCCGGCCGATCACCTTGCCGAGATCCTCGGGGTGGACGTGCACCTCAAGGGTGCGGCCCCGCCGCGTGGTCACCAGCTGGACGCGCACGTCGTCAGGGTTGTCGACGATTCCCCTCACGAGATGCTCGAGTGCGTCCGCCAGCATGTTCACGCCTGCCCGTCCGCTGCCTTTGCAGTGTCCTCCTGACCGTCAGCGTCGGCTGACGCCGGTTCCGGGGCCGGGGCCGGCGCTGGGGCCGCGACGGAGCCGGAATCTGTCTTGCGGGGGCTCCTCTTTCGTGGCGTGGTGGCCTCAGTGGTCGGCACCTCACCCGCCTCGGCCAGCGCCCGATTGAACAGCTCGGCCTTGTCCGGCTTGGGCTCGGCACGCCGCAGCGTGCCCTCCTCACCGGGCTGACCGGTGAACCTCTGCCAGTCGCCGGTCACCTCGAGGATGTGCTGAACGGGGTCGGTGGGTTGGGCCCCGACTCCGAGCCAGTACTGCACCCGCTCGGAGTCGACCTCAATGAAGCTGGGTTCCTCCTTGGGGTGATACTTGCCGATCGTCTCGATCGCCTTGCCGTTGCGGCGGGTACGAGCGTCGGCGACCACGATCCGGTAGTACGGCTGGCGAATCTTGCCGAGCCGCATGAGCTTTATCTTGACAGCCACGAGTCGGGCTACTCCTGTCAACGCGCGAGTGGTCACGGTGAGCATGCACGGCCCATGGTGGGGACACAGACCGACACTGCCCTGAGGTTAGTGGTCACAGCGCGTTGAGAGGGCACGCTACGACAACAGCGACCTATTGTGCCAGACCTTCCGGACATCTGTGGCACCTGTCCATGCGCTGTGCCTGAGACGACGACACACCAGGCACAAAAGCAGGACACACCGGACATAGAAGCGGGACACGCCGGGCATGAGAGCAGGACACGCCGGGGAGGGGGAGGGTCACCCGGGCACTAGTCCCTGGGTGAGCAGCAGGAGCCCGACCGCAGGCAGGAAGTTATTCGCCTGGTGGGCGACGATGCTGGCCAGCAGGTTGCCGGTGAGCATCCGGGCCAGCGCGATCGGCAGCGAGATCACCACCAGCAGCGGTGTGCGCAGCAGTTCCAGGTGCGCAACGGAGAACAGCGCCGTGGTCAACACGAAGATCACCCAACGATTCCACCGCCAGTACTCCATGGCGCGCCACAGCACGCCGCGGTAGAGCAGCTCCTCGCACAATGGTGCGATCAGCCACACGGCGAAGAACAGGATGAGCGCCATCCCGAGCGGCAGCCGCAGACCGTCGAACGCCTCTCCCACCGCTGAGTTCGCCTGGCTCGTGCCGACCCAGTGCGCCCAGATGCCGGCGGCCGGTACGGTGATGATCAAGCCGACGAAGCCCAGCAGCAGCCCGATGCCGACATCGGCCAGTCGCCATCGCACCGATAGCTGGCTACGCAGCCGTTGCGCCAGGTTCCCCTGACCGAGGAGGGTGGCGCAGGCCGTCGCAACCAAGGCGGCCAGCACGGTGGGCACCACGAGCGCGACGACCAACGCGGCGGCCGGCAATGACCCATCCCCACCCTGGGACGGGGAGGCGAGCGCGTAGGGCAGCAGCACCAGCAGCGACGCCGCCAAGAAGACCACCTCGCCGACGGCGAAGCAGCCGAACATGAGCCAACCGCGGCGGCGGTCGGGCCGGACCGGCATCGCCTCCGGTGGCGGCGGGATCGTCCCGGCCACCGCAGGCGGCGGAGGCTCAGGGATGCTCACGGCTTCTCCTCGTCGTCGCAGCTGTACCCATTGTCCGGGCCCGGCCACGCAACAGCAGCAACGCCGGGTCCCGCAGTACGTTCGGGTCCAGGCGCGGATCGGTGCGAGTGACCAGCAGATCGGCGGGCGCACCGGCAACCAGGCCGGGAACGCCCAGCCAGTCGCGGGACGCCCAGCTCGCCGCCGCGAGAGCCCGCGCACCGTCCATCCCGACGGTGCGCAATGCGAGGATCTCGTCCACCAGCCGGCCGTGGGCGATGCCACCACCGGCGTCGCTGCCGGCGTAGATCGGGATCCCCGCCTCGACGGCGGCACCGACAGTGCCCCGGACCCCGGCGTGCAGCGCGCGCATGTGCGCGGCATAGCGCGGATACTTCCCGGCGCCGTCGGCGATCGCCGGGAACGTCTCTATGTTGATCAGTGTGGGTACCAGGGCGGTGCCGCGCGCGGCCATCTCGGTGATGGTGTCAGCCGACAGGCCGGTGCCGTGCTCGATGCAGTCGATCCCGGCGGCGATCAGGCCCGGCAGCGCCTCCGCACCGAAGACGTGCGCGGTGACCCTGGCCCCGGCGGCGTGCGCCGCGGCGATCGCCTCGACCAGCACGTCATCGGGCCACAGCGGGGCAAGATCACCGGTCGAGCGGTCGATCCAGTCGCCGACCAGCTTGACCCAGCCGTCCCCGGCCGCCGCCTGCTCCTGCACGGCCTGCGGGAGCAGCGCCGGATCGTCGATCTCTACGCCCAGCGTCGGGATGTAGCGCTTGGGGCGGGCCAGGTGACGGCCGGCCCGGATGATCCGCGGTAGGTCGTCGCGGGCCTGCAGCGGTCGGGTGTCCATCGGGGATCCGCAGTCCCGGATCAGCAGGGTGCCGGCGTCCCGGTCGGTAGCGGCCTGCTCGGCAGCCTCGGCCAGGCTCGCCGGCCCCCGCGGACCGATACCGACGTGGCAGTGCGCGTCGACCAGGCCGGGGAGCACGTAGCCGCCGTCGACGACAGTGGTCGCCGCGGGCACCCGCTCGGTGTGGATCACCCCGTCGGCCACCCACAGCTCCCCCGGTACTCCGGCCGGGAGAAGCACCCCACGCAGGTGCATCGCCGGCGCTCCCGAAGGGACCGTCACCTCTTGGGGAATCTCAGTTTCGACGGGTCGAAACCGGGCGGCAGCTGGTCCAGACCGGTCAGGTCGGGCAGACCGCCAGGCAAGCCCCCGGGTAGACCACCGGGCAGCCCGCCGCGCACCCTCGGCGCCGTCGGACCACGTCCCTTGCCCTTCTTGCCCTTGCGGCCCTTGCGGTTCCGGCGCCCGGGGCCGGCCCCGGGGAAGCCGAAACGGCCGGCCATCTGCTGCATCATCTTGCGGGCCTCGAAGAACCGCTCTACCAGCTGGTTGACGTCGCTGACCGCCACCCCGGAGCCTCGAGCGATGCGTTGCCGCCGGGAGGCGTTGATGATCTTCGGGTCGGCCCGCTCATCGGGGGTCATGCCGCAGATGATGGCCTGCAGCCGGTCCAGCTGCTTGTCGTCGACCTCGGCGAGCTGATCCTTCATCTGGGCCGCACCAGGCAGCATCCCGAGCAGGTTGGCGATCGGCCCCATCTTGCGGATCGCCTGCATCTGCTCGAGGAAGTCCTCCAGGGTCAGATCCCCGCTGCCGATCTTGGCGGCGGCCTGCTCGGCCTGCTCAGCGTCGAAGGCCTGCTCGGCCTGCTCGATCAGGGTGAGCAGATCTCCCATACCCAGGATGCGGCTGGCCATCCGGTCCGGGTGGAAGACATCGAAGTCTTCCAGCTTCTCCCCGTTGGAGGCGAACATGATCGGCGCACCGGTGACCTGCCGCACCGACAGGGCCGCGCCACCGCGGGCATCGCCGTCCAGCTTGGTGAGCACCACACCGGTGAAGCCGACGCCGTCGCGGAACGCCTCGGCGGTGGTCACCGCATCCTGGCCGATCATGGCGTCGACGACGAACAGTGTCTCATCGGGCTGTACCGCGTCGCGGATGTCGGCGGCCTGGCGCATCATCTCGGCATCGATGCCCAGCCGTCCGGCGGTGTCCACCACGACGATGTCGTGCTGGCGAGCGCGGGCCTCGGCCACCCCGCGGCGCGAGACGTCCACTGGATCACCAACGCTGCCGACGCTATCGCCTGACTCTGCTGTCTGACCGGTCGCTGTCTGACCGGTCGCTGTCTGACCGGTCGCTGTCTGACCAGTCGCTGATGCGCCCGGATGGGGCGCGAACACCGACACCCCGGCCTGCGCACCCACCACCTGGAGTTGGGTGACCGCGTTGGGTCGCTGCAGGTCGGCGGCGACCAGCAGCGGGGTGTGGCCCTGGTTGCGCAGCCAGCGGGCGAGCTTGCCGGCCAGCGTCGTCTTCCCGGAACCCTGCAGACCGGCCAGCATGATCACGGTCGGGGGTGTCTTGGCCAGCTCGAGGCGCCGGGTGTCACCGCCCAGGATGCCGATGAGCTCCTCGTTGACGATTTTGATGACCTGCTGGGCGGGGTTCAGCGCGCCGGAGACTTCGGCGCCCTTGGCGCGTTCCTTGATCTGCGCGACGAACTGGCGGACCACCGGCAGCGCGACGTCGGCCTCCAGCAGCGCGATGCGGATCTCGCGGGCGGTGGCGTCGATGTCGGCCTCGGAGAGCCTGCCCTTGCCCCGTAGGCCGGACAGCGCTGACGTGAGCCGGTCGGAGAGGGTGTCGAACACGCCGGTCGCGCTCCCTGGGGTCCGGCGGGGTGATGGCCCCGGAGTCTGGCTGGTGGTACTGCCAGCGTAGCGGCCCGCCGTGGGGAGGAGCGCCTGGACCGCCGGCATCCCGGGCCCCACCCCGGGCTGCCGGCGGTCCGGCAATGACCGTTGCGATCGCCAGCGGCACACCCGCCACCCGGCTCCCCAGCACGGGCGGCGGCCCCGCGTCCGCCCGACCGCTGCCGAGCCACCCGACTAGCGTGGCGCTGGCAGACGCTGCCGGACAGCGTGCATCCCCGCGGTCGCGGCTAGGTAGAACTGCCTACGGATGCAGCCCGAATCTCGCGGTGGGTTGGTCTGCCTGCCAGGCTGAGCCGTCCGAGAACTCCCCGTCGGATAACTCCACAGCCTGCGCAAGATCGGCCCGCTCGGCCGCGGTGGGCTGATCCACCAGGCCGACCGCCTCGACCAGCAAGCGGTGCACCGCGGACACCTGATCGGTGACCTCGGCTCGCAGCTGCCTCAGCACAGTCGCCTGGCGCTGCACCTCGGTCAGCTGGTTACTCAGCCGCTGCCCCGCCATCTGCATGATCAGGTACAGCGCGGCGGTACTGCGGGTCTGGTAATCGCTGATCCAGGCTTCCGTCTCGGCGCGGCGGCGCGCGATGTTGTGCTCGGACCGCTGCTCAGCGGCCTTTGCGTGACGTTCAGAGTCCAGGTCAGCCTGCTGGCATCGGGCTGCGGATTCGGCCTCTGCGGTCTGCCGCCGGCGCTCCGACTCCGCCTCCAGGCTCCTGCACCGTTGGATGGTCTCGTGCAGCAGCTGATCAGCGTCGGCGCGAGCACTCTCGCGCAGCGCAGTGGTCTCCTGCTCGGCGCTGATCTGCAGCTCGGCGGCCTCGTCCTCGGCCATCTGCAGCATGCGCTGGATCCGCGCGGTCGCTGCGGTCAGCGGAGATCGCTCCAGACGATCGACCTGGGTGGCCGCCTCCTCCGCTTCCCGACGCAGACGATCAACCTCGGCGGTCGCCCCCGCCGCTTCGCGACGCAGATGTTCGAGCTGTTCGGCGAGGTCGGCAGCCCGCTGCAGCGCAGCGTCGCGTTCGGCGCCGATTGACCCGACCCGAGCCTTGAGGGCGCCGACGTGGTCGATGACCTGCTGCCGGTCGAATCCCCGCAACACGATCTCGAACGGCGGGTTGACCGGGACGGCCTCATCGCGAGTTCCGTACATGCGGCCGGATCGTAGCCGGGGCTCACCGCGCGGCACTGAGCACTGCCCGCTCGACTAGCCCACGCGCCTCCGGTGACAGCGCACTGTGACCATCGGACCCGGTGAGGCAGAACGAGTCCACCACCGAACTGCCCAGCGTGACGACCCGTGCCCAGCGAACGGTCACCGCACTGCTCTCCAATGCCGCGGCAACCCGGTACAGCAACCCGATGCGGTGGTCGGTGGTGCGCAGCTCGAGGATCACCGCTCCGGTGGCCTCGTCGTCGAACCACAGCACCCTGGTCTCGACTTCGGGGCTCGTCTCGGACGCTGCAGTCTCGCCGTAGTCACGTTCCTTGGCGGCCAGCCGGTCCGCCAGTTGCAGCGAGCCGTCCAGCGCTCGCACCAGATCCTGGCGCAGCAGCGCGACGTCGGGCGGACGGCCGAAGCGAGGGGAGACGGTGAAGGTGTCCACCGCCGCGGAGCCTCCGCCGGGGGGGTCGGCGACGCGGATATCCGCGGAGTGGACCTGCAGCGAGTGCAGCGCAAGCACCCCCGCGGCCAGTGCGAGCACACCGGGCCGGCCAGGGGTCACAATCGTGATCGTGGTGGCCGCAGCCGGCCCTGCAGCGGCGGTGTTCGATGTCACGGTCGCCGTCACGTGCAGCGAGCCGCTGGCGACAGACCGCTCGGCCAGCGCGCGGTGCTCCTCGGAGAGCGGCTCCGGTGCGGGCGAGGGACGGCCGGACAGTACCGCGCGGCAGCGCTCGGCGAGGTCGAAGATCAGCGCGGCCCGCCATTCGGTCCAGACCCCGGGGCCGGTGGCCAAGCTGTCGGCCTCGGCCAACGCGACCAGCAGCTCCAGCAGGGTCGGGTCCCCACCGAGTGTGTCGACGACTCGCTGCGCGGTCGTGGGGTCCTCGAGGTCCCGCCGGGTCGCGGTATGGGGCAGCAGCAGATGGTGGCGCACCATTGCACGCAGCGTTGCGACGTCCGGGTCCGGCAGCCCGAGCCGGTGACCGATCTGCTCGGCCAGCGCCGCCCCGACCACGGAATGGTCGGCGCCGCGGCCCTTGCCCAGGTCGTGCAGCAGTGCGCCGAGCAGCAGCAGGTCCGGGCGCCCGACTGTGGTGGTCAGCCGCGCGGCCTGGGCCGCAGCTTCCACCAGATGCCGGTCTACCGTCCATACGTGTGCTCGGTCCCGTGGCGGTAGGTCACGCACCACACCCCACTCCGGGAACATCCGCCCCCACAGCCCGGTGCGGTCCATAGCCTCGATCACATCCACCGCAGGCTGACCGGCTCCCAGCAGCGACAACAGCTCCTCAAGAGCCGGACGAGGCCAGGGTCGGCGCAGCTCGGGTGCGGTGTCGGCGAGCGACGTGAGGGTGGCGTTGGCGACCGGCATGCTGGTTCGCGCCGCGGTCGCCGCGACCCGCAACGCCAGCGCCGGGTCTCGCGCCGGGTGGGCGTCGCGAGCCAGTGCCACCTCGCCGCTGTGCTCCACCACCCCCTCGTTCAACGGACGGCGTACCGGTCCCCGCCGCAGCGTCCGCAACCCGGTCAACCGGGCGCGTCCCCGCGGGGGCAATGCGGCCCGTGCGGTGCGCAACCCGACGTCCATCGCATAGACAACGGTCCGCGCCACCCCGGACAGGCTCCTGGCCAGATCGAACCGGTCACCGAGAGCTAGCGCGACCGCGACCTCGTCGGCGTCCTGCGCCCGAAGCACGTCGCGGTTGCGGCCGGCCAGCCGATGCAGCTCGGTGCGCACGTCCAGGAGCAGGTCTCGTGCGGCGCGCACCTCCGGCCCGGCCCCGTCGGTGAGTTGGCCTGCGGACAGCGCGTCGAGCAGCTGCACGTCCCGCAGCCCGCCGTGGCCGTTCTTGAGGTCCGGTTCCACCCGGTGCGCAATATCGCCACTGCGCAGCCAGCGTTGTTGCGCCGACTCGGCGAGCTCGTCGAACCTGCCGCGGATCCCGGTGCGCCAGGCCCGCCGCACGGCGGTGTCCATCGCGGTGAACAGCGAACCGTCCCCGGCGATCAGGCGGGCATCCAGCAACCCCAGTGCGGCCCGCAGGTCGGTGGCCGCCACCTGCACGGCTTGGCCGACGGTTCGGACGCTGTGGTCAAGGTCGATGCGGGCGTCCCACAGCGGGTACCACAGCGAGTCGGCGAGCTGGCTCACCTCACGTTTGCCATCGTGCAGCAGTATCAGGTCCAGGTCGGAATACGGCACCAGCTCACGGCGGCCCAGTGCGCCCACCGCGACCAGGGCGGTGCCGCGGCCGACGCCCAGCGACGCGCAGCGTGACGTCAACCATAATTCGTGGAGGTCGGCCAGCGCGGCCCGTAGGGCCGGTGCCGGCAGCTGGCGCTGCCGCAGGTTGGCACCGAGCAGCGCGGCACGGGCCCTCACGAGATCCTCCGCGGGGGTGCCCGGCCCACCGGCATGAGGCAGGGCCCCAGGCAGCGTCATTGCCCTAGCCCCTTCCGTACCGGCGGTCGCGCCGCCGCTGCGCGACGACAAGTCGTACGAGTCTGGCGTGCTGCGTCTGTCCCCTCAACCGCAGCCCGACGTCGCTGCTGAGACTCCGCGAGGCGTGTTTCACTTGCTGAAACGCCACGTTTCAGTGACGTGAACTGGCGCGCGTTACGGTGATAGTTCGACCCGTAGGTGCACGACGGTGCCGCGGTGGTCACAGCGAGTGTGGATGTTCTGAGTGAGCAGGCGCATCAGGTGTATACCGCGGCCGCGGAAGCCGTCACCGGCGGGTGTTCGCCAGCGGCCCTGATCGGAGACGGCGATCAGGATGTGGTCGGCGGCGCGGTGTGCCTCCAGCTGCACCGATCCGGGTCTGTGGTCGGCATAGGCGTGTTCAGCGGCGTTTGCGATCGCTTCATAGACCGCCAGCACCAGGTCGCCGACGACATTGGTGGGAAGGTCCAGCGCCAGCCAGTCGCGGAACTGGTGGCGCAGCGCGGTGGCGTTGTGCACGGTCGCGACCGCTTCGGCCCACAGCGGTGCGCGGATATCTTCGGTCGGCTGGCGGGTCCAGGACGGACCCTCCTGCTGGCCGCTGACATCCATGCGCGGGTAGTACCCGAATCGACGGCCAGTTAACCATCACAACGCGTCCACACCACGCTCCCCGGTCCGGACCCGGACCACGGTCTCCACCGGAGTGACCCACACCTTCCCGTCCCCGATCTTGCCGGTTCGGGCCGACTCGACCAGCGCATCAAGGGTCTTGTCCACCTGCATGTCGTCCACCACGACCTCGACCCGGATCTTGGGCACGAAGTCCACGGAGTACTCCGCACCCCGGTACACCTCCGTGTGCCCCTTCTGCCGGCCGTAGCCCTGCACCTCACTGACCGTCATCCCGAGTACCCCGATCTGTTCCAGGGCACCCTTGACGTCTTCCAGCGTGAACGGCTTGATGATCGCGGTCACCAGCTTCATCGCCACTCACCCTTCCTGACCGGCCGAGGCCGGGATCTTGCCTGGGGAAGCCTCCTGTGCGGCCCGGCTGTTCCCGCTGCCAGTGAAGATCGCGCTGAGCTCGTAGCCGGCCTCGGCATGCTCAGTCTCGTCGATACCGGTCAGCTCGGACTCGTTGTCCAGCCGCAGGCCGATGGTGTACTTCAGCAGCAGGGCGATGATCACGGTCACGACGAAGGAGTAGGCCAGTACCGCGCCCGCCGCCACGGCCTGACGCCAAAGCTGGTCGCTGCCCCCGCCGTAGAACAGGCCGTCCACCCCGGCGGGTGCCGCGGAGGTGGCCAGGAAACCGATCAGCAGCGTGCCCACGAGTCCGCCGACGAGGTGCACGGCGACCACGTCGAGCGAGTCATCGAAGCGGAACCGGAACTTGACGCTGACCGCAAGCGCGCACAGCACGCCGGCGGTCGCGCCCACCGCAATCGCCCCGACCGGGGAAACCGACGAGCATGACGGGGTGATCGCGACCAGGCCCGCCACCACGCCGGAGGCGGCACCGAGGCTGGTGGGCCGCCCATCGCGGATCCGCTCGACCAGCAGCCAGCCCAGCATCGCCGCGGCAGTGGCCACCATGGTATTGACGAAGGCGAGACCCGCGATGCCGTTTGCGGCGACGGCCGATCCGGCGTTGAAGCCGAACCACCCGAACCACAGCAGCCCCGCACCGAGCATCACGAACGGCAGGTTGTGTGGGCGCATGGCGTCGCGCGGCCAGCCTCGGCGCCTGCCGAGCACCAGGCACAGCGCCAAACCCGCGGCACCGGCGTTGATGTGCACCGCCGTGCCGCCGGCGAAGTCGATCGCTTTGAGGTCGTTGGCGATCCAGCCACCGACCTCCGCGCTGACCGCGTCGAAGGAGAACACCCAGTGCGCGACCGGGAAGTACACCAGCGTCGCCCACAGCGCGGCGAACACCAGCCACGGCACGAACCGCAGCCGGTCGGCTGCGGCGCCCGAGACCAGGGCTATCGTGATGATCGCGAACATCGCCTGGAACGCGACGAACACCGTCGCCGGGATGGTCCCCACCAGCGGAATCGAGATCTCGGAGCCCTCGGTTGCGAGGTAGGTCCCGCCGAAGAGACCATCCAGCCCTGCGTAGTCCGCAGGGTTGCCGACCAGGCCGAGGCCGACATCGTTGCCGAACGCCACCGAGTACCCGTAGAGCACCCAGAGAACGGCCACGATCCCCATCGCGGACACGCTCATCATCATCATGTTCAGGACGCTCTTCGAGCGGACCATGCCGCCGTAGAAGAACGCCAGACCCGGAGTCATCAGCAGCACCAAGGCGGAGCTGGTGAGCATCCAGGCAGTGTCACCGGTGTCCACGGTTCACCCCTTTGCGTCTCACGATCGAGTGGTGCGTGTGGAAAGCGTGAGCAGGCTGTGTTTCTACCAGAGGCGCGGTATGTTACGACAGCGTTAACTGTCGGTCTTGTCGTGTTACGTCCGGATTGCGGGCGGGCCGTGGGTCATGCTAACCGGGCCGGTTCCGCCCGATCATCAGTCCAACAACGCGTCCACGAAAGCCTCGGGCTCGAATGGAGCAAGGTCATCCACCCCCTCGCCGAGGCCCACTAGCTTGACCGGTACACCGAGTTCGCGTTGCACGTGGAAGACGATGCCGCCCTTGGCAGTGCCGTCCAACTTGGTCAGCACGATGCCGGTGACATCGACGACCTCGCGGAACACCCTCGCTTGGACCAGCCCGTTCTGGCCGGTGGTGGCGTCCAGCACTAGCAGCACCTCATCCACCTCGGCCTGCTTGGACACCACACGCTTGACCTTCCCCAGCTCGTCCATCAGACCGGTCTTAGTATGCAGCCGGCCAGCGGTATCGATCAAGACGGTGTCCACCGCGTCGGCGCTGCCCCGCTTGACCGCCTCGAACGCCACGCTGGCCGGGTCGGCGCCTTCAGCGCCCCGCACGACCTCCGCGCCGGCGCGCTCGCCCCAGGTGACCAACTGGTCCACGGCGGCTGCGCGGAAGGTATCGGCCGCGCCGAGCAACACCCGCCGGCCGTCGGCGACCAGTACCCGGGCCAGCTTGCCGGTGGTGGTCGTCTTGCCGGTGCCGTTCACTCCCGCAACCAGCACTACGCCAGGGGTGCTTGCGCCGTCGCCATCCTGATGCGGCAACGCCCGGACGGCACGGTCCAAGTCCGGGCGCAGCGCCTCGATCAGAACGTCGCGCAACGCAGCGCGGGCCTGCTCTGCGGTCCGCACGCCGCGCTGCGCGAGTTCAGCCCGCAGCCGGTCCACGATCTCGGCGGTGGTGGTCGCGCCGAGATCGGCGAGCAACAGGGTGTCCTCGACGTCGGTCCAGGAGTCTTCGTCCAGGTCACCTGCACCGAGCAGGCCGAGCAGACTCTGCCCGAACGCCGAGCGGGACTGGGCCAGCCGGCCGCGCAGCCGCACCAGCCGACCGGCCGGGGCGTCGATCGGCTCGAATGGCGGGGCCGCCGGTTCAGCGACCGGCGGTTCGGCAGGCGGCGGCTTGGCCGGCGGCGGCCTGACAGGCGCCGGCTTGGCTGGCGGCGGCTTGACGGGAGCCGCCTTAACAGGCGGCGGCTTGGCCGGCGGCGGCTTAACAGGCGCCGCCTTAACAGGCGGCGGCTTGGCCGGCGGCGGCTTAACAGGCGCCGGGGGCGCAAGACTCGCCGGCGGAGCCGGGCCTTCAGGCGGGGCGGGCGCTTTCGGCTGTGGTGCAGTTGGCGGAGGTGGCGCCTGCGCGGGCGGTTTCGGTGCCGCCGGGGCCGGTGCAGAAGCCTGCGGCGGGGCAGACGGCTGTGGCGGGGCCGGTGGACCACCTCCGCCGGAAGAGAAGCTGATGCCACCGCCAGCCTTGTAGCCGCGAGGCGCCGGTGGCGCTTCCACTTCCTGGTCCGGCTTCTCGGCGATGCTGATCCGCCGGCGGCGGGCCAACAGCAGACCCACGGCCAGCGCGATCAACAACACCACCGCGATGGCGACGGAGATCCAGATCACGCTCGACACCTGACCATCCTGGCATCCACGTGCACCGGCGGGACGCGCCGGTCAGCCAAGTAGGGCGGACGTGGGCGACGAACGGCCCGCGTGGCCGGCGAAGCGCTCAGCGGCGGCCTGTTCGAGTCCAAGGCCGCGGCCGTCGCCATTCAGGGCCTATCAGGACCCGCGCGCGACGGCCCAGGTACGGCCCCGAAGTCGACTCGGCGGTGCAGGTCGGCCACCGTGGGCTGCGGATCGCTTCGCCCGGTAATCTCCTGTAGCGCCGACCACAGCGTTGCGAAGCGATCGGAACCGATCTGTTCGTGCCAGGCCAGGTGCAGCTTGGCCGAGGCGGCGACCACCTGCCGTTCGAGCTCGACTCCGAGCTCGGTCAGCCGGATGAGCCGGGCACGCACATCGATCGGGTCGGGTTCGCGGCGCAGGTAGCCGTGTTGCTCGAGGTGGCCTACGAGCTCGTGCATGGATTGCTTGGTCATCCGCATGAGGCTGGCGAGTTCGGTCACCCGGCGCCCTTCGACCGAGCCGACGCGAAAGATCTGCAGGTGCGCGAGGCGCAGCGCAGGGTGGCGAGGGGCCACCTCGCCATTGATGGTCGCCAGTGCCTGTTCCGTGGCAAGGCTGAGCAGCCCGGCGATGCGCGGCCCGCCGGCGGAATACCTCCGTCCGGCGCCAATACTTGCCATGGTCGTCAGGCTACCTTACCGTAATAGTCAGGGCACCTGACGCTGCGAGGGGTAGGTTTCATGACGCCCGAACAGATGGACATGCTGGTCGCCGCGCACCTCGACGCGGAGAACACCGGCGACGTGGCAGCAGCGGTCGCCGTCTACACCGAGGACGTCGAGCATGACGTAGTCGGCGCCCCCGCGGGACCGCTACGCGGCCCCGCGGCCGCCAGGCACCGGTACGAGCAGCTGCTCAAGGAGGTGCGTTTCGACAAGTTGGTGTGCACCCGCCGCTACTACGGCGAGAACTTCTGCGTCGTCGAGCACTTGTGCACGTGCACGGTCACCGGTCAGTTCGCCGGGATCCCCGGCAATGGACAACGGGTCTCGTTTCGCATCCTGCACATCTTCGAGTTCCGGCACGCAAAGATCAGCCGGGAAAACGTCTGGATGGATACGGCCAGCGTCCTGGCCCAGCTCGCTCCGGCACTACCTGCGCAGTGATTGGGCGCGTCGTGAACTTGACACCAGCGACGTTCGAGGGGGGCGGAGATGTCGCTAGCGTCGAGTTCACGACGCACCAGCCAACCCGACTGAGGCGAATTCACAACCGTTGGCCGATCAACACCCGTGCTGGCGGGTTACCTGGGCTATCAGGAGATCGGTGAATTCGTCTGCGGCGTCGGCGTCGAACTGGTCGCGGCGGTAACGGGCGACCAGCGATAGTCGTTGGCCGATGGTGGCGACTCCGATGGAGACGCTGCAGGAGCGGTCGCACGGCGGGGAGAACCACAGCTCCGGCGGCCCCGAGTCAGACCCGGTGGCGAAGGTGGGTGGTTCGGGGATGCGGCCCAGGTTCGACAGCATCGCGGTGTCGACGAACCGGTCACCGATCAGTGGTGACAGCCTGGACACCGCGCGCTTGACCGGCAGGGGCACCTTCTTGATGACTTCCAGCAGGTCATGCACACCGTAAGCGCGGTCCTGGCGTCGCATCTGATAGGTCTGCCTGGCCACCGCAGCGGTCGCGGTGGCCAGGTCCACTCGATCGTCCGGGGCGGTGGAGACGGTGACATTCGACGTGAGGTTGCTGACGACGTCCCACGAGCGGTCAGCGGGGCGGACATTGACCGGCATCATGACCCCGATCCGACCGGCTGGCGCGCCATGCTGGCAGTTCCAAGCATGCACTGTGAGGTGCAGCGCAGCAACCAGGATGTCGTTCACCGTCGTGCCGGGCGCCCGTCGGATGAGCCCCGGGGTCGTCGTCTCGCCGAGGTCGAGGGTACGAAAGACGAAGCCGAAGTCGTCACGGTCCGCGCCGCCCACCACCGCGATCCGGCTCGGCGCATCGAGCGCCTCGCGAAATCGCCGCGGCCCTTCCAATCGCCGGGCCCACCGTTCGCTGCGGTTCTTCGGAACCAGGAACGAGCCGAGGTCGCGGGACTGAGCAAGGGGCAGGGGATCCGGCGGGTCCGGCTTCCCCAGGTACGCCCGGGTGATGCTCTGCATTAGGCGCACCGCACCGACTCCGTCGGCGACGATGTGGCTGACCGACAGCAGCGCGAGATCCCCGCCGGGCCGCCGGGCCAGGGCAACTCGCAACCCAGGGCTGACGTCCAACGCGATCGGCGGGGTATAGAGCCGCGCCCGGAGCCGGTCCAGCGCGGCATCGTCGGGACAGTCGGCCACCCGGACCGGATCCCGATCCACCTCGTCGGCGAAGTTCCACTGGTACGACGTCTGACCGTTGCGTGCCGTTGCCAACCGAGCCCGGGTCAGCGGGTGACGCCGACAGCAGGTCAGAACCGCCTGCCGAAACGTCGCCTCGTCCAGGTGATGGTCAGCGCCGAGCTCGAGTTGAACGTTCCACGGCGAGCGCGCCTCCTGCAGCAGCAGGAGCGATTCGTCCAGCATAGTCAAGGGCAGCGACACAGTGGTATCCCCTCCACGACGTCACCTGACACGTTAGGCGGCGCCGGCGGAACCGGTGGCGCCACGCAACCGCTGCGAGATCACCGTGGTGATGCCGTCGCCGCGCATACTCACCCCATACAGCGCGTCGGCGACCTCCATGGTCGCCTTCTGGTGGGTGATCACGATCAGCTGCGAGCGGTCTCTGAGCAGTTCGAACAGCGCGATCAGGCGGTTCAGGTTGGTGTCGTCCAGCGCCGCCTCCACCTCGTCGAGCACGTAGAACGGCGACGGCCTGGCTCGGAAGATCGCGACCAGCATGGCCACCGCGGTGAGCGACTTTTCCCCACCGGACAGCAGCGACAGGCGCTTGACCTTCTTGCCGGGCGGGCGGGCCTCGACCTCGATGCCGGTGGTGATCATGTCGTCGGGCTCGGTGAGTACCAACCGCCCCTCCCCGCCGGGGAACAGCGTGGCGAAGACGATCTCGAACTCGCGCGCCACATCGTGGAACGCCTCGGTGAAGACCTCAAGGATCTTCTCGTCGACCTCGGCGACGACGGTGAGCAGGTCACGCCGGGTGGCCTTGAGGTCCTCGAGCTGGGTGGACAGGAACTTGTAGCGCTCCTCGAGCGCGGCGAACTCCTCCAACGCCAGCGGGTTGACCTTGCCGAGCAGGGCCAGATCCCGCTCGGCCCGCTGGGCGCGGCGAGTCTGCTCAGCCCGATCGTAGCGAGCCGGCTGCGGGGCGCTGACCTGCTCGCCACGCTGCGCTGCCACCTCATACTCGGCCACCTCGCTCGTCGGCACAGGCACTGGCACCGCGGGCCCGTACTCGGCGACAAGATCGTTGAGCCCGATGCCGAAGTCATCGGCGATCCTGGCCTCGAGCTGCTCGATGCGCAGCCGCTGCTGGGCGCGCAGCACCTCGTCGCGGTGCACCGTATCGGTGAGCATGGCCAGCTCCTCGGCGAGCTCGCGAACCCGTCCCCGCACCTCGCCCAGGCCCCGCTCCCATTCAGCGCGCTCGACGATCACCGCGTCGCGTTCGGCCGCGGCCCGCTGCAGCGAGATCTCGATGTGGCCCAGCGCGAGCTCTCCCGCCCGCACGACCTCATCAGCCACTGCGGCCC
>JBOHGH010000025.1:4222-46621 GCA_050699975.1 Pseudonocardiaceae bacterium | reverse complement strand
GCCGGTCGGCGAGCGTGGGCAGGGCCTGTCCGCCGGGCAGCGGCAGCTTCTCGCGCTGGCCCGTGCCGAGCTGGTCGAGCCCGACCTGCTACTGCTCGACGAGGCCACCGCCGCGCTGGATCCGGCCACCGAGTCGGTGGTGCTGGCGGCCGCGGACCGGCTCGCCGCGCGCCGCACCACCGTCGTCATCGCGCACCGGCTGGCCACCGCGGCCAAGGCCGACCGGATCGTCGTGCTCGACGACGGGCGGGTCGTGGAGCAGGGCCGCCATTCCGAGCTGCTCGCGGCGGGCGGGCCCTACGCCCGGCTGTGGACTGCGGGTTCGCCGGACGGGACCGTTGCGGCCTGATCGACACGCGCCACGCGGTGCCTCAGGCCCCCCGGCGGGGGCTAGCCTGGAAGCAGCTCAGCGACCCGAACAGAACGGATAGAGGCGAGCCTCCGCAGTGTCCCGCAGCAACTCCTCCACTCCCGACGACCGCTCCGCGCAGTTCGGCCCCAACGAGTGGCTCGTCGAGGAGATGTACGAACAGTTCCTGGCCGATCCCTCGGCCGTGGACCCGGCCTGGCACGACTTCTTCGCCGACTACCGGCCCGTGTCGCCCGGCGGCAACGGTGCAGCGCCAGCCCCGAAGCTGCCACCCCTGCAACCGGAGCCGCCACAACCTGCGCCCCAGATAAGGGCGACGCAGCGGCATGCACGGGCGAACAGTGTCACCGCGAAGAAGCAGGCCGTCTTGCGCGCCGAGGCGCAGGACGATCTGGAGCAGGACACCACGACCCCGCTGCGCGGGGTAGCGGCCCGCGTGGTGGCGAACATGGAGACCTCGCTTGGCCTGCCGACGGCGACCAGCGTGCGCGGGGTCCCGGCGAAGCTGCTCGCCGACAACCGCATCGTGATCAACAACCATCTCAAGCGGACCCGTGGCGGCAAGATCAGCTTCACCCACCTCATCGGGTACGCAGTGGTGCGCGCGTTGGCCGGCTTCCCGCAGATGAACCACCACTACACCACCGACGACCAGGGCAAGCCCGCCGTCGTGGCACCGGAGCACGTCAACCTGGGCCTGGCGATCGATCTCCGTACCGACCGGGGCCGCAACCTCGTCGTCGCCTCGATCAAGGGCTGCGAGGCGATGGCCTTCGCCGAGTTCTGGCAGGCCTACGAGGACGTCATCCGCAAGGCCCGCGACGGCAAACTCACCGCCGAGGACCTCTCGGGCACCACGATCTCACTGACCAATCCGGGCACCATCGGCACCAACCACTCGGTACCCCGGCTGATGTCCGGGCAGGGCACCATCGTCGGCGTCGGCGCGATGGAGTACCCGGCGGCCTTTCAGGGCGCCAGCGACGAGGCACTCGCCGACATGGCCATCAGCAAGATCATTACGCTCACCTCCACCTACGATCACCGCATCATCCAGGGTGCCGAGTCCGGGGAGTTCCTGCGCCGGATACACGGCCTGCTGCTCGGCGAGGACGGCTTCTACGACGGCATCTTCGTCTCGCTGCGCGTCCCCTACGAGCCGGTGCGCTGGGTACAGGACATCCCCGAGGGCGAGGTCGACAAGACCGCCCGGGTGCTCGAACTCATCGACGTCTACCGCACCCGTGGCCACCTGCTGGCCGACACCGACCCGCTGAACTACCGGCAGCGCAGACACCCCGATCTCGACGTGCTGAGCCACGGCCTCACCCTGTGGGACCTGGAACGGACCTTCGCCGTCGGTGGGTTCGCCGGGCAGTCACACATGAAGCTGCGCGACGTTCTGGGCGTGCTCCGCAACGCCTACTGCCGCAACGTCGGTGTGGAGTACATGCACATCCTGGCGCCTGACGAGCGGCAGTGGTTGCGGGAGCGGGTGGAGCGGGTGCACGACCATCCCAGCCGCGCCGAGCAGAAGTACATCCTGAACAAGCTCAACGCCGCGGAGTCCTTCGAGACCTTCCTGCAGACCAAGTACGTCGGCCAGAAGCGATTCTCGCTGGAGGGCGCCGAGACCGTCATCCCACTGCTGGACGCCGTGCTGGACAAGGCCGCCGAGCACGACCTGGACGAGGTGGTGCTCGGCATGCCGCACCGCGGCCGGCTCAACGTGCTGGCCAACGTCGTGGGCAAGCCGTACTCGCAGATCTTCCGCGAGTTCGAGGGAAACCTGGACCCCGGCCAGGCGCACGGCTCCGGTGACGTCAAGTACCACCTGGGTGCCCAAGGAAAGTACTACCGGATGTTCGGTGAAGGCACGACCATCGTGACCCTGACCTCCAACCCCTCGCATCTGGAGGCTGTGGACCCGGTACTTGAGGGCATCGCCCGAGCCAAGCAGGACATCCTGGACAAAGGTCCGAGCGGCTTCACCGTGCTGCCGGTGGCGCTGCACGGCGACGCCGCCTTCGCCGGGCAAGGCGTGGTAGCCGAGACGCTCAACCTGTCGCAACTGCGTGGATACCGCACCGGCGGCACTGTGCACGTGATCGTGAACAACCAGGTGGGATTCACCACAGCGCCGCAGTACGCGCGGTCCAGCGAGTACTCGACCGACGTCGCGAAGATGATCGGTGCCCCGGTATTCCACGTGAACGGCGATGACCCGGAGTCCTGCGTGTGGGTGGCCAAGCTGGCGGTGGAGTACCGGCAGGCATTCCAAAAGGACGTCGTGATCGACATGATCTGCTACCGCCGCCGCGGTCACAACGAGGGCGACGACCCGTCGATGACACAGCCGAAGATGTATGACGTCATCGACACCAAGCGGTCAGTCCGCAAGAGCTACACCGAGGCACTCATCGGCCGCGGGGACATGTCCGTGGAGGAGGCCGAGCGCGTGCTGCAGGACTACGCACAGCAGCTCGAGCATGTGTTCAACGAGGTGCGCGAGCTGGAGAAGCGCGCTGCCGCACCAAGCGAGTCGGTAGAAGCCGAGCAGATCGTGCCCACCGGACTGTCCACCGGGGTGGACCGCAACGTCATCGAGCGGATCGCCGACGCGCACATCAACCTGCCCGAGGGCTTCACTCCGCACCCGAGGGTCAGGCCGGTGCTGGAGAAGCGGGCGAAGATGGCCCGCGAGGGTGGCATCGACTGGGCCTTCGCCGAGCTGCTGGCGCTCGGCTCGGTGTGCCTGGACGGCCGGACGGTGCGGCTGTCCGGCCAGGACACCCGCCGGGGCACCTTCGTGCAGCGACACTCGGTACTGATCGACCGCAGGACCGGGACCGAGTACACGCCGCTGATGAACCTCGCCGAGGGTCAGGCGAAATTCATGGCCTACGACTCGGCGCTGTCGGAGTTCGCTGCGGTGGGCTTCGAATACGGCTACTCAGTGGCCAACCCGGACGCCCTGGTGCTCTGGGAGGCGCAGTTCGGCGATTTCGTCAACGGCGCGCAGCCGGTGATCGACGAGTTCATCTCCTCCGGTGAGGCCAAGTGGGGCCAGCGTTCCGACGTCGTGCTGCTGCTACCGCACGGCCACGAGGGGCAGGGCCCGGACCACACGTCCGGGCGCATCGAGCGGTTCCTGCAGCTCTGCGCCGAGGGCTCGATGACCGTGGCGCAGCCGTCCACTCCGGCGAACTACTTCCACCTGCTACGCCGGCACGCCCTGGACGGGGTGCACCGGCCGCTGGTGGTGTTCACACCGAAGTCGATGCTGCGGCTCAAGGCGGCGGTGAGCCCGGTGGAGGACTTCACCTCAGGGCGGTTCGCCTCGGTACTCGACGACCCGATGGTCACTGACCCCTCGGCGGTGCGCCGGGTGCTGCTGTGCAGCGGCAAGATCAGCTACGAGCTGAACGCCGCACGCCATCAGCGCGGCATTTCCGACGTGGCGATCGTACGCATTGAGCAGCTCTACCCCGTGCCCAAGCGACGGCTGGCCGCGGCCCTGGACCGCTACCCGAACGCCTCCGATGTGCGCTGGGTGCAGGAGGAACCCGCCAACCAGGGCGCCTGGCCGTTCTACGGGCTGAGCCTGCCCGACCTGATGCCCGAGCGGCTGGGCACTCTGAAGCGGATCTCTCGGCGGGCCATGGCGGCCCCCTCGGCGGGGTCGGCCAAGGTGCACGAGGTGGAGCAGCGCGAACTCATCACCACCGCCCTAGAACACTGACCCCCCCCCCGACCCCAACCCCCGGCGTGTCCGGCTCCCGTGCCCGGCGTGTCGTGCTCTGGTGCCCCGTGTGTCCGCCCCCAGTGCCCGGTGTGTCCGCGTACTGTGCACCAGTCGGTATCGGCGCAGGCCCCTCGGGCAAGGAGGGAGTCGAGGTGTACTTCACCGACCGCGGCATCGAGGAACTCGAGGACCGACGCGCCGATGAACAGCTCAGCACCGAGTGGCTGGCCGCCCGGATGCGCACCTTCGTCGATGAGCACCCGGAGTTCGAGGACGCCGTCGAGCGGTTGGCCACGTTCCTGGCCCGCGACGATGCCGACGAGCCGGATAGTCTCGAAGGCTGAGGGAGTGCACGCGCGGCCTCCCTCTCAGCCGGGCCAAAGGTTCTCAAGAGGTGCGTTGAGCAACATTGTCGGCACCAACCAGCAGAGGAGCCGGCCATGACGATGATCCAATTCGATGCGGAGACCTCGCGGCGGGTCGCATGCAGCGCGTGCTGGCCGCATTCGAGGAACACCTGGTCGATCCGCACCTGCCCCGCACCCTGACGGGCTCGCTTGATCGGGCGGGTTTTCCAGCCGGCACCGCCGCAGGTGGTACCGCTGCTCAACGTCGGCTACCAGTCCGCCACCTACAGCGCTGGCCTGCTGGAGATCGTCACCAAGTTCGTCGCCAGTAGCGGCGGGATGACCGCGCAGGAAGCGCAAGCGTGGGCAAACGATCTGCGCGGACTCGGCCCTGCGTATTTTTTCGGCCTGAACCGCTACCTGTTCTGTGCGACCAGCCGGCCGTGACCGGGTTCCTGCGAGGCCGCCCCGTCCAGCACGCCGACGAGGTCGTCGCTGCGCCCACGCGGTGTCGGGAAGTTCAGCGCCGGGTCGGACCAACCCGTGCCACGCTTGTCGAACAGGATGAGACGGCTCATCGACGCCAGCCGGCGCAGAAACGCGGCATAGGTCGGGTCGTCCCAGGTGGCGCCGAGGTTGGTCACGAACGACGGGGAGAACACCAGATCCACCGGCCCGTCACCGACCACCTGGTAGGCGATGCGCACGCCGCCGTCCGCGTAGCGGATCGGCATGGCCGCGCGCAGGTGGCCAAGTGGCGCGGCTGCCCGTTCGGCAGGCCGTAGCCAGCGGATCTGCTGCGCGCAGGATGGCGGTGTGCAGCTCGACGGTCAGCCTGGTCGGGCTCACCCCGAGTGCCTCCACGAGCGCCGTCCGGAAGCGGACGGAGGCTCGCAACGCCTCGTCCCGATCGCCGAGTGCGTCGTGTGCCGACGCGCTGAGGCAGGTCCTCGCCCCACAGCAGGTCGGCCAGCCGGCCCTTGGGCACCGGTTGTCCGCGTTCGAGCAGCAGGATCTCCAGCAGCTGCTTGGGTTTCACGCCGCCCAGGTCCCGGCTGCCGAGCGAGTTCCCGGCCACATCGAGCCGCAGCGGTCCCAGCATCCGAACCGCCACCGTGCTGCATTCCGGACATGCCTCCAGTTAACCCGGCCGATCAGCCGCTGCCGCCTGACGCACGGCTGAACCTGTCACCCCATTCGCGGATGTGGTCGACCAGTTCGGGCGGGGTGAACACCTCGACGTCCGCGCCGACCACACCAAGGATCATGGTGGGAGCATCAGCGCCTGACACACCGGGCAGGAGAGCACGACACGCCGGGGTAGCGGGTTTACCAGGCGTAGGCCTCCGGGGCGGGTTTGGCGCCGTTGGGTCCCGGCGGGGGGAACAGCTCGTCGAGCCGGTTCAGCACGTCGGCGTCCAGCGTGATCTCGACGGCCCTCAGCGAACCGTCCAGTTGCTCGACAGTGCGCGGGCCGATGATCGGCGCGGTGACCCCGTCCTGGTGCAGTAGCCAGGCCAGGCCGACGTTCGCGGGGTCCTCGCCGAGATCGGCACACAGCTTCTCGTAGATCTCGATGCGCTCCCGGTTCGCCGCGAGGGCGTCGGTCGAGAAGCCCGAGGTACTCCGCGAACCGCCGCCTTCGCGTTGCTTGCGCAGCACACCACTGAGCAGGCCACGATTCAGTGGTGACCACGGGATCAGCCCGATGCCGTAGTCCCCCGCGGCGGGCAGCACCTCCAGCTCGACCCATCGGTTGAGCAGGTTGTAGATCGACTGCTCGCTGACCAGACCGGTGACGCGCTGCCGGCGGGCCGTCTCCTGGGCGGCCGCCAGGTGCCAACCGGCGAAGTTCGACGAGCCGACATAGATGATCTTTCCCTGCTGCCGGAGCACCGCCATGGCCTCCCAGATCTCCTCCCACGGGGTGGCCCGGTCTACGTGGTGCATCTGGTAGAGATCGATGTGATCGGTCTGCAGCCGGCGCAGCGACCCGTCACAGGCCCGCCGGATGTTCAGCGCGGAGAGCTTGGTTTCGTTGGGCCAGTCCCCCATCGAGCCGTAGAGCTTGGTCGCCAGCACGGTGCGCTCGCGGCGCCCACCGCCAGTGGCGAACCACCGGCCGATGATCTGTTCGGTGACCCCCTTCCCCTTCTGCCAGCCATAAACGTTCGCGGTATCGAAGAAATTGACGCCCTGCTCGTGGGCCCGATCCATAATCGCGTGGCTGTCGGTCTCAGTGGTCTCCGGGCCGAAGTTCATCGTCCCCAGGCACAGTCGGGATACCGAAAGGCCGCTGCGGCCCAGCTGCGTGTATTCCATGTCCACCAGCCTCGCACCGCGCCGGACGTCAGGCCACCCGACGGCCCCGCCGCCACACCGCCCAGGTCAGCGGCACGCCAGGGCGGTAGGCGAGGTGCACCGCGGACGGGGCGTCGAGCACAAGCACGTCGGCCCGCGCCCCCGGCCGCAGCACACCGACGTCGGTGCGTCGTAGCGCGCGGGCTCCGCCCACGGTGGCCGCCCGGACGGCCTCGGACACGCTCATCCCCATCTGCAGCACCGCGGTCGCCACGCAGAACGCCATCGACGTGGTGTAGGACGAGCCCGGGTTGCAGTTGGTGGCCAAGGCCACCGTCACGCCCGCGTCCAGCAGCGCGCGGGCATCGGGCAGCGGGGCCCGGCAGGACAGGTCGCACGCCGGTAGCAGCGTGGCCACCGTCGACGACGCCGCCAGCGCGTCCACATCGGACGGCGACAGGTGGGTGCAGTGGTCCACGCTGGCCGCCCCGTGCTCGACGGCCAGCCGCACGCCGGGCCCCGGGGCCAGCTGGTTGCCGTGCACCCGCAGACCCAGCCCCCGAGCGCGACCGGCTGCCAGCACCTGCGCGGCGGCGTCGGCGTCGAAAGCGCCGTGATCGCAGAACACGTCCACCCACCCCACGTGGGGCGCGACCGCGTCGAGCATCTCCCCGGTGACCAGGCGCAGGTAGTCGGCAGCCGGCACGTCGGGCGGCACCAGATGCGCCCCGAGGAACGTCACCTCATCAACGACTTCGGCGGCGATCCGCGCCGACCGCTGCTCGTCCACGACGGTGAGCCCGTAGCCGGTCTTGGTCTCCACGCAGGTGGTGCCCTGCGCCATCGCCTCGGCCAGGTGCCGCCGCAGCGTCGCCGCCAGCGCGGCATCGGAGGCCTCCCGGGTCGCGGTGACCGTGTTCATGATCCCGCTGGCGGTGTAGCGGGCGCCCGCGCTGCGGGCGGCGAACTCGGCGGTCCGGTCGCCGGCGAAGACCAGGTGGGTGTGGCTGTCCACCCAGCCGGGCAACACCGCGCGGCCCTCGACATCAATGGCGACGTCGGCGGCCGGCGCGCCACGGGCCGGGCCCACCCAGGCCACCCGCTCACCGTCGAGCACCAGTGCCGCCCCGGGCCGGGTATCCGAGCCGGTGGTGAGCTCACCGATCCCGGTGATCAGGGTGCTGCTCACGCCCACACCTCGCCGATCGCAGCCTGCAGCAGCGCTCCGACGTCACCGAGCTCGATATGGCGGCCACCGTGAGCGACCACCGCGGCGCCCACCACCACGGTGTCCACATCGGATGCCGTCGCGGCCAGCGGGATCTGTTCGGGCCGGCAGCCGGCGGTACGGGAGGAATCGGACCGCACGGCCACCAGGTCGCAGGCCGCTCCGGGGGCCAGCACACCGTTGCCGGGCCAGCCCAGGGCGGCGTGACCGGTGAGCGCGTCGACGAGCTGGCGGGGGGTGAACCGGCCGCGGCGCCCGCTTCGTTGCCGCTGGCCGTGCTCCAGCGCCCTGGCCTCGGCGAACGGATCGACGACGGCGTGCTGGTCGCTGCCCAGCATGATCGGGCACCCGGCGGCGGCAAGCTCGGCGAACGGGCCGATCCCGTCGGCGAGGTCGGCCTCGGTAGTGGGGCAGGCAGCCACATTTACCCCGGAATCACCGAGCAGCCGGATGTCGGCGTCGTCGAGGTGGATGGCGTGCACGGCGGTGGTCAGCGGACCCAGCACCCCGGAGTCGTGCAGCAGCCGGGCGGGGCTGACGCCGTAGGCAGCGCGGCAGCCGGCGACCTCGCTGGCCTGCTCGGCGAGGTGCACGTGCAGCGGCCGGGTCCCGGCGGCGACCACCACCTCGGGCAGCACCTCCCGGGGCACCGCGCGCACCGAGTGGATCGCTGCACCACTGCGGCTGGTGGCGGTGTCGGCCGGGTGCGCGCCGAGCCGGTCGGCCCATGCGGCCACGTCCGCGTCACCGAAGCGAGCCTGTTCGGGGGCCAGCCCAGTTGCTCTGCCTCCAGCGCCGAAACCGCTGGTCAGGTAGCAGGTGTCCAGCAGGGTGAGCCGGATCCCGGCCCGCGCGGCGGCGGCGCGCAGCGCGTCCGCCATCGCGGTCGAGCTCCCGTGGGCATGGTGCAGGTAATGGAACTCCCCGACGCAGGTCCAGCCGGCCACTACCAGCTCGGCGTAGACCGCGGTCGCCAGCGCCAGGTAGCGATCGGGGTCGAGCCGCCCGGCGAGGTCGTACATCTCCTTACGCCAGCTGGTGAACGTGCTGCCTTGGGTGCGGCCCCGCAGCGCCCGGTGGAACGCGTGCGAGTGCGCGTTCGCCGCACCCGGGAGCACCAGTCCGGCGAGCCGCTGGGTACCCGGCGCCGGCGCCACCCCGGTATGCACGGCGACGATGCGACCGTCGGCACCGGCCTGCACCTCGACTCCGCCGGTGACGCCAGCAGGCAACCAGGCCTGCTCGCACCAGAAGGTGGTCACCTCGTCATCGGCACGGCCAGCCCGTGCCGGGCCGCGACCTCGCGGGCCGCCGGGTACCCGGCGTCGGCGTGGCGCAGCACGCCGGTGGCCGGGTCGTTGGTGAGCACCCGTGCCAGCTTCGCCGCCGCCAGCGGGGTGCCGTCGGCCACGCAGACCTGCCCCGCGTGGATCGACCGGCCGACGCCCACCCCGCCACCGTGGTGGATGGACACCCAGGTCGCCCCGGACGCGGTAGCGGTCAGCGCGTTGAGCAGCGGCCAGTCGGCGATGGCGTCGGAACCGTCGATCATGCCCTCGGTCTCCCGGTAGGGGCTGGCCACGCTGCCGCAGTCGAGGTGATCACGGCCGATCACGATCGGAGCGGCGACCGAACCGGCGGCGACCAGCTCGTTGAACCGGAGCCCGGCGAGGTGCCGCTGGCCCTGCCCGAGCCAGCAGATCCGGGCCGGCAGGCCCTGATAGGCCACCCGCTCGCCGGCCAGCCTGATCCAGCGGGCCAGCTGCTCGTCGTCGCTGAACAGATCCAGCACGGCGGCGTCGGTGGCGGCGATGTCGGCCGGGTCGCCGGACAGCGCCACCCAGCGAAACGGTCCCTTGCCCGCGCAGAACAGCGGGCGGATGTAGGCGGGCACGAAGCCGGGGTAGTCGAAGGCTCGCGCGCATCCGCCCGCCGCGGCCTCGGCGCGCAGCGAGTTGCCGTAGTCGAACACCTCGGCGCCGGCGTCCAGGAACCCGATCATCGCGTCCACGTGGGACGCCATGGAGTCCCGGGCCCGGTCGGTGAACTCGTCGGGCTTGCGCCGGGCGTAGCCGTGCCAGTCCTCGAGCGCGACACCGCGGGGCAGGTAGGCGAGCGGGTCGTGCGCGGAGGTTTGATCAGTGACGACGTCGACCTCCAGGCCGCGGCCCAGCAGCTCGGGCAACACCTCGGCGGCGTTGCCCACCAGGCCGACGGACAGCGCGCGCCGTTGCTGCTTTGCCGCCAGCACCCGGCGCACTGCGTCGTCCACATCGGACGCGAGCTCGTCGAGGTATCGGGTGTCGCACCGGCGCCGGGCGCGCGCCGGATCGCATTCCACCACCAGCGCGACACCCTCGTTCATGGTGACGGCCAGCGGCTGGGCGCCGCCCATCCCGCCCAGCCCGGCGGTGAGCACCAGCCGTCCGCGCAGCGAGCCGCCGAAACGGGCCGCGGCCACCGCGGCGAACGTCTCGTAGGTGCCCTGCAGGATGCCCTGGGTGCCGATGTAGATCCACGAGCCGGCGGTCATCTGCCCGTACATGGTCAGCCCGGCGGCCTCCAGCCGGCGGAACTCCGGCCAGTTGGCCCATTCCGGCACCAGGTTGGCATTGGCGATGAGCACCCGCGGTGCCCATTCGTGGGTGCGCAGCACCCCCACCGGCCGACCCGATGCGACCAGCAGCGTCTCGTCGTCACTCAATGTGGTCAGCTCGCGGCTGATCGCGTGGAAGCTCGGCCAGTCCCGGGCCGCCTTGCCGGTGCCGCCGTAGACCACCAGATCAGCCGGCCGCTCGGCGACGTCGGGATCGAGGTTGTTGTGCAGCATCCGCAGCGGCGCCTCGGTCTGCCAGCTGCGGGCGGTGAGCTCGGTGCCCCGCGCGGCGCGAATGGTCATGGCACGGCCTCCTCGGCGATGGCCAGCAACCGTCCAGTGCGGACGAGTTCGGTGACGGTGGATATCTCGGGGGCAAGGTGGCGGTCCGGGCCCGGCCTGGAAACCCCGGCGGCGCGCAGGGCGTCGACCACGGCCGCGGTGGCCGGCGCCGGTCGTAGGGGGTCACGCAACGCCAGCGCCCGGGCCGCGGTGAGCAGCTCGACGGCGAGCACGGTGGCCAGGCCGTCGATCACGCGACGCAGCTTGCGCCCGGCCGCCCAACCCATCGAGACATGGTCCTCCTGCATCGCGGAGGTGGGGATGGAGTCCACCGAGGCGGGCACCGCCCACCGCTTGAGGTCGGCGACGACGGCGGCCTGGGTGTAGTGCGCGATCATGTGGCCGGAGTCGACCCCGGGGGTATCGGCGAGGAACGGGGGCAGGCCGTGCGAGCGGGCCGGGTCGAGCATCCGGTCGGTGCGCCGTTCGGCCATGCTCGCCACGTCGGCCACCGGGATGGCGAGGAAGTCAAGCACGTAGGCCAGCGGGGCGCCGTGGAAGTTGCCGTTGGACTCCACCCGCCCGTCGGCCAGTACCACGGGGTTGTCGATCACGGCAGCCAGCTCCCGATCGGCGACGGCCTCGGCGTGCGCGAGGGTGTCCCGCGCCGCGCCGTGCACCTGCGGGGCGCAGCGCAACGAGTAGGCGTCCTGCACCCGGGTGTCTGTCGCCGGGTCGCGGTGGCTGGCCACGATCTGGGAGCCAGTGAGCAGGGCGCGCATCCGTGCGGCGGAGACAGCCTGCCCGGGATGCGGTCGCAAAGCGATGAGGTCGGCGGCGAACGCGGCGTCGGTGCCCAGCAGCGCCTCGACGCTCATCGCGGCGGCGAGGTCCGCGGTGGCGAGCAGCCCGTGCAGGTCAGTCGTGGCGAGCACCAGCATGCCGAGCATCCCGTCGGTGCCGTTGATCAGGGCGAGGCCTTCCTTCTCGGCGAGCGCTACCGGGGCGAGCCCGGCGGCTTGCAGCGCCTCGCCGGCCGGGTTCACCGCACCAGACGCGTCCCGGACAGTCCCCTCGCCGGTGAGCGCGAGTGCTACCGCGGCCAGCGGCGCGAGGTCACCGGAACAGCCCAGCGAGCCGTACTCGGGCACCACCGGGGTGATCCCGGCGTTGAGCAGGCCCGCCAGCGCCACCGCCGTCGCCGGGCGAACACCGGTGCGACCGGTCGCCAGCGTGCGCAGCCGCAGCAGGGCCATCGCCCGGACGACCTCGCGCTCCACCTCGGGTCCCGCCCCGGCGGCGTGCGACCGGACCAGCGACTGCTGCAGCACCGCTCGCTGCGGTGGCGGGATGTAGCGGGTGGCCAGCGCCCCGAAGCCGGTGGAAACGCCGTAGTGCGGACGCCGGTCCGACGCCAGCGCCTCGACATGCCCGCGGGAGACCACCATCGCCTCGTACGCCTCGGCGGTCAGCTCCACCCGCGCACCAGCGCGGGCCACCGCCACCACATCAGCCCTGCTCAGCGGCCCCACCCCAACAGCCACCACGTCCATCATCATGGCCTAGTGGCCCGTGAGCGGCTATGCAAGCTATAAGTCGATGATCAGGTTCTAGGCAGGTATCGCCGCGCGCGCATGGCGGCCTGTTCCTCACCAGCCAGGGCCGTAAGCGACAACGCGAACCGTCGCGACGGGGTAGACCGCCTGCCCCTGGTCGCACGGCACGATCACCTCGACACCGACCAACCCATCCGCGAGGGCATTACCGGTCGTGATCAGATCGGGGCATCGCTGTCCGTTCGGCTTCCGGATGAACTCCACCGCGATATGCAAGCCCACATCCGGCCCCGCGCCCCGTCCCGGCACCTGCTTCATGCCCGCGTTACCTCAGCGCTGGCTGCCCGCACCAGCAGTCCGTCAGCGCCGGGGGCATCGCCGAAGGCGACGAGGACGATCACTAGGCACCACAGCGGGTCAAGGTTGATCATGTCTCCACGGTGGAGTATTCGTCGGGATCGCGGCAGGTCGAACGGCAGGGAAGGTTGGAGCAGATGGCAGGATGCCCGAATCTGTGGCTGGACCTGGGCAAGGACGATCGGGCAGCCGGATTCTTCGACGTGGGCGAGCTAGCGAGCCAGGAGGCGCAGAACGCAGACCTGACGGCATGGGTGCTCGCGACCCGTTCGCTCGGGCCGTTCTTCGCCGGCCAGTTCGTCCACGCGGCTGATCTCCTGGCCCGCGCCGAAGCGGCAGCTGGCACGTCGGGTATCAGGCGGCGGGCGTGGGTGGCGGCGCTACGGGCGCGTGCCGTCGCTGCTACGGGCGATTGCCGGGGCGCCCTGGCGGCACTGGAGCGTGCCTACCGGCTGATGGACACGGTGTCCGAGCCGCCACAGGGTACCGAGTTCTTCGACCCGCCCCGGCTGGACGGCATGGCGGGAGCTGTCTACCGCCTCTTGCGCGACATCGATCGAGCGGCGCCGCTGCTGGTGCAGGCGCTGGATCGCCGACCGTCGACGGACGCGAAGGGGCGGGCGTTGGTGTTGCTCGACCTGGCGGACTGCCACGTGGTGACAGAGGAACCCGAAGAGGGTGCGCGGATAGCCATGGAGGCACTGCATGTCGCGGGCAGTGCGCTGGTCCGGCCGATCATCACCCGCACCCGGGCGCTTCGGTCGAGCCTGGGCCGGTGGACCGATACGCGAGCGGTCGCCGAGCTCGACGCGCGACTGCGGGAGGTCACCTCCGTCGACGCCGTGAACCGCTGGGAGTGACGTGGTGCGCTGGAGGGTGCACGGCAGCCGGCGGGTCTATGCCAGTGAGTGGCTGAACGTGGACCTTGACGATGTGGAGATTCCGGGTGGCGCGCGGTTCGAGCATCACGTAATCCGGTTTCCTCGGGCGTCAGTGGGTGCTGTGGTAGTCGATAATGCCGACCGGGTGCTGCTGTTGTGGCGGCACCGGTTCACCACCGATGCCTGGGGCTGGGAGATCCCGGCCGGGTGGTCTGAGATCGGCGAGGATCCCACCGAGGCCGTACAACGAGAGGTGGTAGAGGAGACCGGCTACCGACCCGGCCGGGTGGAGCCGATGGCCACCTACAGCCCGATGACCGGAATCAGCGCGCATCGCTACCGGCTGTTCCTCGCTCTTGGTGCAGTGCGGGTGGGTGATCCGGACGTTGGCGAGTCCGAGCGCGTGGAGTGGGTTCCAGTGGGCCAGGTGCCGGAGTTGGCGGCCAGGGGCTTGATCCCGGATGGCCCATCACTGACAGCGCTGACCTACTACCTAACGGTCACCCGCCGCACCTGAACCTGACCTGAGACCGAATCACGTCCCTGCATCAGCCGGGTGTCAGCGCACGAACTCTTTGGCCAGGTCGGCCGGCACTGCTCGCTCCTCGACGATTCGCCGGTTGAGCTCGGTGAGCTTCTCGTTGGTCAGCGCGGCTGAGACGTTGTTGAGCGCGTCGACACCCGCCTGGTTCAGGGCCCCGGCGCGCACCAGCGGAAGGATCCGCTGAGCCGGGTACATGTTCTTCGGGTCCGCCAGCTCGACCCACCGGTTGGCGGCGATGTCGGGCGAAGTGGTGAACAGGTTCACGATCTGGGCCTGCCCGCTGCGCAGCGCCGCCAGCGTCACCGGACCGGCCGGATCAGTGCTGAGGATCTCCCGGAACGTGCAGCCGTAGACCTGGGCGATCTTGTCCTGCCAGCGACCCGGCCACTCACCGGCGGCGCCCAGGGTGAGCTGCCGGCAATGGGGCCCGAGCTGGTCCATGCTGGTGAGCCCCAGGGCCTGAGCAGTCTGCTGGGTGACGACCAGGACGTCGGAATCCTCCGCCGCGGACTGCTCGAGCACCTCCAAGCCCGGCGGTAGGGACCGCTGCAGCGCGGCGTACACGTCATCTGCCGCCGTTGCGGTCGCATCCGGGTCGACCGACTGCAGCAGGTTGCCGGAGTACTCGGGAATCACGCTGATCGACCCGTCCTGAACAGCGACGTTGGTGATCTCACGGCTACCCAGCCGGGGGCGGGTCTGCACCTCCATCCCCGCCTTACGCAGCGCCGCGGCGTAGATCTCCATGAGCAAAGCGCTCTCGGTGAAGTCGGCCGAGCCGACCACGATGGTGGCGCCGCTGCCGGGCCCGGCGAGCGGGTTGCCGGACCCGCAGGCCGGGACAGCGGCCGCCACCAGGACGGCCATGATCAGCACCGCGATGCGTGCCATCGATCCTCATCCTCCGAATCCCCCGATAGTCAACCGCGCACCCCGCGCCTGGGCACTCACCGCAGACAGCCGTACTCCGGTGGGCACTGCGAGCCGCTGCACTCCGGCCAGCAGCAGGTCCAGTGCAACCGCCAGCCCAGCGGTGAGCAGCGCCCCGGCCACCATCTGCGGGTAACCCGCCGGTCCCGAACGTAGCCCGTCCAACAGCAGCCGGCCCAGACCACCCAGCCCCACGTAGGCCGCCACGGTGGTGGTCGCGACCACCTGCAGCACCGCGCTGCGCAGCCCACCGAGCAGCAACGGAAGCGCTCCCGGCAGCTCGACCTGAAACAGGCGCTGCGCCGACGTCATGCCCATCCCCCGCGCCGCGTCGACGACGTCGGCCTCGACGCTCTGCACCCCGGCGTAGCTGCCGGCCAGCACCGGGGGCACGGCCAGCACGACCAGCGCCAGCACCGTGGAGACCCCCTGCGAGCGCAACAGCAGGAACAAGAAGGTCAGCAGGCCCAGCGTGGGCAGCGCCCGCATCGCGTTGGCCAGCCCCACCAGCGCCACCCCGCCCCGGGCGGTGTGTCCCACCAGCAGCCCGAGCGGCACCGCGATCGCCGACGCGATGAGCACCGTGATGGCGGTGTAGTACAGGTGCTCGGCGATCCGCGTCGGGACACCATCGGGGCCCTGCCAGTGCGCCGGGTCGGCGAACCAGGCCAGCACCTGGGAGAGGATCACGTTCTCATCCAGGGTGTCGCCACCCGGCGCAGACCGACCAGCAGCAGGTCCATGGCCAGCGCCAGCAGGAGGGTCAGCACGATGCCGATCACGATCGGCGCCAGGTACTGGGTCTGGAAACCCTCGGTGAACAGCTGGCCCAGCCCGCCGATACCGATCAACGCCCCCACGCTGACCAGGCTGATGTTGCTCACCGACGCCACCCGGACACCGGCGGCCAGCACCGGGACAGCCATCGGCAGCTCGATGGCGACGAATCGCCGGGCCGGCTGGTAGCCCATTGCGGTGGCCGCCGCCACCACGTGTCCGGGCACCGCGCCCAGCGCATCGGCCACCGGCCGCACCAGCAGCGCAGACGTGTACAGCGCCAGCGCCACCACCACGTTCGTGCCGTCCAGGATCCGGGTGCCCAGGATGCTGGGCATGATCACGAATAGGGCCAGCGACGGCACCGTGTACAGCACGCTGGCCGACCCGAGTACCGGCGCACGCAGCCAGCGCACCCGCTGCGCCGCCCACCCCAGCGGCACCGCCACCGCCAGCCCGATGAGCAGGGGCAGTACTGCGAGAACGACGTGCTCGCCGAACAGCTCGAACACCTTCGCCCGATTACTCGGGCTGCTCAGGTAGCTGCCGATGTCAGCGCTCATCGGCACCCCGCTGCCGCCGCCACACCGCGAGGACCTCTTCGGCGCGCACACCCCCCACCGCGGCACCGTCACCATCGACGACCACGCCAAGCCCCGCCGGCGAGGACAGCGCCGCATCCAGCGCGGTTCGCATCGGACCACCCAGCCGATGCGGCGATCCCCCGGCGCGCAGCACGCCGCCGGGATCACCCGGAGCCAGCCAGCCGCGCGGCCTGCCGTCGGTGTCCACGGCCAGCCGCCACCCCGACCCTGCCCCACCCTCACCGACGGGCACCGTGTCCAGCTCGTGCATCGGAAGCCCGTCTGAGCCGGCGAATGACAGCGCCCGGTACCCGCGGTCGCGTCCGACGAATCCGGCGACGAAGTCGTCCGCAGGTTCGGCGAGCAACTGCTGGGGCGAGTCGAACTGGGCCAGCACGCCACCGGACCGCAGCACCGCCACGGCGTCACCGAGCTTGACCGCCTCGTCGATGTCGTGGGTGACGAACAGGATGGTCTTGCCCAGCTCACCCTGCAGCCGCAGCAACTCGTCCTGCAAACCCTCCCGGACCACCGGATCGACGGCCGAGAACGGCTCATCCATCAGCAGTACCGGCGGGTCGGCGGCGAGCGCGCGGGCGACCCCGACCCGCTGCTGCTGACCGCCGGACAGCTGCGCGGGGTAGCGCCGACCCAACTCGGCGGGCAACCCGACGAGCTCGAGCAGTTCCGCGGCCCGGGCCCGGGCGACCCGCCGGGTCGCGCCGGTGAGCAACGGCACCGTGGTGATGTTGTCCACGACCGTGCGGTGCGGAAACAGGCCGGCCTGCTGGATGACATAGCCGATGCCCCGGCGTAGCTGCGCAGGCGGGCGGGAGCGGATGTCGAGCCCATCGATGCGCAGCGTGCCCGAGGTGGGCTCCACCATCCGGTTGACCATCCGCAGGGACGTGGTCTTGCCGCAGCCGGATGGCCCGACCAGCACGGTGATCTGACCCTCGGAGGCCAGCAGATCCAGCGCGTCGACGGCTACGGTGCCGTCATCGAACCGCTTGGTGACGCCCCGGAACTCGATCATCTGGCCGTCTTCCCGGTAACCAGCCCCGCACCCGAGGGTGTGCGCGCACCATAACCCGGGACCCGTACCCGGGCACGAGAGACGGACACACCGTGCACGAGAGACGGACACGCGGGGTTAGTGCAGGAGGGACTCGCGGAACTCGGGTGCCGGGATCGCGCGGGAGAACAACCAGCCCTGGTAGGCGTCCACCCCGAGCCCCCGCAGCACCTGGAACTGGGTCTCGGTCTCCACTCCCTCGGCGACACAGGTACGACCCATTGCGCGGGCCATGTCAACCACCGCGCGGACCACCGCGACGTCCGAAGGGTCGACTCCGACCCCGGAGACGAAACTCCGGTCCAACTTGATGATCTGTGCGGGCAGCTCCTTGAGCCGGGCCAGTGAGGAGTAACCGGTGCCGAAATCGTCCACCGCGAAGCGCACCCCGCGCGCGACCAGCTCGTCCATCGCCCGCCGGGTCTCGTGCGGCAGATCCACCAGCGCGGTCTCCACCAGCTCCAGCACCAGGCGGTCCCAGGGCAGCCCGCTGTCGGCCATCGCGGTAGCCACGGTGTCGACGAAGCCGGGTTCGCCAGGGATTTGCGCGGAGAGGTTGACCGCGACGGCGATCGGGCGCCCATCCCGCGTCACCCAGTTGCGCGCCTCGTGCAACGCCGTACGAAGTACCCAGCGGTCCAGTTCGCGCATCATGTCGCCCTGCTCGGCCACCGGCAGGAACACGTCCGGGCCGAGCATCCCGCGCTCCGGGTGCGGCCAGCGGATCAGCGCCTCCGCCGAGACGATCACACCGTCGGGATCGACTACCGGTTGGTAGAGCAACTGCAGTTCGTCGCGCACCAGCGCCTCGCGAAGCTGGCACTCCAGCTCCACCTGCCGATCGGCCGACGCCATCAACGCCGCGTTGGCCATCGCGAAATGCCCGGTGCTGGAACGCTTGGCCTCGAACATGGCCGCGTCGGCGAAGCGCAGCAGGTCCTCCGCGCCGGCGGTGGCGACTTGGTTGGTCACGGCATCCGGCACCGCCACACCGATGGCTGCCGACACCCGGATCAGCTGGCCGCGCAGCGGGATCGCGGTGCGCAGCAACGCCGAGACCGTGGCGACGAGCGAGCTGATGCCGCCCTGGGCTGCGACGTCGGGACAGATCACCACGAACACGTCGCCGGAGAGCCGCCCGCCCGTGCAGCTCTGCGGCAACCCGTCGCGCAGCCGCCGCGCCAGCGCCACCAGCAGCTCATCACCGGCGTCATGACCCAGCGCATCGTTGACTCGCTTGAAGTTGTCGATATCGCAGAACAGCACCGCGAGGTCGCGGTCGGGCGACGCGAGCAGCTCGGTCACGGTGTCCTTGATCGCGGCCCGGTTGGGCAGACCGGTGAGCTCGTCGTGGGTCGTCCGGTACCTCAGCGCCTCGGCCACCCGGCGCCGCTCAGTGACGTCGGTGAAGACCACCAGCATGAAACGTTGCCCGTCGTCCTGCACCGAAGCCGAGACGTGCAGCTCGCAGTACACCGGCGCGCCGTCGGCCCGCAGCAGCATCCGCTGCGGCACGGTGTAGCTCTCAGCGCCCGCTGTCTGGTGGGTGCGCATGGTGCGCAGCCGCTCAGCCCGCTCGTCCGGATGGGTGAGCGCCTCGGAACTCATCCCCCGAAGTGTCTCCAGGTCGTAACCCAGCAGTTTGCACAGCGCTTCGTTGGCGTCGACCAGCCGATCGGCGTCGTCGAAGATCCCGATGCCCACCGGGGCGATCGCCACCAGGTCAGCGAAGCGCTGGCTGGAGCGAATCATCCGGGTCTCGGCGGCCCGCTGCTCGGTGACGTCCTGCACGGTGCCTACCAGGCGCAGGCTCCCGGACGGGTCGATGATGGCCGCGCCATAACACCGGAAGGTGCGTACCTTCCCGTCCGGCCGCAGCACCCGGTGCTCGCACTCCACCGGCATGTGGTCGATGACGAGCTGGCGCCACAGCTCGTCCACCCACTCCCGGTCGTCGGGGTGCACCAGGGACAGATAGGTCTGGTAAGTGGCCTGGCGGGGGGCCGACGCAACCCCGTAGAGGTCTTGCATCATGTCTGACCAGACGAGCCGGTCGCAGCCCGGCTCCCACTCCCAGGTACCGATCCGGGCCACCCGCTGCGCCTCGGCCAGCCGGCGCTGCTCCTCGCGCAGCTCACACTCCAGGGCCCGCGCCTGCGTGACGTCCTGCACTGTGCCCATCAGACGCAGGATCTCCCCGCTGGCCGACCGCTGCGCCCGTAGCCGGCACACGTAGCAGGTCTCGCCGTATTCAGGCGACCCGCGGAACTCCACCTCCAACGTGCCCGCATCGGGATCGGAGACCATCTCCTGCACCCGCCGCAACAAGGTCGGCAGATCCTCGGGGTGAACGTGGCGTAACGGGTCGGCGGGGTCGATGCAGCGCCCGGCGAACAGCTCCGCCAGGGCGGAGCTGTAACTCAGCTTGTTGGTGAGCCACTCCCAGGTGAAGCTGCCTATCCGGGCGATCCGCTGCGCCTCCAGCAGTCGCGCGCGCTCCTGCGCAAGCTCACTGTCCGCCAGGGGCTCATCGAGGATCTCGTAATGCCCCCGTGACCACCGGGTCGCGCCGGTCATCGGGTCGGCCTGCCACGGCCTGAGGTTGGCCACCGGCGCGACCCCGGCCCGCGCAACCCCGGTCCGCTCGACGTCGGTAAGCCTGCGTTCGATGCTTGGCGCCCGGCCGGTCGAGCGCAGATCGGAGACGTCGACCAGGAACACCACGAGCAGTTTCGTGCCCGGCACGATCCAGCGCGTCACCCGCACCGGTACCGCGTGTCCTTCGGGTCCGACGAGCTCGGCATCGGAGTCGGAACCCGTGAGCAGACGTTGCAGCGCAAGCCCGGTCAGCGAGCCCGGCGACCACCGGCCGGCGAGCCGGGCTGCCGCCAGGTTGGCCTGGACGATTACGCCGCCGTCGCAGACCAGCGCAGGCGACTCCGGCAGCGCGATCGGCCGACCCACCTTGACAGCCGCGAGTGGCCAGCCGGGCGCGGCCCGAGCCACCTGCCCAAGCTCCGGCGATAGGGGCACAAAATCGGCCCGCTCAGCCCGGTCGGCCACCGGCACCACCCTTCCGCCGCGCCTACTGGTGACCCCACTCGCCCGCATGACGATCACGGGCAGGGCGGGCCGCCGGCCCCTGACAACGGCGTGTCGCAACCCTGTCGAGTGCACAACGCGCGAACTGACGATTGGTTATGCGGTCCCCAGCAACCGCGTGTGACATCTTTGCGTGACCAGCCACAGCGGTAGGTCAGAGCGTCACCGGATCAGGTGGCCTCGTCACTACGCGCCGCCGCAGCCAACCGCCTCGGCCACTGCTGGCGCAAGTCAAACATCCAGCGGACTCCGTACAATGTTTCGGCGCAAGATCATTAACCACGTGCCAGCGAGGGCGGAGTAGCTGGCTAGGGTGGCACCCGTGCAGTTCCGCGAGCTGGCGGTGCCGGGAGTGGTCGAGTTCACCCCGAAGATCTTCCCCGACGCCCGCGGTCGGTTCGTTGCGCCGTTCCAGCAACCGGCATTCGTCGACGCGACCGGACACCGGCTGCAGCTGGCACAGTCCAATCACAGCGTGTCCCGGCGCGGTGTGATCCGCGGTGTGCACTTCTCCGACGTACCTCCCGGCCAGGCCAAGTACGTGCACTGTGCCCAGGGCGCACTGCTCGACGTCGCGATCGACGTCCGGGTGGGCTCGCCGGCGTTCGGTCGCTGGGAGGCGGTGCGGCTGGACACCGAGACCTACCGTGCGGTGTACCTCGCTGAGGGGATCGGGCATGCGTTCATCGCGCTGGTCGATGACACCGTCATGACCTACCTGTGCTCCACCGGCTACGACCCCGCAGCCGAACACACGGTGTACCCGCTGGATCCCGCGCTGGCGCTGCCCTGGCCCGCCGACCTCGAGGTGGAGCTGTCGGACAAGGACCGCGCAGCCCCCACCCTCGCCGAGGCAGCAGAAGCCGGCATCCTCCCCCGCTGGCACGACTGCCAAACCCGCTACGCCGAGCTCCGCGCCTGACCCTCCCGGTGCATTTCAGCGGGCGCAGCGGGGTTATTCGGCCGTTACCCCGCTGCGCCCGCTGAATTCGGGGGCCGCCAGGTGGTCGAGCGCCGCGGCAGTCGGCGGGGTGCGGGATAGAGGCGGGCCAGGACTACGGCGATCGGGTCTGCGGTGCCTAGCTGGCGGGAGTCGGTGGAGCCTGCTGGATTGTCGCCCAGCACCCACCAGCCATCCCCGTGCCGGCCTACCACCCGCTTGACCGACAGCTGGCCGGGACGCTGCGCCCAGCGGACCAGCACGACCGCCCCGGGGCGCGGTCGAGCGTGCACGCTGACCAGCACGACATCGCCGTCGGACAGGGTCGGGGACATCGAAGGGCCGCGCACGACCGCGCGCCGCCACGGCCACCGTCCCCCTGAGCTGAGTCCCGCCAATGATCACCGTCCCGATGCTCGCCGGGTCGCGCGGTAGTAGGGTCGCGGTAGACGTAGGAGCATCACATATCAGGGAGGCACGATGGGACTGCTGTCGCGGATTCTGCACCATCCCCGCCTGGAGGTCACTGCGCATTGCGACCTCCCGTGCGGCGTCTATGACCCCGCGCAGGCCCGGATCGAAGCCGAGTCGGTCAAGGCAATCCAGGAGAAGTACCAGTCCAACTCCGACCCGGAGTTCCGTTCGCGCGCAATCGAGATCAAGGAGCAGCGCAGCGATCTCGTCAAGCACCACCTCTGGGTACTGTGGACCGACTACTTCAAGCCGCCGCACTTCGAGAAGTACCCGCAACTGCACGAGCTGTTCAACAACGCCACCAAGGCCGCGGGCGCGACCGGCACCAAGGGCTCGACCGACCCCAAGACCGGGCAAGAGCTGCTGGACCAGATCGCGGAGATTGACAAGATCTTCTGGGAGACCAAGCAAGGCTGAGGCTGGGACCACGTGAAACGGTGCTGACCAGCGGAAATATCCTTGGCGAGGTGCTCGCGCTCGCCGTGCCGGCGGCGGCGTCGAGGGCACGTGCGGCCTCGCCAATCTCCTCGCACACCAGCGCGCCGTCCGTACGGGCAGCAAGGTTGCGGGCGGCGGCGGCCGTGTCCATCGCGGTGCAGGTCTCGCCGCGCAGGTACGCGGAGAAACTGGAGCACGACAGGGCATAGGCAGCGCACACGCGGTTACCAGCCTCATGCCCCGCGATGCGCGCGTCACGGAAGTAGTGCGGCCCGCCACGAAGAGGTACCGTGAGGACCCTGCGGCCATGCTGCTGATGCGCTGCGGCGCACTCGCCCTGGAGCTGTTCTCGGCCACCCGGTGGACAAGCGCGGCCGCTGTATGAGGCGGGGCTGTCCACGTTTGCTGGGTCTGTCGAAGCGAGCCTGTTCTACCCTCGGCAGATTGATTTTCTACAGCCACACCGACGCCGCCACGGTGTGGCGGCGCCTCCTGACCGAATTACCGGGCAAGGACATGCCGCTATCAGCCGTCCGCGATTGGCTGGAAGGACGCGGCCCCGACCCGGGCCCAACCAGCTCTGCCCATCTCCGTGCAAAGCGCTCCGGTGGCCAGCCGGCGGGGGATCGACCCCGACGGCCCCCGATCCCGCCGCATCCCGAGTTCGGCTGTTGACGGCCGCGTCGGTGCCCGGCGAGGTCCATGGTGCCGGCTGATGGAGACTTGGCGGGAACGTGTGCCCCGAGGATGCTGGCGACACACCGGTCCCTGCCCCTTCACACGCTCGAGGAGTACTGAATGAAGGCTCTCGGATTATCATTCCTCGGCCGCGCCGCGGATCTCGGCCCGCTCTTCATCCGGCTCGGGGTCGGAGCCGTCTTCGCCTGGCATGGCTGGGGGAAGTTCGACAGCGGGGTGAACAACTTCGCCGGTGTCCTCGCCTCGCTTAACGTCCCATCCCCCGAGGTGGTGGCCTGGCTCATGGTCATCGCGGAGGGCGGCGGCGGCCTGCTGCTCATTGTCGGACTGTTCACCCGTTTCGTCACGCTTCCGCTGATCGCCATCATGGTCGGCGCGATCCTGCTGGTGAAGGCAGACGTCGGCTTCGTCGTAGCCGATGCCCTGGGTGCCGAGCTCGACGTCGCGCTGCTCGCCGGACTCCTCGGACTGTTGTTCATCGGACCGGGTCGGCTGTCGCTGGACGGCGTCTTCGGGCTGGCGACCAGCGCGGCACCCCCCACCCCCCGACGCGGCACCAGTGTGGCCGCCTAGCCGGAAAGAGCGCTCGGAACAAGCGTCCGAGACCGCGGTACTCACGTATCCACGCGGCACCGGAGGGTGAGATGCTGCGGGGCGTGTCTCTCCGGCCACGGCGGGTGTTTTTGAGTCATACCTCGGAGCTGCGGCGCTCGCCTGCCCGCCGGTCGTTCGTGGCGGGGCAGCACGACGTGGCTCGCCAACTCGGTGAGGACACTCTCACCCGCTGCCGCCGGATCCTGGGCGACGACCACCCCCATACCCTGGACTCGGCCACCGACCTCGCCGCCACTGCGGGCCTAGGCCAGGACGAGCAGGCGAGCGGACTGGAGGACTGGGGTCGGTCTCGTCGCCGAGACTGACCTCACTTGGTGTAGCCGATGTCCTCGTAGACGACGTCGGCGAAACCGGGGGCGCCGAAGTTCGCCAGGGTGGATCGCACGGCGTAGGCGCCGGTGATCTGGTATAGCGGCACCTGCGGCATCAGATTCCAGAGTGCCTGGTCGATCTGCTGGCCGAGCTCGACGCGACGCTTGTCGTCCAGCGTCCGGATTGCCTGCTCGTAGAGCTGGTCGATCTCCTCGCTGCCGATATGACCGTAGTTCTGCTCACCGGCTGTGGTGTAGATGTTGCGGGTCGAGGTGACCGGGAATGGGGTGCCGGACCAGGCGAAGCTGACCATCTCGAAGTTTCCCGGCGTGACGTAGTCGGTGAAGTACGTCGCCGCCGGGGCCGGCTTGATGATCACGCCAGCGCGAACGCCAGGAAGGTAGCGAGCAGGCAGAGAACCACATAGTTGATCAGCCGCCGCAGCAGAAACCCGGCCATCCCTCGATCGCCTCCTCCGTAGTCGCACACTCGCCGCGCATGGCAGCCTGGTCGGATCGAGGTTCGGGGGGAAGGTACCTCACGGCGCCCGCAGGGACCGACGTAACGTCGGGGATGGATAGTCGGCATGGGTGTCGACATCGGGGCCGTGAGGGCGCACGATCGATTACACCGTGGATGCAGTCGAGCACTTCATCAGCTTGCTGGCCGGGCGCGGGCCCGGGCCAGAGCTTGACGTGGGCGCGCTCGCGATCGCCGCCGGCGCGGACCCGGTACTCGACCCCGGACCGTCACTGCGCGAGCTGGATCGGCTGGCCCAGCGGGTCGACTCGCTCGAGACGCTCATCGATCGGCTGTTCGTCGAAGAGGGTTTCGCCGGCAACACCGCGCGCTACTACGACCCGCGAAACTCCTTGCTGAATCACGTGCTCGACCGCAGGCTCGGCATCCCGATCACCCTGTCGGTCGTCTGCATCGAGGTAGCGCGCCGCGCCGGGATGTCGCTGGAAGGGGTCAGCATGCCCGGTCATTTCCTCGTCCGGCCGCTGTCTACCAATCACTACCTCGACGCGTTCAACGGCGGCGAGTTGCTCGACCTGGCCGGTTGCGAGGCACTGTTCCGCGCTTCGACCCAGGCCGGTCCGAACGTCCGGTTCGGCGATCACCTGCTCACGACCTCGCCCAGGAGGGCGATTTTTGCCCGCATCCTGGAGAACCTGCGGGTGGTCTACCGGGGCCTCGGACAGCCCGCGGACCTTGAATGGGTGTTGCGGATGCGCCTGGCATTGCCCGGGGTGGGGGTCCCAGAACTCATCGAGCTGAGCCATTCCCTCGCCCAACAGGGCCGCTTCCTCGACGGCGCCGCGTTCCTCGAGTCGCAGGTCCCCGAGTGGCCGCAGCACGCAGAAGTCCTCGGCCAGGCCGCACTCGGCCTACGAGCGCACCTCAACTGAGCCTGTCGCGGCCGGTGACCCAACGCAGCGCAGGCGGGCAGAACAGCAGCACCAGCACGGTCACACAGAACGCCGCGGCCGGCACCCCATAGGCGGGCTGCGAGGAGGGAACCGCGGCGTACCAGCAGACGCCGAGCAGCAGCAACTGAGCGACGATGGCCGGAGTGCGGGCACCGTGGCGGCCCCGCACCAGACTCACGCTGATAGCGAGCAGGATGACCCCGAAGCCGGCCAGCCAGACCGCAGTGGCGAGGATCGAGACCGGTCCAGTGCGTCCGCGCACAGCCACGACGAGCAGCCCGACCGCGATCGCGACACCAGCCAAGCCCTGCAGCCCGACGAGCACGCCTGCGGCCCTTACCGGGCGGGGGGTGGCGGTCACCGCAGCAGGTTAACCACCGACCTCACCCACTCCTCTACCACGGCAGGGACGCACCGCGGATGGGTGACACGCCCGGTCAGCAAAATTGGGGCGAAACGTTCTGGCGGCCGGTCTCGTTAGGGCTTGTAGGGCTAGCTGTCGCGAGTCCAGCCACCTCTCGGTCGGTGCCGGCTTCTCGGGCGGTGCACCGTGGTGAACGTATTGCGGTGTCCGAGCGGAGTGGGCGGTTTGGGTAAGGCGGCGGTAACACCTCGCGTCAAGCTACCGTGACGCACAGTTATCCCGAGGTAAAGCTTCTGAATCGGTTTCACATGCGGTGAGCAGTTCGACCGGTAGGTATCCGCTGGGTGAATTGACTCACTGCGTCCGCAGTACCTCTTGACATCGCGGACGATCGTGAAATCATTCACAAGCCCAAATGACAGACGACGACGGCGCTGGGACACAGAGATCACCAGCGCGATCGACGAGGAGCAAGTACCATGGACTGGCGCCATCACGCGGCCTGCCGAGACGAGGACCCGGAGCTGTTCTTCCCTGTGGGAACCAGCGGTCCCGCTCTGCTGCAGATCGCCGAGGCGAAGACCGTCTGCCGACGTTGCCCGGTCAATGTCGAGTGCCTGAACTGGGCACTCGCATCCGGGCAGGACGCCGGCGTATGGGGCGGCATGAGCGAGGACGAGCGACGCGCCCTCAAGCGGCGTAATGCTCGTACCGGGGCCCGTACCGGCGCCTGATCCGCGTAACCAGCACGACCGACGAGGGGGGCCGGCACCGTCAAGTGCCGGGCCCCCTCGTCATTACTCGTGTCGGGCTACCGGGCTCGGCCTCAACGGTTTGTGATCAGCGGCAGCCGCAGCGACGCCACGGTGCCACGGGGTTGTCTGCGCTGCAGGTCCAGGGATCCTCGCAGCTCGGAGCCGACCAGGGTGCGAACGATCTGCAACCCCAGCCGCTCGGCCCGTTCCAAGGAGAACTCCGGCGGAAGCCCGCGGCCATCGTCGGAGACCATCACCTCCAGGGACCCGGCGGATCGCTCAGCGCGAAGTACCACCTCGCCGTCCCGGCCCGGTTCGAAGGCGTGTTCCAGGGCGTTCTGCACCAGCTCCGTAAGCACCATGACCAGTGGCGTGGCGAGCTCGGCCGCCAATACCCCGAATGCGCCCTCTCTCCTGACGATGACCCGGCTCGCCTCTCCGGACACTTCGGCGATCATCGGAAGCACCTTGTCCACCACTTCATCGATGTCGACTCGCTCGTCCAGGGAGATCGACAGTGTCTCGTGCACCATCGCGATGGAAGCCACCCGGCGCACCGACTCCTGCAGCGCTTGGCGCGCCTCGACATTCGGCGTGCGGCGGGACTGCAGCCGCAGTAACGCCGCCACCGTCTGCAGATTGTTCTTCACCCGGTGGTGAATCTCCCTGATGGTGGCATCCTTGGACAGCAGCGCACGGTCCCGGCTGCGCACATCGGTCACATCCCGGACCAGCACCAGCGCCCCGGCCGGCTCGCCTCGCGGGCGCAGCGGCAGCGCGCGGAACAGCATCGTGGCGCCGTGTGCGTCGGCCTCGATCCGCGTGCTCGAATTACCGTCCACCGCGGCGCGAATCCGCTGGGCAACCTCAGCGGCGTCGAACGAATCGGAGATCAGCCGGCGAGTCAGCGTCGCGAGCTGCTCGCCCCGGAGGTCCGCGCCGTGCCCCATCCGGTGATAGGCGGACAGCGCATTAGGACTGGCATAGATCACAATCCCGGCGGGATTCAGCCGGAGCAAGCCGTCACCCGCTCGGGGGCATTGCCGGTCCGGGGCGGTGCTGGTGTCCGGGAAGGCGCCGTCGGCCAGCATCTGGCACAGGTCCGCGGCGACTCCCAGGTACGCGATCTCCAGCGGGCTCGGCACCCGGGGCATCGCCAGGTTCGCCTCGCGCCCGATAACGGCGATCTTCCGCTCCCCCAGCCGCACCGGCATCGCCTCGCGACGCACCGGAATGCCTCGCATCCAGCGCGGCTGCTCGTCACGCTTAACGCAGCCGTCCCCCAGCGCTTGGCTCAGCAGGGGGTGCTCGGTGTCCGCAGCACGGGTGCCGACCGTGTCCTCGGGATGGGCGGTGGGGCCGGTGGTGGGTCGGACGTGGGCCACGCAGAGGAAGTCCCGCTCCAGCGGCACCCACATCAGCAGGTCAGCGAAGGACAGATCAGCGAGCAATTGCCACTCGGCCACGATTCGCTGCAGGTGACCGACTGCCACGTCGGGCAGGTGGGTGTGCGCAGCGAGCAACTCGCTCAGCGTCGACATCGCGACTCACCCACCCCACGTGACGTCACTCGACGACGGCGATCAGGTCACCTTGCTGGACAACGTCGCCCTCCGAAACCGCCAGTTTCGCGATGGTGCCGTCGACCTCGGACAGGACCGGGATCTCCATCTTCATCGACTCGAGGATCACCAGCGTGTCGCCGTCGGACACCGCGTCGCCCTCGGCGACCACGATCTTCCACACGCTGGCCACCATCTCAGCCCGGATCTCCTCAGTCATGGATCGCCCTCCTCGAGGCTTCGGCACCGCCATCCAACCACGGTGCGCTACCCATGGTCGGCGCAGCTATGGCGCACCGTGACACACTCGCCATGGATCGCCATCAATCACCCAAGATCGATCGATACAAGGAGGACAGCCGCCGTGTCCAAAAAGGGCCGCAAGAAGCGTGGCCGGAAAAAGAACGCTGCCAACCACGGCAAGCGCCCGAACAGCTGAGCCCGGCCGGGCCCGTCAGCGCACGTGACGGGCCCGCTGGTGACCTCAGCGCTCGGGCGAGAGCCGGGCGTGGCCTTCGACGCTGGTCACAACCTCCACGACGGTGCCGTGGGCGCTCCGCTCGACAGTAACCTCCGCGCCGAGGACGGCCTGGCGCAACATGATCTCCCGGATCGACTGGCGCAGCCGTTGCTTGAGTGCGTCGGGTGCGTGGTCGCCACCGCACTTGCGGGCCAGCAACGCCTTGAGGTGCTCATCGAGACCGAGTTCGGCCAGGCAGGGGCCGCACTCGTCCAGATGGCGCTGCAACAGCTCCCGCCGCTCACGATTGCACTCGTTGTCCAGGAACAGCCACAGCTCGGCGAGTACCTCGCTGCAATCGGTCTCGTGCGGGTCGCCGCAGCTCATGACGCGACCTCCGCATCGCGCAGGAAGCCCCGCTCGCGGGCCACTCCGGTGAGCATGTCGCGCAGCTGCTTGCGCCCCCGGTGCAACCGGGACATCACGGTCCCGATCGGGGTACCCATGATCTCGGCGATCTCCTTGTACGCGAAGCCCTCGACGTCAGCGAGGTAGACCGCCATCCGGAAGTCTTCGGTCAGCCGGCTCAGGGCTTCCTTGACGTCGGAGTCGGGCAACCGGTCCAGAGCTTCCATCTCCGCCGACCGCAGGCCCGACGAGGTGTGCTGCTCAGCCTGGGCGAGCTGCCAGTCGGTGATCTCCTCGGTGGGTTGCGCAGGCGGCTGGCGCTGCCGCTTGCGGTACCCGTTGATGTAGGTATTGGTCAGGATGCGGTATAGCCACGCCCTCAGGTTGGTACCCGCGCGGAATGACTTGAAGGCGCCATAGGCCTTGAGGTAAGTCTCCTGCACGAGGTCCTCGGCATCGGCCGGGTTGCGGGTCATCCGTAGCGCCGCCGCGTAGAGCTGGTCGATCAAGGGCATGGCGTCGCGCTCGAAGCGGGCGGTGCGCTGCTCGGGGGTCTCCTGGACACCCTGCTCCGCGCTGCCCTGATCCGTGCTGTCCGGGCCGCCTGGCACCGTAGTCCTTTCCTGGGTCCTGACGGGCGTCCTATCGGGGCTCGATTCGGGCTGCCCAGGCTGGGTGGGTTCGGTACTGCCGGCTGCCCTCACGCCGACCACCCCCATGCCCAGATGTGCATTGATGGTTGAGGGTACGCGCCAGCCAGGCGTTCGGCCCGGTGAAGTGAGTGTGCGCTGCCGCGCCACGCGGTCGCGCGTCCGGTCACGGACCGGTTGGACTGTGGGTGCCACGGCCCGAGCAACGCTGCACCGGGCGCGTGCATTCCGGAACCGTCAACCCAGCGGCCTGAGCCGGCGCGGCAGCCACTCCGCGACCGCGCGTCCCACCGCCGCGAGGTCGATCTTGAGCGAGTGGTCGCCGGGCAGCAGTACGACCTCCCGCCCGACGGCGGGCTCTGGGCGACCGAACGGATCCCGCTCCCCCTGCACTACCAGCACCGGCACGTCCACCCTGTCCAGCTCGCCCATCCGGCTGCGGTCCGGCCGCCCGGGTGGGTGCACCGGAAAGGCCAGGCACAGCACGCCCACCGCACCCCCCGCCGCCGCAGTGCGACACGCCACTCTGGCCCCCGAAGACCGGCCCCCGAAGATCAGCGGGAGATCGGCGAAGATCCCGCCCGCCAGGTACGCGGCGACGGCCAGCCACGCCTCGTCGAGCTGCCGGGCCGGCGCCGGGGCACGCCGGCCCGCGACCCGGTAGGGCTGTGTGATCAGCGCCACGTGCACCCCGGAGGCGATCGCAGACCTGGTGGCGGCCACCAGATCGGGTGTGCCGGTGGAGCCACCCGCACCGTGCCCGAGGAGCAGCGCCGCAATGCCTTGCGGGCAGCAGTGCGGTTCGACGCGGGCCGGGCCATGTGGCGTCACGACGGTCAGTTCGGTCACTGGACCTGATCCAGATTCAGCAGCGGAGGCTGCTCCGGGTCAAGCCGTTCGACCAGTTCAGGGCCGGCGCGGCGAACGTCGTTCACCGCCGTGGATACCGGCCGCAGCTCCAGCGCAGCCACCAGCTCCGCGGGCGGTGGCGCGAGCAGCCGGCTGGGATCGTCGGAATCCGGATCCAGCCACGCCTCCCACGCCTGGGCGGGCAGGACCAGCGGCATCCGGTCATGGATCTCGGCCAGCGGACCGACCGCGTCGGTGGTGACCACCGCGCAGCTCACCAGCGGGGGTGCGGTGGTGTCGGCGCCCCGCCAGGTAGCCCACAAACCGGCCAGGGCCAGCCCGGAGCCGTCCCGTGAGGTGATGAAGAACGGCTGCTTGCGGCTCCCGGACGCGGCCTGCCACTCGTACCAGCCGTCGGCCGGCAGCAGGCAGCGCCGCCTGGCCACCGCATCGCGGAACGCGGGCTTAGTAGCGGCACTCTCGGCTCGCGCGTTGATCATCCGGGACCCGCCGCCCGGATCCTTCGCCCAGTGCGGCACCAGTCCCCAGCGCATCACCCGGATGCTGCGCACCGTGCGGTCGGAGTCGGGGATTCCTTCGGCATCACGCGGATGCCGGGTCACGACGGAGAACACGGGTTTGGTCGGCGCGACGTTGTAGTCAGTCCCCGGCGCCGCACCGTCGGTAGCGTCGAGCGCGTCGAACTCGACGGCCAGCGTCGCGGGACTCCTGGTTGAGGCGTACCTGCCGCACATAGGGTCATCGTGGCACGCGCAGTACGCGATGGCCGGGTACGCAATGATGTCGCCGTGACGACATTCACCCAGCTGCCGTGGGCCGCACCACTGGCACCCGAACCGGTACGAGCCACCGTGACAGTGCCGGGATCCAAGTCAATCACCAACCGGGCTCTCCTGCTGACCGCGCTGGCCGGCACCGGCGGCACCGTCCGGGGCGCACTGCGCAGCCGGGACACCGATCTCATGATCGGCGCACTGCGCGCCTTGGGAGTGCCGGTTACCGACCGCAGCGGCGAGCTGGAGGTAGCCGCACACGGCGGCCTGCGCGGAGACGCGACGGTGGACTGCGGGCTAGCCGGCACCGTGATGCGCTTCGTGCCGCCACTGGCCGGGCTGGCCGACGGCCCTGTTCGCTTCGACGGCGACGAGCAGGCCCGGCAGCGACCGATAGACGCAATGCTGGCCGCGTTGCGTGCACTGGGTTGCCGGGTAGACGGGGACGCACTGCCATTCGTGTTGCACGGCGCTCGCCGGCGACGTGGCGGCGAGGTGTGGATTGATGCCTCGGCTTCCTCGCAGTTCGTCTCCGGATTGTTGCTGTCCGCCGCCGGGTACGACGACGGGATCACGGTCCATCACGATGGCTCGCCCATCCCATCCCGGCCACATATCGAGATGACCGTGCAGATGCTGACCGATCGCGGGGTGGAGGTGGACACCGACGGCACGACGTGGTGGCGGGTGGCCCCCGGCCCGGTCGCAGGCGGCGAGATTGACGTCGAGCCGGACCTGACGAACGCGGCAGTGTTCCTGGCCGCAGCGGCGGTCACTGGTGGGCAGGTAACCGTTCCGGGCTGGCCAAGTCGCACCACCCAGGCCGGCGACGCAATCCGCCCACTACTCGCCCAGATGGGTTGCCGGGTGGGCCTGTACGAACGCGGGCTGACCGTGTTGGGTCCTGATCGGCTTGATGGTGTGGACGCCGACCTGCACGACGTCGGGGAACTCACCCCGACGGTGGCCGCGCTGGCCGCACTGGCCACCGGGCCTTCGCGGCTGCGCGGGATAGCCCACCTGCGCGGGCACGAGACCGACCGGTTGGCCGCGCTGGCCACCGAGATCGGGGCCCTGGGCGGCGACGTTCGCGAGATCCCCGACGGCCTGGAGATCCACCCCCGGCCATTGCGCGCGGATCCAGGCCGGCGCTGGGCCGTCTACGCTGATCACCGGATGGCCACCGCGGGCGCGATCCTCGGCCTGGTGGTGCCGGGGATCGTGGTCGACGACATCGCCGCGACGACCAAGACGTTGCCGGACTTCGGGGCGAGCTGGTCGGCGATGCTGGCGGGTGATGCCGGCTGAGCCAGCCTGGGAGCGTCCCCCACAGTGGTCCCCATAGTGGCCCCCGCAAAAGCCACCGCCTCGACGAATCCGATGTCCGAGTCCGGCCGGGGCGGCGCGGTTCCCGCCCGCGCAGCAAGCGTCGCCCCGAGCACGCCGACGCGATACCCGCGATGGTGGTGGCGGTGGACCGCGGTCGATGGACCTGCGCACCCGATGGCGACCCGACCGTCCGGGTCACCGCGATGCGGGCCCGCGAGCTCGGACGTACCCCTGTTGCAGTGGGCGACCGGGTCGGGCTGGTCGGCGAGGTAAGCGGTGCACCGGATGGGCTGGCGCGGATCATCCGGGTCGACGAGCGATCCAGCGTGCTGCGCCGCACAGCCGATGACACCGACCCCTACGAGCGGATCGTGGTGGCCAATGCCGAGCAGCTGCTCATCGTCGCCTCACTGGCCGATCCACCACCGCGCACCGGGCTGATCGACCGGTGCCTGGTGGCTGGCTACGCCGGGGGCCTGGCACCGGTGCTCTGCCTGACCAAGCGGGACCTCGCCGCACCGGACGCGGTGCTGGAGCGCTACGCCGCGCTGGACCTGCCGGTGCTCGTCACCGCCCCGGAGACCGGGGTGGACGCGGTGCGAGCGCGACTGGCGGGTCAGGTCTCGGTCCTGGTCGGGCATTCCGGAGTGGGCAAGTCGACGCTGGTGAACCGGCTGGTGCCGGAGGCTCTCCGGGCGACTGCGGCGGTCAGCGGGGTGGGCAAGGGCCGGCACACCTCCAGCTCCGCGGTGGCGATGCCGCTGCCTGGCGGCGGGTGGGTGGTGGACACCCCGGGGATCCGCTCCTTCGGGCTGGCGCACGTGACGCCCGATGATGTGGTTCGCGCCTTCGGCGATCTGGCCCAGGCGATCGCGAACTGCCCGCGGGGCTGCACCCACCTCGGCCCGCCCGCCGACCCCGAGTGCGCGCTGGACGAGCTCGCCGGCGCCGCCCACCGCCGGGCGATGTCCGTCCGCGCCCTGCTCGCCGCACTCGCCGACTAGCGGGAGTACCGCACCGAGCGGTAGACGGCCAGCGCCCGATTCACTGCGGCGTTGCGAGCGCCGAGCTCGCGGAACCGCTGCCGCAGCGACCTGGTGCGCTGCTCGTACACACCGTAGCTCTGCACCAGGGTGCAGGCCACGGCCACAGCGGCGTCGAGCACCGCGGCATCGGTCACCTCGTCCGGACCCGGTTGCGGTGTCGAGGCGGTGGGGATCAGATCGTCGAGGTCGCCCACGACCCGGTAGCCGGCGTCAGCCAGCGTGGACATCATCTGCGTGGCCCGCTCGGTCACCCAGGGCAGCTGGTCAGATGGCACGGTGAAGCGCCGTGCACCGCTGGGACGGCCGGCCAGCACCTCGACCAGGTGCTTGCGCACGGCATGCTCGTACAGCCCCCACGGCAGTTCCGGTGGGAGGGCGAGGTTGAGCCGGCGCAGGAGTTGGGCCTCGGCCAGGCCCAGCGAGGAGTTGGGTTCGGTGGGGCGGTCGTCCAGGCCGTTGAGCCCCACCCCGAGCACCGTGGCGAAGCGCTGCCACAGCTGTTCGGGTGCCGAGCCCGGGGGCGGGACGGTGACGACGTGCACCCGCTGCGGCGGCAGCCTGCTCGCCCAGCGGTACAGCACGTCCGGCACGTCCTGCATGCGCCAGAACAGCGTGCCGAGCCAGTGCCCCCTCGTGGGGTCGCGCACCGCGTCGAGAAACTCGGCGAAGGACAGGGTGTGCCGGTTCTTCAGATCCTCCTGCCAGACCGCGAACAGCTGCCGGCCCAGATCGCGCGCGGTGCAGACGACGTGCAGCTCATTACCGCCAAGAGCGTCGAGCGCTCGCTCGATCCGGTCGGGCTCCATCGGGCTGAACAGCTCGTGGGAGACCACCACGGTGCCCCGCGCTGCCTCGACCTGACCGACCAACCGATCCCAGGCCAACGGCAGGTCCGGGTCGCCGATCTCCTCGGCGGTGGCACCCTGCAGATCCATCGCGGCGAGGAAGTGCGCCTCAGGCCGGTAACCGGGATAGTGCACCCCGCGGCGACGGAGCTCTCGCCTGTTGCGCCACATCACGCCTTGCAGATAGGTGGTGCCCGTCTTGGGGGTGCCCACATGCAGGAATACTCGCGACGCTGCCGATCCGGTCATCTCGTGGCTCCATGATCCACTATCCTCCCCGGTCGGGGGAGGGTAGCGGACTCCCTAGCAGCGCGAGATCGCTGTCAGGTGTGAGTGCGTAACCGGGTCTGCCTCCCTCACCTCGTCAGGACCGTGGCGAGCCCCTCGCAGTCAGCTACCGTGACGGTGATGGCGGGATGGCGCAGGGTGCCGGTTGGCTCGATGCCGCGGATCGGTTCGCGGAGAGTGATGCAGAGACCGCGGGCACTGTTAAGCTCGCCGTCGCGTACTCCGACCATCGCGGTCGCCGGGTTGATGCCGAAGGGCAGCCCCGCCGGTCGTCCATGGTCGCCGTTTCGGAAGAACTACCCGCGCTGGGCGCGGCTCATGCTTCCCTATCAGCGATCAGAACCGGCAGGCGGCGCTCCGAGGGGCTCAGCCACGTCAGATTCACCGCATTACCGATCAAGGTGACCCCCGGCTCGGCAGTCCGAGGCTCGCCTCTTTAGCCCATGTGGGGGTAGGTGTGATCGGTCGGCGGGTCGAAGGTCTCCTTGATCGCCCGCGGGCTGGTCCACCGCAGCAGGTTGATCAGTGAGCCGGCCTTGTCGTTGGTACCCGAGGCCCGGGCCCCACCGAAAGGCTGGCGGCTCACGATCGACCCGGTGGGCTTGTCGTTGACATAGAAGTTGCCCGCGGCGTAGCGCAGCGACTGGTGGGCCTGCGCCACCGCGGCTCGGTCGGTGGCGAACACCCCTCCGGTCAGTGCATACGGACTGGTGGAGTCGATGACGTCGAGAACCGCGGCGTAGTCGTCGTCGGGGTAGACGTGCACCGCGAGGATCGGCCCGAAGTACTCCGTCGCGAACACATCGTGCTTGGGGTCACCGCCGACCAGCACGGTGGGCTGCACGAACCACCCATCCGAGTCGTCACAACCACCGCCGGCGAGGACCTCGATCGACGGGTCGGTGGCGACCCGCGCTAGGAGGTCACGGTGCTTGGCGAAGGCCCGGGTGTCGATCACCGCGCCACCGAAGTTCGACAGGTCAGCGATATCGCCGTAGCTGATCATCCGCGTCGTGTCGGCAAGCTGTTCCCGCATTCCGCCGTCCCACAGCGACCGGGCGACATATGCCCGGGAGACCGCGGAGCACTTCTGACCCTGGTACTCGAACGCCCCGCGCACCAGCGCCGTCGTCACCGCGGCCGGGTCGGCCGAGGGGTGCGCCACCACGAAGTCCTTACCGCCGGTCTCCCCCACGATGCGCGGGTAGCTGCGGTAGCCGTCCAGGTGGTCGGCGATGGTGCGCCAGAGCTTCTTTAACGTCTTCGTGGACCCGGTGAAGTGCAGCCCGGCGAAGTCGGAATCGGCCAGGGCCACCTCGCTGACCGGTGCTCCGTGTCCGGTGACCAGGTTGATCACCCCGGGCGGCAACCCAGCGGCCTCCAGCAACAGCATCGTGTAGTGCGCGGCGAGTTGCTGGGTGAGGGTGGGCTTCCATACCACTGTGTTGCCCATCAGCGCGGGCGCGGTGGGCAGGTTCCCGGCGATCGCGGTGAAGTTGAACGGGGTGATCGCGACGACGAAGCCCTCCAACGGGCGGTACTCCATGCGGTTCCACTCACCGGGCGCCGAGTTCGGCTGCTCGGCCAGGATCCGCCGGGCGTAGTGCACGTTGAAACGCCAGAAGTCGATCAGCTCGCAGGCCGCGTCGATCTCGGCCTGCTGCACCGACTTCGACTGCCCGAGCATGGTGGCGGCGTTCAGCGTGTCGCGCCACGGGCCGGCCGCGAGGTCCGCGGCGCGCAGCAGAACCGCGGCGCGCTCATCGAAGGGCAGCTCGCGCCAGGCCGGTGCGGCCTGCATCGCGGCGCGGACGGCGGCGGTGACGTCGGCGGCGGTGGCCTGCGCGCTGGCACCCAGCACGTGGGTGTGCCGGTGCGGGGCGACCACGTCGAATGGCTCCCCGCCGGCCATCCGTGGCACCCCGCCGATGGTCATGGTCAGCTCGGCCCGCTGGGCGGCCAGTTCGGCGAGCGTGCGGGTCAGCGAATCGCGTTCCGGAGTCCCCGGCGCGTAGCTACGGACCGGTTCGTTGCGCGGGGCCGGCGTGGACGTGATCGCGTCCATCAGGACCTCCCTGATCTCCCCTGTTCCAGCGTGTCGGGCTCTCCTGCCCGGTGTGTCGGGCTCTCCTGCCCGGTGATCTCGCCGGGCATCGGAACGCGACACACCGTGCATAGGAGCCTGACACACGGGGCGCAGGAGCACGACACGCCGGGGAGCGGCCGGGTCAGAGGAGTTCGAGCAGGAAGGGGACCTCCTGGGTGGCATACCAGGCCATCTCGTGGTCCTCCGCTTCGCCGAGGGTGAACTCGGCGTCCGGGTCACCAAGATCGGCGGCGTCCATCACCGCCGCCGCACTGCGCACCGCATCCTCCGCCTCAGCCACATCGACGTGCACGGCTGCGACCGCCAAGCTCGGTACCGGCCCGGCAATCGTGACGACGGCGTCGTCGAGATCAGGGCGCAACCGCACCCCGTCGACGTCGGCGGCCACCACGACGCGGCGAGGCAGGACCCCCGAATCACCGTCCAGCTCGGCGGCCAGCAGTCGCAGAGACGCCCGCGCCGCCTCGTTCATCGCCGCGTACTCCAGCTCCTCGGTGTCCCCGGCGGCGTAGGACTCACGAAGCATCGGGGTCAGCGCGAAGGCGGTGCCCGAGATCGGGACCAACTCCCCGGAGTCGACCAGCGCTCGCAGCATCGTGAGGGTGGCGGGAATGTAGACCCTCATCGTTCGGACACCGCCTCGTCGGGCGACTCCCCGATCAGTGCGGCCAGCGTCTCCAGCGACACCGCGCCGACGTGCATCGGTGTGGTGAGAGCGTCGGCGTACAGAAAGGAGGCGTCCAAGGCCACTCGACGGTCCGCCATGCGGTGCATCCTGACATGCCGTCCGGCCACATCCGAACCCTGCCATCCTGGCTACGTGCCCCTGCCCGATGAGCCCCTGCCCGACGATCAGCCTCCGGCCCAGCAGGCTGCCAGCCCGCGGGACGTCTTCATCACCGTCTACGGCCGCAAACCGGTGCTGGAGGCGCTCGTCGACCCTGCCCTGGTCATCGACAAGGTGATCGTCGCCGAGCAGGCCCGCGGCGACACCATGCAGGAGATCCTCGACGCAGCGGCCGGCCGGCAGGTGCCGGTGCGGCGGGTGTCGGCACACCGGGTGAAGGTGCTCGCCGGCAACGGCCGGCACGACCAGGGCGTGCTGGCCGACGTGGTGGCGCCCCGGATGCGCCCCCTGGACGGCGCGCTGAAGACACTGCGCAGCCCGGCGGCGGTGCTCGTGCTCGACGCGATCACCAACCCGGCCAACGTGGGCATGATCTTGCGCACCGCGACCGCCGCCGGACTCGACGGCGTGGTGCTGCCCCGCCGGGGAGTGCCCGCGATCGATCCACTGGTGATCAAGGCATCGGCTGGAGTGGCCTTCCATGCCCCGGTGCTGCGGACGGCCACCGCGGAACAGGCCTGCGCCGCGTTGCGCACCGCCGGGTTCGCGGTGCTCGGGCTGTCCGGATCGGCACCGGGCGCCACCTCGCTGTTTCGCGATCCACCACCACCCCGGGTGGCCTACGTGCTGGGCAACGAGACCTCGGGAGTCTCCCCGGCCGTCGCTGCGCACCTCACCGGCTGGGTCGGCATCCCGATGACCGGGGGTGTCGAGTCACTCAACGTCGCCAGCGCGGCTGCGGTGGTGTGCTTCGAGTGGGCCCGGCGTCGAGTCCTGCCGTAGCCGGTTGTCCACAGGCTGCACCCAATATTCCGAAAGCCAGGACAACACCGGTCCCGATCTCGCATACTCCCTACACCGGATCGTTGCCCCTCCTCCGATCCGGTGCCCACGGTCCCAGCGCCACCGCTGCGGACCGCCCCACGGCGTCTTCGGCCCCGCCGTCGATCGACCGCGCGCCCGCGTGGTCTGCAGCCGAGGAGGGTTCGTTGACCACCAGCATCGCCGAACCACGTCCGCATCTACCGCATCGGCCGGTGCTGCGCCGGTTGGTGGATCTCCTGCCACCAGCCACACCCCAGCCGGCGCCGGCCACACCCCAGCCGACCGTGACCCTGCCGGCGGCGAACCCCGCAGCGTCCATCTCGGCTGAACGGGTGCTGCGGGCCGTGGTGGAGATCCTTGGCGGTCAGCGGCCGGCGCGGCAGCTGTCCGCGGTCCTGAGTCCTCACCTGCTGACCTACCTCGCCACGCTGAAGGCGGTGGCTGGGCATCTCGAGCCGCGGGTGCGCAAGGTGTTCGCCCGGCAGCAGGCTGACGGGGCACTGGAGGCGGTTGCACTGGTGACGCTGAACACTGGAGTTCGCGCGCTGGCCGCCCGCTTCGAGGAGCACACCGACGAGGGGGGCCGACGATGGCAATGCACGGCGCTGCAGCTACGCCTCACCGCCGGGGACGTGGCCATCCGCCGAGATCCTCGTCTTCGCCGACGTTGACGTGGGTCGCGAACGGCGGGATGCAGACCGATACGCTGATCAGAGCCAGCTCTCGTTCGGATGACGAGGAGACAAGCCCCGCCGATGAGCGACCAGCAGCTCGTCCGACCTGCCCCCATCAGTGGCTTCCCCGAGTGGTTGCCCGAGGTCAGGCGCCTCGAGCTGCATTGGCTCGATCGAATCCGCCAGATCTTCGAAAGCTACGGGTTCTGCTCGATCGAGACCCCGTCGGTCGAGGCACTCGAAGTCCTGGTGGCCAAGGGAGAGACCTCCCAGGAGGTCTACACGCTGCGTCGGCTGCAGGCCGAGCCCAACGACGACAATGACGCCCGCTTCGGGCTGCACTTCGACCTCACCGTGCCCTTCGCACGCTACGTCGCCCAGCATTTCAACGATCTGGTCTTCCCCTTCAAGCGCTACCAGATCCAGCGCGTATGGCGCGGCGAGCGCCCCCAGGAAGGCCGCTACCGTGAGTTCACCCAGTGCGACATCGACGTCATCAACGTCGACCAGGTGCCACTGCACTTCGACGCTGAACTCCCGCGGATCATCCACGAGATCCTGACCGACCTCGCCCTGCCCGCGTGGTCACTCAACATCAACAACCGTAAGGTCCTCCAGGGCTTCTACCAGGGCCTGGGTATCTCCGACGCCCTCGGCGTCATTCGCATCGCAGACAAGATCGACAAGATCGGCGCGGGAGGCGTGGGCACACTGCTCGCCTCCGAGCTGCGCCTCACTCCCGAGCAGGTCACCGCATGCCTGGACTTGGCGCAGATCCGCGGCACTGACACGTCGGTGATCGACGACATCATCAGACTCGGGTCCAAATCCGACCTGCTCACCGAAGGCCTCGATGAACTGGCGTTCGTGCTGGACTCGCTGTCGGACCTGCCGACCAGCAGCGTCGTGGCCGACCTGTCCATCGCCCGGGGTCTGGACTACTACACCGGCACGGTGTACGAAGGGAAGTTCACCGACTGGCCGGACTACGGCAGCATCTGCTCCGGCGGCCGGTATGAGGACCTGGCGGGGTCCTTCATCCGGCGCCGCCTGCCGGGCATCGGGCTGTCCATCGGCCTGACTCGAATCTTCGCCAAGCTCGTCGCCGAAGGGCTCCTGCAGACCGGCCCCAGCGGTCCCAGCGATGTCCTTGTGGTGGTTCCCAGCGACCAGCGGCGTGCCCACTCGGCAGCCACCGCCGCCCAGCTGCGGGCCCGAGGACTCAACACCGAGCTGTACCACCAAACCGACAAGCTGGCCAAGCAGATCCGCTACGCCTCCCGCAAGGGCATCCCCTTCGTGTGGTTTCCGCCGCGTGAGGACGGCGAGCACCACGAGGTCAAGGACATGTCCTCCGGTGCCCAAAGCGAGGCCGACCCCGCGACCTGGCAGCGCCCCTGAGCCAGCTGAGACGCCGCGAATGGTCGCCAGCAGGGTACGCGCGTCGGCCGGCAACAGGCCGGACGCGGCGCCGAACGCGTCGAGCAGCGGCTGCTCACCGAGGAACAGGCCACGGGCCTGGTCGATCTCGCCGACGACCACGCTGGGCCCCAGCCAGGCGCTGCCCTCATCCAGCGGCAACCGACCGAGCAGCGCGCCCAGCAGTGTCGACTTGCCCGAGCCGTTGGCCCCGGTGATGGCCACTCGGTCCGCCCAGTCGATCTGCAGGTCGACCGGGCCGAGCGTGAAGGCGCCGCGGCGTGCCACCGCACCGCGCAACACCGCCACCACCGCCCCGGCGCGCGGCGCGGCGGTGATCTCCATGCGAAGTTCCCACTCCTTGCGCGGCTCCTCGACCACCTCCAGACGCTCGATCAGCCGATCGGTCTGGCGCGCCTTGGCGGCCTGCTTCTCGCTCGACTCGACGCGTGCGGCACGGATGAACTTGTCGTTGTCGCTGGCCTTGCGCCGAGCGTTCTTCACGCCCTTGTCAGCCCAGGCCCGCTGGGCCCGCGCCCGCGCCTGTAGCGCCGAGCGGGTTTCGGCGTACTCCTCGAAGTCCGCCCGAGCATGGCGGCGGATCACCTCGCGCTCCTCCAGGTATCCGGCGTACCCGCCGCCGTAGTGGCGTACCTGGTGCTGCGCGAGGTCCAGCTCGACGACCCGGTGGACCGACCGGGTCAGGAACTCCCGGTCATGGCTGACCAGGACCGTGCCCGCGCGCAGGCCAGCGACGAACTCCTCTAACCTCCGCAGGCCGTCGAGGTCGAGGTCGTTGGTCGGCTCGTCGAGCAAGAAGATGTCGTATCGGCTGAGCAGCAGCGATGCCATCCCAGCCCGGGCAGCCTGCCCGCCGGAGAGCGCGGTCATCGGCTGGTCGAGGTCCACCGCCAACCCGAGGTCCGCGGCGATCTGCTCGGCCCGCTCCTCCAGATCCGCGCCACCCAGGTTCAACCACTGGTCCAAGGCCCTGGCGTATGCGTCGTCCGCTCCCGCGATACCGGCAGCCAACTGCTCGGCGGAGCGGTCCAAATCGCGCTGCGCCGCCGCGGCACCGGTACGCCGGGCCAGGAAGGCGCGCACCGTCTCGCCCGGGCGCCGTTGCGGCTCCTGAGGCAGGTAACCGACAGTTGCCGTCGACGGATGGAGCTGCGTGGTGCCATGTTCGGGGGGCTCCAGACCCGCGAGGATACGGAGCAACGTCGACTTGCCGGCGCCGTTGGAACCGACCAACCCGATGAGGTCGCCCGGCGCCACGACGAGTTCCAGTCCGGAGAACAGGAGCTGATCGCCATGGCCGGCAGACAGCTCCTTGGCGATGAGCGTGGTGCTCATGAGAATTCGATGCTCACCGAGTTACTGATGAGCCCTGCCGTTCCCAAGGGGGGAGTGCCCTTTCCTGAGCTGGAGCGCCGTACACGCCGTACCGGAGCGCCGGACACGCCGGGCGGGTTAGGAGCGGGCGGTGGTGGGCGCGCCGTGGCACCGCTTGTACTTCTTACCCGAATTGCACGGGCAGGGAGCGTTGCGGGCGGGCTCCTGCGCCTTGGCACCGTTACCGGCGTGGGGG
>JBOHGH010000025.1:0-4212 GCA_050699975.1 Pseudonocardiaceae bacterium | reverse complement strand
CCCCCCCGACCCCGCACCTCGGTACCGCCGCCTTCGGCCGGTCCGGTGTAGGTCAGGGGCCGCGGCGCCGGCTCGACCTGCGCTGGCAGCTGCGAGAGCGCCGGACCCGCCGGTGCGGCGATCGGGGTAGCCGGGACCTGCGCAGGGGCTTGCGCGGGAGCTTGTGCGGGGGCTTGCGCAACGTCGTCGGCGACCGGCTCGGCGACCTGGACCTGCACGTTGAACAGGAACCCGACGGACTCCTCCTTCAGCGCTTCGAGCAGCGCGCTGAACATCTCGAAACCCTCGCGCTTGTACTCCACCAGCGGGTCGCGCTGCGCCATCGCGCGCAGCCCGATGCCCTCCTTGAGGTAGTCCATCTCATACAGGTGCTCGCGCCACTTGCGGTCCAGCACCGAGAGCACCACGCGGCGCTCGAGCTCCCGCATCGCACCCTTGCCTGCCGCCTCCTCGAGTGCTGCCTCGCGACGGGCGTAGGCCGCCCGCGCGTCGTCGAGCACGGCCGCCAGCAGCACCTCGCGGGTCAGGTCACCAGCATCGTCACCGAGGTCCTCATGGGCGATCCCGACCGGGTACAGCGTCTTGAGCGCCGTCCACAGCCGGTCGAGATCCCAGTCCTCGGCGTACCCGTTCTCGGTGGCGCCGTTGACGTAGGCGGTGATCACATCCGTCATCATGTGCACGACCTGGTCGCGCAGATCCTCGCCTTCGAGTACCCGGCGCCGTTCGGCGTAGATCACCTTGCGCTGGAGGTCCATGACCTCGTCGTACTTGAGGACATTCTTGCGGATCTCGAAGTTCTGTTGCTCGACCTGGGTCTGCGCGGACTGGATCGCCCTGCTGACCATCTTGGCCTCGATCGGGATGTCATCCTCCATCCGCAACCGGGTCATGATGGACTCGACCAGCGGGCCGTTGAACCGCACCATGAGCTCGTCGCGCAAGGAGAGGTAGAACCGGGACTCGCCGGGGTCGCCCTGGCGTCCGGAGCGGCCACGCAACTGGTTGTCAATCCGCCGTGACTCGTGCCGCTCGGTGCCCAGCACGTACAACCCGCCGGCCGCAACGACCTCCCTGGCCTCGGCCTCGACCTCGCTGCGGGCCGCGTTCACGGCGGCTTCCCAGGCGGCCTCGTACTCCTCCGGGGTCTCCACCGGGTCCAGCCCGCGGGCCCGCAGCTCGGTGTCGGCGAGGAACTCCGGATTGCCGCCCAGCATGATGTCGGTCCCGCGACCAGCCATGTTGGTGGCCACCGTGACCGTGCCCTTGCGGCCGGCCTCGGCGATGATCAACGCCTCCTTCTCGTGTTGCTTGGCGTTGAGCACCGAGTGCGGGATGCCGGCGGCCACCAGCGCCTTGGACAGGTACTCGGAGCGCTCCACGCTCGCCGTGCCGACCAGCACCGGCTGCCCCTGGGCGTGCCGCTGCGCGATGTCGGCCACCACCGCGGCGAACTTGGCCTCCTCGTGCTTGTAGATCAGATCGCCCCGATCCTCGCGGATCATCGGCTGGTTGGTGGGGATCGGCACCACACCCAGCTTGTAGATCTGGGCCAGCTCGGCGGCCTCGGTCTGCGCGGTACCGGTCATCCCGGCGAGCTTGTCGTAGAGCCGGAAGTAGTTCTGCAGCGTGATCGTGGCCAGCGTCTGGTTCTCGGCCTTGATCTCCACCTTCTCCTTGGCCTCGATGGCCTGGTGCATACCCTCGTTGTAGCGCCGACCGTGCAGCACCCGGCCAGTGAACTCGTCGACGATCAGGACCTCACCGTCGCGGACGATGTAGTCCTTGTCCTTGGTGTAGAGCTCCTTGGCCTTCAGCGCATTGTTGAGGAAACCGACCAGCGGGGTATTGGCGGCCTCGTAGAGGTTCTCGATGCCCAGTTGGTCCTCGACGAGCGCCACACCCTCCTCGGAAACACCCACGGTGCGCTTGCGCTCATCCACCTCGTAGTGCAGATCACGCTTGAGCATCGGGGAGAGCCGGGCGAACTCGCCGTACCAGCGGGAGGACTGGTCGGCGGGCCCGGAGATGATCAGCGGAGTGCGGGCCTCGTCGATGAGGATGGAGTCGACCTCGTCGACGATGGCGAAGCTGTGCCCGCGCTGCACACAGTCATCGATGTTCCAGGCCATGTTGTCGCGCAGGTAGTCGAAACCGAACTCGTTGTTCGTGCCATACGTGATGTCGGAGTGGTAGGCGGCGCGGCGCTCGTCCGGGCTCATCTGGGACAGGATCACCCCGACCTCCAGGCCCAGGAACCGGTGCACCCGGCCCATCCACTCCGCGTCGCGCTTGGCGAGGTAGTCGTTGACGGTGACGATGTGCACGCCCTTACCGGCGATGGCGTTGAGGTAGGCGGGCAGCACCGAGGTCAGCGTCTTGCCCTCACCGGTGCGCATCTCGGCGATGTTGCCCAGGTGCAACGCGGCACCGCCCATCAGCTGCACGTCGAAATGCCGCTGCCCCAGCGTGCGCTTGGCGGCCTCGCGGACCACCGCGAACGTCTCGGGCAGCAGCTCGTCCAACGACTCGCCCTGATCGTGGCGACGACGGAACTCGTCGGTATTAGCCCGCAGTTGGGCATCGGACAGGCCGGCGACGTCGTCCTCCAGGCCGTTGATGTGGTCGGCGATGGCGCGCAGTCGGCGCACCGTCTTGTGCTCGCCAGCGCGGAGCAGTCGGGACAGGACCACCGTGGAAGACCTCACTCGTATCGGGACACGGCTCGGCAGCAGGCAGGCTAGCTGTAGCGCGCCACATGGCACGACCCACCGCCGGTCTGCGCGCCATCGTATGCCCAGCACCCATGGTGCCGTCATCAACGCAGGTCAGCAGCTCCCGCAAACACCGTAATCGCCGACTGTGTGCCGTACCCGACACATGATGTCGTCGCATGCACCCAGCCGGCGATCACGACTTGCTTCGGGCAGCTAGACGAGCTGGATTACGCCGTAGTGGAAGCCCCGCCGCCGGTAGACCACGCTGGGCAGCCCGGACGTGGCGTCGGAGAACAGGTAGAAGTCGTGGCCCACGAGTTCCATCTCGTAGAGCGCCTGGTCGACGGTCATGGGGTCGGCGGAGTGCCGCTTGTGCCGGACAATGCGGCCCGGTCCGGCCGAATCCGATGACTCCCGCCGCTGGGTGGGCAGTTCGTAGTCGACGTCGGGGTCGGGGTCGGGGTCGGGGTCGGGGTCGGGAGAGCCCAGCACCCCCGTCCGATGGTGCTGGCCGTTGGTCCGGACCTCGTTGTCGATCACAGTGTCGAAATCGGTGTCGAAATCGGTGTCGATAGCTGGAGCCAGGACTGCCGCCAGCGGCGCGGTGGCCTCGGCGACAGAGGTGGGTTGGCGGCGTCCGTGGTGCACCTTGCGGCGGTCGGCGACCCGACGGAGCCGGTTCTGCAACTTGCTCGTGGCCGCGTCCAGCGCGGCGTAGAAGTCCGGACCACACGCCTCAGCGCGGACTACCTGCCCGCGACACTGACCGGTGATCTCCACTCGCTGGCAGCTCTTGGACTGCCGGGGGTTGCGTTCGTGGAACAGCTCGACGTCGTAACGGATGGCCTTCTGGTCATAACGTTCGACGCGGGCGAGCTTCTCGACGACGTGCTCCCGGTAGTGATCGGGCACCTCGACGTTACGACCCTTCACGACAATGTTCACCTGGGCGACCTCCTCGCGTTGTCCAGCAGGACTTCGGCGACGCCGGGGCTCAGCGGTGATGCTCGGACGGCAAGGGGGGCCGCCCCGATGATCACTCGGGCTCCGGCGCCAGGATCATGGCTGTCTCGCCTCCTCCCGACCAGCAGCGATCGATGCTGATCCAGGAACCGTAGTCCGCCTGACGTGCCGTCGCCAGAGCCTGACATCCCGCCGCGCACCCTCAACACTCTGAGTGGTATTTGCCACCCTGCGGGTACGACGGCGCGTGACACCCGGCCGCCGCGAGCGCCACGATCGCGGGCGTGTCGACACCCGCCCGGAGCAACGCCGCCGCGCAGGCAGCAGCGGTCGCACCGGTGGTCACCACGTCGTCGACGAGCACGACGGGCACACCGGTAGGCGGTAGGCCGGCCCGTCGCAGCAGCACCCGGCCAGCCAGATTGGCTTGCCGGGCCGCGGCCTGGAGGCCGACCGAGTCGCGCACCCCGGGGGCCATTCGCAACGCTGGAGCGACCGCGGCTGCCACCCCCGCGCCGGCCAACGCAGCGGC
>JBOHGH010000024.1:0-46817 GCA_050699975.1 Pseudonocardiaceae bacterium | reverse complement strand
CCACTACGCACCGCAGCACGCAACTACCAGCGCGCTCTCGACCAGCTCACCCAGGAGGCCGGATTCGCCGCATAACACCAAACTTGACTCGATCAAGCCGACTTCGTCGGCCCTAGCAACCTAGTGCTTGAGGTGGCCGAAGAACGACTCGATCCAGGCAGATCGCTCGAGTGCCGGGTCGGCCGAAGTGCTTGACGATCCGGCGGCCCGCCAGCGACGCTGTGGGCGAGCGCCTCGCGCAGCACCGCGTCGAGCAGGTGTTCCTTGCCATGGCTGGTCAGCGCCCGGGCTAACGCGACCTCAACCTGGGTGAACGACTCCGGGCCGAGACCACGGTGAACGGCCACAACCGCGACGCCACGTCCAGCACCGCAATCGTGCAGTGGCGCGTCGCCTAAAGCGGGTGTAGTCATAGATCCAGATCACGCCGGGGACAAGTTCGACCCAGTCCGACCACGTGGGGCCGGGCGTGGCTCGCGGCGCTGGGGGCGGGCAGCACGATGCCCTCGGCGAACGGCACCCGAGATCTCCACAGCCACTCTCAAACGCCATGGCTCATAATCCAGAAAGCACACCCAAGGTAAATCTACCTAATTATTATCCGGCCCAGCTAAAGCCGCCACGACAGGACCGAGCACTGACGGAACCGCGACAACGAGGCCGAAAACCTCAGCCGGATCGGCAACCGCCCGACCAGAGAAGTCGGTAAGTACGGCGCCTGCCTCGACGGCAGCCAGAATGCCGCCCATAAGATCCTCGATCTCGTTCTTGTAGCAGACAACGGCACCAATTCGACCTTCGACGAGTAACGCCCAGTCCACCGTAGGCGCCCAAAGCTGCAGTATCCGCTTGAACTTGCCGTGCAAGCCGGCAAGTGCTCGGTGTGGCACCGGGTCGTCCGGACGCACACCGTACCCTTGAATCCAGGAGACGGTCGTCCTACGCGGCTCCGTGCTACCGGCTATCCGCAACCGGGCCGTCCCATCCCTTATTACTCCGTGGCCTTGCACGGCGACGTAGGTCGCGTCTTGATGACCCGCATAGACTGCGGCAATTATGGGGATTCCGTGGTGGCACAGTGTCACACATACACCGAAGAGAGGCAGGCCGAGGGCGACGTTGTTGGTGCCGTCGAGTGGATCCAGAAGCCAGGTCCATTCAGCTGATCCGGAAATCTCGCCACGCTCCTCGGAGATGATCCGGTGTTCTGGAAACGTCTCCGTTATGCAATCGATGATTACCCGCTCAGCTTCGTAATCAAGATCCGTGACCAAGTCGCCCTGGTCTCCTTTTGCGGTGATCAGGAGATCACCCGAGAATCGGTCGCGCGCGAGGCCGCCTGCGCGGGCCGCTGCATTCCCAGCGACGCGTCGAGCAAGGTCGATCATAGGTTCCACTCGTCGAGCCCTCCAAGCTCGCGATCCTGCCATGGACTGAACGCCAACCTCAGCCGCGCCGGGGCGGGATCGCATCCAACCAGCACCAACCCTTCATCGGCCAGATCTGGCGTACCCTCATCACACGATGTGATCAGCCACCCCAGGGTGATCATTCCAGTACGATCGCCCCTACCGGTCCAGAGCGCGCTTGTTCGACCCGGTCTCAGCTGTAGTCGCGGAACCCCTTGCCGGTCTTGCGGCCCAGCCGACCAGCCGTGACCAGGTGCTCCAGCAAGGGGGCCGGAGCGAAGCCCGGCTCGCGAAACTCCAGGTACAGGCTGCGCTGGATCGCCAGCGAGACGTCCAGGCCAACGACGTCGAGCAGCGCGAACGGGCCCATCGGTAGCGCGGCGCCGACCTGCATCGCGGTGTCGATGTCGTCGGCCGACGCGTAGTGCGCCTCCAGCATCCGCACCGCGTCGTTGAGGTAGGGAAACAGCAACGCGTTGACGATGAACCCAGCACGGTCGCCGCAGGTCACTGGGACCTTGCCCAAGGAACGGGCGAACTGACGGGCGGTGGCCGCGACGTCGGCTGCGGTGCTGATGGTCTGCACCACCTCGACCAGCTTCATCACCGGGGCGGGGTTGAAGAAGTGCAGGCCCACCACATCGCCCGGGCGGGAGGTGGCCGCGGCGCACTCGACCACCGGCAACGACGATGTGGTGGTGGCCAGGATCGCGCCGGGCTTGCACACCTCGTCCAGCGTCGCGAAGATCCCGCGCTTGATCTCCAGCTCCTCGGCCACCGCCTCCACCACCAGGTCGACCTGCGCGAAGTCGTCCAGCGACGTGGTCGTGGAGATCCGTTTCAGGGCTGCCTCGCGACCGGACTCGGCGAGCTTGCCGCGGTTGACGGCCTTGTCCAGCGAGCGCCGGACCGCCGCGACCGCGTCATCGGCCCGGCTGGTGCTGCGACCGCGGACGATCACGTCGTGCCCGCCTTTGGCCAGCACCTCGACGATGCCGGCGGCCATCGTCCCGGTGCCGACCACGCCGACCGCACCGATCGAGCGGGTCTCGACACCGTGCTCGCCCTCGGGTGGGGTGGCCGCGTCGGGCACCACCTTCGACGAATCCTGCGCCGCATAGGTGTAGAAGCCGCGACCCGACTTCCGGCCGAGCAGCCCCGCGGTGACCATCTGCTTGAGCACCGGCACCGGGGCGTGCAGCCGATCCCGGGACTGCCGGTACAGCGCGTCGAGGATCTCATACGCGGTATCCAGACCGATCAGATCCAGCAGTGCCAGCGGACCCATCGGATACCCGCAGCCGAAGCGCATTGCGGCGTCGAGGTCTTCGCGGGTCGCGTAGCGCTGCTCGTACATCCGGGCCGCATGGTTGAGGTAACCGAATAGCAGCGTGTTCGCGATGAACCCGGCCCGGTCCCCGATCACCACCGGCGTCTTGCCCAGCTTGTCGGCCAGCGCCGTGACCTCGCTGACGACATCCGGTTCGGTGACGACGGTCCGCACCACTTCGACCAGCTTGAGCACCGGCGCCGGATTGAAGAAATGCATCCCGACGACCTTGCCCGGCCGCGTGGTGCGCACCGCGAGCTCGGTGATCGACAGACTCGACGTGTTGGACGCCAGCACGACATCGCCCCGCACGATCCCGTCCAACTCGGTGAAGATCCGGCTTTTGAGGTCGAGCTGCTCTGGCACGGCCTCGACAACGAAGTCGACGTCGGCCAGATCGGCCAGCTTCGTGGTGAAGCTGATTCGGCCGAGCAGCTCGCGGCGGGCCGTCTCGTCGATCTTCCCGCGCTCCAGGGCACGCCCGGTGGAGTGTTCGAGATGCCCGCGGCCGCGGGCTACGCCGTGCTCATCGACCTCGACTGCCACGACGTCGAGCCCCGTGCGGGCAAGCACCTCGGCGATCCCGGCGCCCATCGTGCCCATGCCCACCACGCCGACCGTCGTGATCTCCAGTGCCATATCAACGACCGTAGCGCACCCGGACGATCCACAGCAGCACTCGAATCGCCCAGGCCGGGCGGGCGAAGGTGAGCACCAGCACAGTAGGCGGAACCGGCGCGGTTAGAACAGGCGCAAGTCTAGGGATTCGGTACCGCGGAGGTCGTCGTAGTCGACGGTGACACAACGGATTCCCCGGGTAGTGGCGAGCGTATGGGCTTGCGGCTTGATCTGCTGGGCGGCGAACACCCCGCGCACCGGGGCGAGTTGCGGGTCGCGGTTGAGCAGGTCCAGGTACCGGGTGAGCTGCTCCACCCCGTCGATCTCACCCCGGCGCTTGATCTCCACCGCCACCGTCATGCCGTCGGCATCCCGGCACAGCAGGTCGACCGGCCCGATCGCGGTGGGGTACTCCCGGCGGATCAGGGTGAACCCAGGGCCCAGCGTCGCGGTGTGCTCAGCGAGCAGGGCCTGCAGGTGGGCCTCGACGCCGTCCTTGACCAGCCCGGGGTCCACCCCGAGCTGGTGGTGCGAGTCGTGCAGCACCTCGTCGATCTCGATGATCAACTGTTCGCCGGCCCGGTTGGTGACCGTCCAGCGTTCCGGCTGCTCGGTGAGCGTGCACGGCGGGCTCATCCAGTTCAGCGGCTTGTAGGCGCCGCCGTCGGCGTGCACACTCACCGATCCGTCCGCCTTGACCAGCAGCAGCCGCGGCGCCATCGGTAGACGCGCAGTCAGCCGGCCCAGGTAGTCCACCTGGCAGCGGGCGATCACGAGGCGCACGGTGGACCAGCGTAGAGCGTCGCGCCATGGCCGGGCAGGATCGGGGTGTGCAGATCCTGGGGAGCCGTCAGGTGTACGCGAACGCCTGGATGTCGGTGCGGGAGGACGATGTCCAGCGATCCGACGGCTCGCCAGGCATCTACGGCGTGGTCGACAAACCGGACTACGCTTGATCATCCCGCTGGACGGTGACCTGGTGCACCTGGTCGAGCAGTACCGCTACCCGGTGCGGGCGCGGCGCTGGGAGTTCCCGCAGGGCACCGTCCCGGACCGGGCCGACGCCGACCCGGTCGCGCTGGCTGCCCGGGAGCTACGAGAGGAGACCGGGCTCGTCGCGGGCCAGCTACGGCTGCTTGGGATGCTCGACGTGGCACCGGGGATGTCGGCGCTCGGCCTGGTTCAGCCGGGCGGATCTCGACATGATGGTGCGCCGCAGTGAGCTTTGCGACGCGCAGTCACTGGCCGCGTACGCCCTGCTCCTCCTCCATGAGCGCTGTGAGTGCTCATTAGCGTTATAGCAAGCATTGCCACTCACAGCAGCTCAGTCGGGCCAGGCTGGCTGGCGCTTCTCCAGGAAGGCGGCCATGCCCTCCTTGGCACCGGCGAGCTGCGAGGCCGTAGCCATCACCTCGAGCGCGATGGCGTAGGCGTCTGCCTCGGGCCGGTCCAGCTGCGCATAGAGGGTCTGCTTGCCCAGCGCCTTGCTCGTCCGGCTACCCCGGGTAGCACGGGCGAGCAGCTCGTTCACCGCGGTGTCCAGCTCGGCATCCGGGACGGCGCGGTTGACCAGCCCCCATTCCGCGGCGGTCCGGGCGTCGACCACGTCCCCGGTCAGCGCCATCTCCATCAACCGCTTGCGCCCGATCGATCGAGCCACCGGCACCGCAGGGGTGTGGCAGAACCAGCCGCCCTTGCCGCCGGGCAGCGCGAAGCCAGCCGACTCGGCCGCCACCGCAAGATCGCAGGAGGCCACCAGCTGGCAGCCCGCCGCGGTGGCCAGCGCGTGCACCCGGGCGACGACGACCTGCGGAACCGACTGGATGGTGCGCATCACCTCGGTGCACAGCGTCAGCAACTCCGCGACCCCGGCGAGGTCACGCGATGCCACATCAGCGAAATCGTGACCGGCCGAGAACACCGTGCCCTCGGCGCCGAGCACAATGCCGGTGGCGTCTGACCGCCCCGCGTCCCTGAACGCCTCACGCAGCTCAACGAGATGGTCGGCAGACAGCGCGTTACGCCGCTGCGGACGATTCATCGTGATCCGAACCGTGTCCCCATCCCGCTCGACCTTCAGCGCAGCAGACCCCATACTCCAACGCTACGCACCTTGGCCTCACGGGGTCGCCGCACGCGATGCCCGGCGTGCGGGAGCCCCGAGAGGTAGCTATAATTCTGCACATGAAGACTGTGTCCCTCGCCGAAGCCCGGCAACACTTCTCCGAGGTCGTCAACGACGTCGAGGCGCACCACGATCACGTGATGGTCACCAAGAACGGCAAGCCCGCCGCCATGATCGTGTCGGTCTACGAGTGGGAGCAGATGGAGGACACGATTTTCTGGCTCTCCCAGCCCGGCATCCACGAGGATCTTGCCGAGGCCGACGCCGCGATCGCCCGCGGCGACACCGTTCCCGCAGAAGTAGTCTTAGAAGAGGCGCGCAGGCGCGTCGCCGAGGAGGAAGCTGCCGAGCGTGAGCGCAGGGCCGGGTGACCTACCGCGTTGTTGTCACAGGCCCCGCGGAACGCGGTTTATACCGCCTGCCCGCCAAGGCCCATTTGGCGATCGCCGAGTTCATCAACGGTCCGCTGGCGAAGAATCCGCACCGTGTCGGCAAGATGCTCCGTGACGATCCGGCCAAGCGGTACACGGCTCGGGTCGGCGTGTACCGGGTCATCTACAAGATCGATGATGCGATGTTGGTGATCAGCGTGGTGCGAATAGGTCACCGGTCGGATATTTACCGGCTCTGACTTTCGCCGCGGGGGCGGATCAGGTCCACGATCTGGTCCATGATGTCGGTGAGTGCGAAGTCCTTGGGGGTGAACACCTTGGCCACGCCACTGGCGCGCAGCACCTCGGCGTCTTCTGGCGGGATGATCCCGCCGACCACCACCGGCACGTCGGCGGCACCCGCCGCACGCAACCCCTCGACCACCGCAGGCACCACCTCCAGGTGCGAACCGGAGAGCACCGACAGCCCCACCACGTGCACGTCCTCGGCCACCGCAGCCGCGACGATCTGTGCCGGGGTCAGCCGGATGCCCTGGTAGATCACCTCGAAACCGACGTCGCGGGCCCGGACCGCCACCTGCTCGGCGCCGTTGGAGTGCCCGTCCAGGCCCGGCTTGCCGACCAGCATCCGCAGCCGCCCGCCCAACTCCTCGCCGACCGAACGCACCCGGTCCCGCACCCGCGCAATCGCGTCACCGGCCTCGCCGGCCGCACGCGCCCCGGCGATCCCGGTAGGCGCCCGATACTCGCCGAACACGGCGCGAAGCGCCCCGGCCCACTCCCCTGTCGTGGCGCCCACGCGAGCACAGGCCATCGACGGCTCGACCAGGTTGACGTCGGTCTTGGCAGCCTCGACCAATCCGCGCAGCGCCTGGTCCACCGCGGCCTGATCCCGGCCGGCCCGCCAGGACCGGATCGCCTCGATCAGCTGCGCCTCGGCCTCCGGGTCGATGGTCTCGATGGCCCCGGCCCCGTCAGCTTGCAGCGGACTGGGGTCGGTCTCGGTGAACCGGTTGACCCCGACGACCACGTCGTCGCCGTCCTCGATCCGCCGGCGCCGCGCCGCCAGCGACGACACCAGCTGCGACTTCATGTATCCGGACTCGACGGCGGCAATTGCCCCACCCATCCCCTGCACCCGGTCGATCTCGGCCTGGGCGCCCTCGGCGATCTCAGCGACCCGGGCCTCCACCACCCGGGAGCCGTCGAACAGGTCCTCGTAGTCCAGCAGGTCGGTCTCATACGCCAGCACCTGCTGCATCCGCAACGCCCACTGCTGGTCCCAGGGCCGGGGCAGGCCCAGCGCCTCGTTCCACGCGGGCAGCTGCACCGCGCGGGCCCGCGCGTCCCGGGACAGCGTCACGGCAAGCATCTCCAGCACGATGCGCTGGACGTTGTTCTCCGGCTGCGACTCGGTGAGTCCCAGCGAGTTGACCTGCACGCCGTACCGGAAACGGCGTAGCTTCGGATCCGCCACGCCGTAGCGGTCCCGGCAGGTCTCGTCCCACAGCCGCCCGAAGGCCCGCAGCTTGCACATCTCCTCGACGAAACGCACCCCGGCGTTGACGAAGAACGACATCCGCCCGACGACGGTGGCGAAGTCTTCCGGCGCGACCTGCCCGCAGTCGCGCACCGAGTCCAGCACGGCGATCGCCGTGCACATGGCGTAGGCGACCTCCTGCACCGGGGTCGCACCGGCCTCCTGCAGGTGGTAGCTGCAGATGTTGATCGGGTTCCACTTCGGGATGTGGTTGACCGTGTAGGCCACCGTGTCGGTGATCAACCGCAAGCTCGGACGCGGCGGGAACACGTAGGTCCCGCGAGACAGGTACTCCTTGATGATGTCGTTCTGCGTGGTCCCCGACAGCTGCGCCAGGTCCGCCCCGTGCTCGTCGGCGACCGATGCATAGAGCGCCAGCAACCACATGGCGGTGGCGTTGATCGTCATCGAGGTGTTGGCCTGCGCCATCGGGATGCCGTCGAACAGCGCGCGCATGTCGCCGATGTGGCTGATCGGTACGCCGACCTTGCCGACTTCACCACGGGCCAGCTCGTGATCGGGGTCGTATCCGGTCTGGGTGGGCAGGTCGAAGGCCACCGAAAGGCCAGTCTGGCCCTTGGCAAGATTGCGCCGGTACAGCACATTGGATTTCTGCGCCGACGAGTGCCCTGCATAGGTACGCATCACCCACGGCCGGTCCCGCTCGCGATCGCTCGGATAGGGCATCAGGGCACCTCCGGCCGCTCTCCATCGTTGAGACTACTGGTCAGTAACGGACGGCTGGAAGGGACACCACGGTGGACAGCACGATGATGGACGTCCCGCTCACCGTGGGCATGATCATGCGCCACGGCACCACCGTGCACGGTGACGGCGAGGTCGTCACCTGGACCGGCGACGGTGCGCGCCGCGCGAGCTACGCCGAGGTGGGACGGCGCGCTGCGCAACTGGCCGGGGCGCTGCGTGGCCTGGGCGTCACCGGCGACCAGCGGGTGGCCACCTTCCAGTGGAACAACCAGGAGCACCTGGAGGCCTACCTCGCGATCCCGTCGATGGGCGCGGTGGTGCACACCCTCAACCTGCGGTTGGCACCCGACCAGGTGTCCTGGATCGCCAACCACGCGCAGGACGACGTGGTGATCGTGGACGGCTCGCTGGTCCCGCTGCTGGCCCGGGCGCTGCCGGCGATGAAGACGGTGCGCCACGTCATCATCATCGGCCCAGTCGGCTCAGCCGATACGTCCGCACTGGACGGTGCCGGCAAGGAGCTGCACTCCTACCATGAGTTGCTGTCCGCCCAGCCGGAGGACTTCGACTGGCCGACTGACATCGACGAGCGCTCCGCGGCCGCGATGTGCTACACGACCGGGACCACGGGCAATCCCAAGGGCGTGGCGTACAGCCACCGCTCGGCCTACCTGCACTCCATGTGCGTCTGTGCCGGGGAGGTCGCGGGTCTGACCCCGGCCGATCGAATCCTGCCCGTGGTGCCGATGTTTCACGCCAACGCCTGGGGGCTGCCCTACGCCGCACTCATGGCCGGCGCCAGCTTGATCATGCCCGATCGCTTCCTGCAACCTGAGCCCTTGGTCAGGCTCATCGAAGCCGAGCGACCCACGCTCGCCGGCGCGGTACCGACGATCTGGGCGGACCTGCTGCGCCACCTGCGCGACCACGGCGGCGACGTGTCCTCAATCCGCCGGGTGCTCTGTGGCGGATCCGCCGTGCCACTGGCGCTGATGAAGGCGTTCTCGGAGGAGCTGGGCCTCGAGATCAGGCAGGCATGGGGGATGACCGAGACCTCCCCAGTCGCCTCGGTCGCCACCCCGCGAGTTGGCGCCGAGGGCGACGAGTCCTGGCGCTACCGGGCCAGCCAGGGGCGGCTCGTGGCCGGCGTCGAGGGTCGCATCGTCGGTGACGGCGACATCGTGCTACCCAGTGATGGTGAGGCGGTCGGCGAGATACAGGTCCGCGGGCCGTGGGTCACAGCGCGTTATTACGGGGACAGCGCTGACCCTGCCAGATTCCACGACGGCTGGCTGCGTACCGGTGATGTCGGCACCATCGACGAGCTGGGCTTCATCACCATCAGTGACCGCGCCAAGGACGTGATCAAATCCGGCGGCGAGTGGATCTCCTCGGTGACGCTGGAGAACGCGCTGATGGGTCACCCGAAGGTGGTGGAGGCCGCCGTGGTCGCCGTCCCGGACGACAAGTGGACGGAACGTCCGCTGGCTACCGTGGTCATCACGGCAGGCGAGCAGGTCAGCGCCGCCGAGCTACGCGATTACCTCGGTGCCTCGGTGCCCGCCTGGCAGCTGCCCGAGCGCTGGTCCTTCCTCGACGAGGTACCCAAGACCTCAGTAGGCAAGTTCGACAAGAAGCTCATCCGCCAGCGCTACGCCACCGGCGCCCTAAACGTCATCAAGTCGCCCTGAGACCTGCTTGCAGAGACACGAGGCGGCGGGGCGACCCGACCACCAGCCCGCGCAGGCAGGTGGACATCCGCGCCCTTGTTCGTGCCAGCACCGCACTTGACTTGGGCAACCGTCGACACGCGGTACGGTCGGCATCTAAATCGATCGGTTCTATGGATCCAAACGCCTACTCCTCGGATCCACCGACTTCAGGCGCTAGCCCGGATTGCGAACTTTCCTCGTCCCCCGAGCCGATGCGATCATGCTGGCTGAGTCTCTTATGGACTCGACCGAGATCGACTAGGACTGACGCGAGCCCATCGGCAACGTTGGCACGGCTCTTGTGTTTGACCGCTTCCTCGTAACTCGCGACCGCCTCGGCCAGGCGACCTTCGGCCTTGTGCACATCGGCAATATCGCGCAACACGGACCCATAGGTGTCGGGATTGGTGTCGGGATCAAGCAGCGCAAGCGCCTCCTGGTAAGCTACCAGAGCCGCGGCATATGCGCCTTCCTGGTCCCGGTCTCCCAAGTTCTCCCAGCAACGACCCAAGTAGTGGGCGAGGCTGGCACGAGCGGCGGGTGCAATGTCGGTGGTGACCATCCCCTCTTTCGTCTCATCCAGCACTCTGCGTGCCTCGCCCAGCCTGCCGCAATCAATAAGGTAGTCCCCGAGGGCGAGTCGTGCCCAGGCTAGGTCGCTAGGGTTATTGGCACGGCTCTTGTGTTTGACGGCTTCCTCGTAACTCGCGACCGCTTCGTCCGGGCGACCTTCGGCCTTGTGCACATCGGCAATATCGCGCAACACGGTCCCGTAGGTGTCGGGGTTGGTGTCGGGATCAAGCAGCGTAAGGGCCTCCTGGTAGGCTGCCAGGGCCTCGGGATAGGCGCCTTCCTGGTCCTGGTTTCCCAAGTTCTCCCAGCCTCGGCCCAGATAGTAGGCGAAGTTGGCGCGATTGGCGCGTGCAACGTCGGTGGTGACCATCCCCTCTTTGGCCTCATCCAACACGCTGCGTGCCTCGGCCAGCCTGCCGCGCTTGATAAGGCAGTCACCGAGGGCGAGTCGGGTCCAGGCTAGGTCGCTAGGGTTATTGGCACGGCTCTTGTATTTGACCGCTTCCTCGTAGCTCGCGACCGCCTCGTCCAGGCGACCTTCGGCCTTGTGCACGTCAGCGATGTCATGCAACACGACGCCGTAGAAACCAGGACGTTGTTCTGGGTCTATCAGCTTTAATGCCTCTTGGAAGGCGACCAGGGCCCGATCAGAGTGCGTCGGTTCGTGCAATGTACCGTCTTGAGTGAGCATGGCAGAACTTCCTTTCGTGCTTAAGAGATGCGGCATGGCGGCCTCAGCCAGTAGCAAGCCAAGGTCATGGAGTACTTCAGCAAGGCGGCCGCGGCTCCAGACAGTTTCTGGATGGTCATCGTCGAGCAAGCTCACCCGCATCTGGTACACCGCCCGGTGCTCGGCCTCGGCCTCGGCTAACTGCCCACGTTCCGCCAGGATGTCAGCGATCCAGGCGCGGGTGACGAGGGTGTTGGGATGGCCGATTCCCCGTTCTGGTAACTTGCACAAGGCCTCGTACACGGTCTTGAACTCGCGCTCAGCCTCTTCGAAGCGCCCTTCGTTATACAACCTGGCTGCCAGGCCGTGGCGGCTGTCTAGAGTATCCGGATGATCCTCTCCAAGGATCTGCTTTCGCGCCTCGTACACCGCCTCATACACAGCTTTCGCCTCGGGCAATTTGCTTGCATACGCAAGCGTGATCGCCAGCTGCTGGTAAGTATCGAGGGTGTGCAGGTGGTCGTAGCCGAGCAACCGCCCACGGGCCTCGTAAACTGCACGATACTCAAGCTCAGCCTCCTCCAGCCTGCCGCTCTCCCTTAGCACGGCAGCAATCCAGTGACGGGTGTCCAAGATCTCGGCATTGTTGTCGACCGACAGTCGCTGCCGGGCGTCGAGAACGGCTCGAAACTCGGCTGCAGCCTCGTCGTACAGGCCACGAGCGTAAAAGTAACCTGCAGCATGGTGAGCGGCGGCTGCGAGCTGAGCAATGGCAGCGTGGGTAGGGAAGCCAGATGCCGAGTCGGCCGGGAGGGCATGCAGGAGGTGCAGGCAATGAGGAGCTAATCCCTGCCAGTTCTGCCAGTTCGGGGGCTCTTCCGGTGAGCCAGCCATGTTTGCTGCGCGCTCAAGCAGAGCGGTTGCAAGAATGAAATAGGCAGGGCCAGAGGCGTCAGGATGATGGCGACTGGCGTCGCGGACAAGCGGGTGTAGCTGAAGCACAGGAAATTCCCTTGGACTGCGCGGGTCACCGTCGGGGGACTCGACGGGCAAGATGATGTCGACTAGGCCAAGATCGGCCAGTGCGTCGAGCAATTCGAACAGTCGATCCGGGCGCAGCCCAGGAAACAGGGGACTTTCAGCCAGCACCGCCGGCTCAAGTATTTGGTCATAAGGTATGGGCGTGTCGGCGAGAAGCGACAGTAACCGCAGCAGCGGTCGAGCCTGCGATTGCCCGCGACGTTCCAGCAAGCTCAGGGACAGCTCCCAGGTCTGGCTGATGATTTGCCGAGTCGAGTTCTCGCCACTGAATCTGTCAAGTGTGTCAACCGGTGCCGCATTGAGGGCACTGAGATAGCTAGCAAAGGTGCTAATCATTCCCGGTCTTGAGGTGCGGCGTGTATTGTCCAAGTGTTTGCCTGCCAGCATGAGAGCCAGGGGTAGGTCACCTAGCCGACCCGCGAGTGTCTTAGCATCCGCGAGTGTACCGGCGGGACAGCGGAACCCCGTATCCCTGCGCGCCCGGCCGGTGGCGTAGTCGAACAGAGCATCGGCGGCTTCGTCACGCTCCAGGATCCCCACCCGGTGTCGGGTCCACCATGATCCCCAAGTCCTCACAGTGCTATCTCGGCTAGTGACGATAACGAGTCCCCGACCGTATTGTGGATCCCGAACCCAACCGGTGCCTCCAGCTATCGTTTTCCCGTCAATGGTCAGCGGAGAGGGATCGTCGGCATTGTCGACCACAAGCAGCCATGGCTTGTCCCGTTCAGCCAGCCCTTTCCAGAGCACGTCGGGTAGGTCGATACGGTCGATATCCGCCCTCTTCACTACCTCGGCTTGCCGAGCTACTGCTTGCATGCTGGTTTTGACGCGGTCCTTGTCATGCGGCTCAACCCACCAGACGTCGATTCCCCGCTCGACGGCGCGGTAGGCCACCTCGATGGCTACTGAGGTCTTTCCGCAGCCACCCAGTCCGTGCACCAGGTGTGCCCGCAGCGGCCCGTCACCGGCTCGGACGTGGGGCAGGAAAGCGAGCCTGTCCAACAGCCCGATCAGCTCGTCTACCAAGTTGTCGCGGCCTCGGAGGTATGTAACCCGCTGACCTAGGGGTGGTGCAACTGATGTCTCCCGCGCAGGCGCAGACGACGGATGGCCGAGTCCGGTTAGACCGGGGGGGCCGAACCCGGAACGAAAGGGTTTGACACGATGTACTGGTTGAAATCCCGACGCGCGGTAAAGACGTTGTCGGTGAAGACGTTGTCGCGAGCGGACACGCTCGGCGCCGCACTCGCGGCTCGAATCCCGTCAATCAGAGTCTTGAGTTCTCCGGCATCCTCCGGCCGTTCCGCAAGCAGATCCTCCAGCCGTGTACGCCACACGGCTTCCTGGATCGTGCGCGCACGATCCAGTTCAGTACCGGAGAGCCCTTCCAACTCCCCCACCGATCGCTCCAGGCGCCCCTCCGCGTCTTCGACGCGCCGTGGATCGCCGCGTCCGAACAGTCGAGCGACGCCAGCTTTCGCTGTATTCCACACATCGGTGCCCATGGCCGCCGCCATCGCCGTCCCGCCAGCCGCAGCTATAGCGATCAACTCAGGTTCCATGCTTCATCACCTCTGCCACAACTCGGCGTAATGCGGCGGCTGCGGTCAGGGCCGTCCCGTCTCCACGGTCCGCTTAGCGCTGGGGAGTTCGCCGATCGACCAGCTATGGAGACTGTCGCTGACTTCTAGTGCAACGTTACCGCTGCTAGATGGGGGTGAGCAGTTTCGCCCGAATGGAGCAGCATTGCGACTGCATGGTCTACGGTGGGGACCAGGAGATGATCCCGGTCTGCGGACCGGACCGGTGATGTATGGGGTGCGATCGGTCTGTACTGCGAACCGGGCAGCCTCTGTTCGACCGAGAGGAGTTCGTCCGCCTACGAGCTCACCATACGAGAGCAGCGCGTCAAACGGCTCGTCTGCAGGGCAACTCGACAGCACAGCTCGCTGAGCAGCTCGTGGTCTCGCGCACACCGTCCAGCAGCACCTCAAGAGCGTGTTCGAAAGGCGAGGGCGCAGCCAACCGTGATCTCGTCGGTAAGTTCCTCCTCTCGTACTACGAGCCCCAAGTGCGCGACAACGAGCGGCGCGCGATCGAAGGCCAGCCCCTGGCGGTGGATCGCTCGACCGCGGCGGACCATCTGAATCGCCAGGGCTGAGCGCTCAGCGTTCTGGGGGGGCGCTGACCCGCTGGACGTCGGCGCCCAGCGCGGTGAGGTTCTCTACGAAGCGGGGGTAGCCGCGGTCGATGTGGAAGACGTCCCATACGTCGGTGGTCCCCTGGGCGCACAGCCCGGCCAGCACCAGGCCGGCGCCGGCGCGGATGTCGGAGGCCCACACCGGGGCGCTGGAGAGGCGCTCGATGCCCCGGACGACCGCGTGATGACCGTCGGTGCGCGCATCGGCGCCCAGCCGGATCATCTCCTCGACGAACCGGAACCGGGCCTCGAACACATTCTCGGTGATCATCGAGGTGCCCTCGGAAATGGCCGACAGCGCGATCGCCATCGGCTGCAGGTCGGTGGCAAAGCCCGGATAGGGCAGCGTCACGAAGTCCACCGAGGTAGGCCGGTCGGGCATCACCACCCGGAAACCGCCACCGTCGCCGGTCACGTCGGCACCGGCCAGCCGCAGCTTCTCCAGCACCAGGTCCAGGTGGTGCGGGTCGACGCCCCGCACCGTCACATCACCACGAGTCACCGCGGCGGCGAAGGCCCAGGTGGCGCCGACGATGCGGTCGCCGATCACCCGGTGCTCGGTGGGCCGCAGGGCATCGGTCCCCTCGACGGTGAGCGTGGAGGTGCCGGCCCCGGAGATCTTGGCACCCATCTGCAGCAACATCACGCAGAGGTCCACGATCTCAGGTTCGCGCGCCGCGTTGTCGATGACCGTGGTGCCCTCCGCGAGTACTGCGGCCATCAGGATGTTCTCGGTGGCCCCCACGCTTGGGAAGTCCAGCCAGATCTGCGCCCCGTGCAGCCCTTCGGCCTCGGCCACCACGCAACCGTGCTCGATCTCGCTGCGCGCACCCAGCTTGCGAAGCCCGTTCTGGTGCATGTCCAGCGGCCGGGAGCCGATGGCGTCACCTCCCGGCAGGGCCACCCTGGCCCGCCGGCAACGGCCCACCAACGGCCCGAGCACGCACACCGAGGCGCGCAGCTTGCTCACCGATCCGTAATCGGCCTCGTGCTTAGGCTCAGCCGGTGTGGTGATGCGGACTTCTGAGCCGGTGACATCCACGTCACAGCCCAGCCCACGCAGCACATCGGCCATCAACGGAACATCCAGGATCTCCGGGCAGTTCGTCAGTGTCGTGGTGCCCTCGGCCAGCAACGCGGCTGCCATCAACTTCAGCACACTGTTCTTCGCGCCGACGACCTGCACCTCGCCGGTCAACCTGGCACCGCCACAGACCCTGAAGTGCTCGCTCACGGGGGTGCACGCTAGCGGGTGTGCTCACGCCGACCGTGCACGCCATAGCCTGCATGGGCCTGCACCCGTAGCGTGCACCCATGGCCGTGCACCTCACCAGGATCTACACCCGCACCGGCGACGACGGGACGAGCGGTCTCGGCGATTTCACCCGGGTGCCCAAGACCGACCCGCGGCTGGTTGCCTACGCCGATGTGGACGAGGCCAACTGCGCGCTCGGCGTCGCCCTGGCGCTGGGATCGCTTCCGCAACGCCTGATCACGGTGCTGCGGCAGGTGCAGAATGACCTCTTCGACGTGGGCGCCGACCTGTGCACTCCCATCGTCAGCAACCCGAAGTACCCTCCGCTGCGGATCGATGAGAGCTATGTCACCCGGCTGGAGAGCTGGTGTGACGAGTTCAATACCCCGTTGCCGGCGCTGGACTCATTCATCCTGCCCGGCGGCACCCCGGGGGCGGCATTGCTGCATACCGCCCGGGTGGTCACCCGGCGAGCCGAGCGAAGCACGTGGGCGCTGCTTGCGGTCGATGCGGAGCGCACCAACGCGCTCACCGCGCGTTACCTCAACCGGCTGTCGGATCTGCTGTTCATCCTGTGCCGGGTCGCCAACCCGGACGGTGACGTGCTCTGGAAACCCGGCGCTGCGCGCTCGTAGCTCAGGACGCCCACGGGTTGGTGCTGGGTGGTGCGGATTCCAGCCAGGACAGGAAACCGGTGAGGGTGTCCTGCCGCATTGCCAGCTCCAGCTCGTCGGCGCCGGTGCGGCAGCGCAGGACGACCGACCCGTTGGGCATCGCGTAACTCTCGGGCAGGGTCGGACCGCGACGCTCCACGATCTCCAGCTGGTCCCGGTCGAGTACCCGATCGGGGCCCGAGCGCAGGCTGGAGACCCGGAACCAGGCGAAGTCGTCTCCCCGGTAGCGACCCACCCCCTGGTGCCAGCCGCGGCCGGCGTCATTCGGGCGCAAGCGCAGCGCGACGTCGATCCCACCCTGACGGACCAGCCGGAACCGTCGAAAGGCCAGCGTAGCGATGATCAGCGCGCCGCCCAGCAGGACGAACCCGACGATCTCCCCAATCCCCATCGCGGCCCGCTCCAGCGCCCGGAAGGATCCTCAGACGGCCTGACCGACAGCCTTGAGCCGGGCGGTAGCTCTGGCCCGGATGGACTCGGAGTCCTCGTCCGTGCCGGCCTGTGCCAGGGCATCCCTGGCGGCCTCCGGATCGATCTCATCGGCGAGCTCGGCCGCCTCGGCCAGCACGCTCACCTTCTCCCCGGTGATCGACAAGAAGCCGCCGAAGACAGCTGCCGTCACGGTCTCGCCGTCGGTGGTGGTGACCTTGACGATCCCGCCCTCGACGAGCTCGCCGAGCAGCGGCGTGTGCCCTGGCAGGACACCCAGCTCGCCCTCGGTGGTCTCGGCGAAAAGCCAGGTCGCGTTCCCCGCCCACACCTTGCGTTCCACCGCGACCAACTCGACGGACATCTCAGCCACGCATGTCTCCTTGCCCTGTTGTTTGCCCTCCGGAGTCTACCGATCAGCTCTTGGACAGCTGCTGGTACTTCGCCTCCAAGTCCTCCAGACCACCACACAGGTAGAAGGCCTGCTCGGGCATGTGGTCGAAGTCACCCTTGCTGAGCTTGTCGAACGCTTCGACGGTCTCCTTCAGCGGCACCGTCGAGCCCTCCTGGCCGGTGAACTGCTCGGCCGAGTACATGTTCTGGCTCAGGAACCGCTCGATCCGCCGCGCCCTGTTGACCGTGACCTTGTCCTCTTCGGACAGCTCGTCGATACCCAGGATGGCGATGATCTCCTGCAGGTCGTTGTACTTCTGCAGGATCCGCTTGACCTCCTGGGCCACCCGGTAGTGCTCCTCGCCGACGTACTGCGGGTCGAGGATGGTCGACGACGAGGTCAGCGGGTCCACCGCGGGGAAGATGCCCTTGGAGAACACTCCCCGGGACAGCTCCGTGGTGGCGTCCAGGTGGGCGAAGGTGGTCGCCGGTGCCGGGTCGGTGTAGTCGTCGGCGGGCACGTAGATCGCCTGCATCGAGGTGATCGAGCGGCCCCGGGTCGAGGTGATGCGTTCCTGCAGCTCACCCATTTCGTCAGCCAGGGTCGGCTGGTAGCCCACCGCGGAGGGCAGCCGGCCCAGCAGGGTGGAGACCTCCGAGCCGGCCTGGGTGAACCGGAAGATGTTGTCGATGAACAGCAGCACATCGGTGTTCATCTCGTCCCGGAAGTACTCCGCCATGGTCAGCGCGGACAGCGCCACCCGCATCCTGGTGCCCGGCGGCTCGTCCATCTGACCGAAGACCAGCGCGGTGTCCTTGAGGACACCCGCCTCCTGCATCTCCAGGAACAGGTCGTTGCCCTCCCGGGTGCGCTCCCCGACACCGGCGAACACCGACGTGCCACCGAAGTTCCGGGCCACCCGGATGATCATCTCCTGGATGAGCACCGTCTTGCCCACCCCGGCACCACCGAACAGACCGATCTTGCCGCCCTGCACGTACGGGGTGAGCAGGTCGATGACCTTCAACCCGGTTTCGAGCATCTCGGTCTTGCCCTCGAGCTGGTCGAACGGCGGTGGCTTGCGGTGTATCTCCCAGCGGTCACCGCTGAACTTCGTGTCCGGGGCATCCAGGCATTGGCCCAGCATGTTGAACACATGACCCTTGACCTGATCACCGACCGGTACCGAGATCGCCGATCCGGTGTCGGTCACCGGCGCGCCCCGCACCAGGCCGTCGGCCGGCTGCATGGCGATCGCGCGCACGGTGTTGTCCCCGAGGTGCTGGGCGATCTCCAGCGTCATCGTCTTGCGGATCGCTTCGAGCTCGACCTCCACGGTCAGCGCGTTGAACAGCGGCGGCACCTGGTCGGCCGGGAACTCCACGTCCACCACGGGCCCGGTCACCCGCACCACCCGGCCGACCCCGGCGCCGGTGACGGAGTCAGCGGTGGTCGACTTCTTCGCAGGGCTTGTCTGTGGGCTCATTTCAGTCATCACTCCCCACGGCGGACAGCGCCTCGGCGCCGCCGACGATCTCGCTGATCTCCTGGGTGATCAGGCCCTGGCGGGCCCGGTTGGCCTCACGGGTGAGGTCCTGGATCAGCTCGGTGGCGTTGTCGGTGGCGGCCTTCATCGCCTGCCGGCGGGCGGCCTGCTCGGATGCCGCGGCCTCCAGCAGCGCCGCGTAGATCCTGGTATTGATGTATCTCGGCAGGAGGTGACCGAGTAGCTCCTCGGCATCCGGCTCGAACTCATACAGCGGTGATGGGCTGTCCGCGCGCGGCCGCTGCCCTTCCCCGGCAGAGCCTTCCCCGGCAGAGTCATCCTCGACATACTCGACCTCCAGCGGCGCGATCCGGCGCGCTCGGGGCGTCTGGGTGAGCATCGATCGGAACTCGGTGTAGACGATGTGCAGCTCGTCGACGCCCGGTATACCGTCCGGTCCGGGACCATCACCCTCGTCGTCGGCGCCGGACAGGAACGCGCGCACCAGCACGTCGCCTGCCGCTGCAGCGTCACTGTAGGAGGGTTGCTCGGAGAACCCGGTCCAGGACTGCTCGAGCGGCCGCTCGCGAAACGTGTAGTAGCCGACCCCCTTGCGACCGACCAGGTACAGCGTCACCGATTTGCCCTCGTCGCGCAGCAGCGCGTGCAGCTCCTCCGCGGCCCGCAGCAGGTTGGCGTTGTAGCCACCGCACAGGCCCCGGTCGCTGGTCACCACCAGCATCGCCGCTCGGGTCGGGTTCTCCCGCTCGACCAGCAGCGGGCTGTCCAGGGTGCCGGCGGCACTCGCCAATGCCGAGAGCACCTTGGTGATCTCCTGCGCGTACGGCCGGGACGCCTCCACCCGGGCCTGCGCTCGGGCGATCCGCGAGGTGGCGATGAGTTCGCTCGCCTTAGTGATCTTCTTCGTGGACTGGACGGAGCGGATCCGGCGACGGAGAACTCTCAGCTGCGCTGCCATCGCCCGTCACTTCTTCGCGTTGTCTTTTTGGCCGCGTCGGGTGACCTTGACCGACTCGCGCTCGACCTCGTCGGCCTCCATTGCGTCGGCCTCGGCCTCGTTGCCCAGCGAGGAGCCATCTGCTGTGGTGAACTGCTTCTTGAACACCGTCACCGCGTCCACGACCTGCTGCTCGGTCTCGTCGCTGAACTGCTTGGTCTCCCGGATCGTGTCCAGGATGTCCTGGTGGTTCCTGCGGACGTCGGTGAGGAAGTCCGACTCGAAGCGCCGGACATCGTCCACCGCCACGTCGTCCAGGTGACCTCGGGTACCGAGGAAGATCGACACGACCTGCTCCTCGACAGGCATCGGCGCGTACTGCCCCTGCTTGAGCAGTTCGGTCAGCCGGGCACCGCGCTCCAGCTGGCGCCGCGATGTGGCGTCCAGGTTCTCCGCCCCGAACGCGGCGAACGCTTCCAGCTCGCGGTACTGCGACAGCTCCAGCCGCAAGGTGCCGCCGACCGACTTCATCGCCTTGATCTGCGCCGCACCCCCGACCCGGGAAACCGAAACGCCGACGTTGATCGCCGGCCGGACGCCCTGGTTGAACAGGTCGGACTCGAAGAAGCACTGACCGTCGGTGATGGAGATGACGTTGGTCGGGATGTAGGCGGAGATGTCGTTGGCCTTGGTCTCGATGATCGGCAACCCGGTCAGCGAGCCCGCACCCAGCTCGTCGGAGAGTTTCGCGCACCGCTCCAGCAACCGTGAGTGCAGATAGAACACATCGCCGGGGAACGCCTCCCGACCCGGTGGGCGGCGCAGCAGCAGCGAGATGGCGCGGTAGGCGTCAGCCTGCTTGGACAGGTCGTCGAAGACGATCAGCACGTGCTTGCCCTGGTACATCCAGTGCTGGGCGATCGCCGAGCCGGTGTAGGGCGCGATCCACTTGAAACCGGCCGAATCGGATGCTGGTGCCGCGACGATGGTGGTGTACTCCAGCGCGCCGGAATCCTCCAGCGTCTGGCGGACCGCCGCGATCGTGGTGCCCTTCTGGCCGATTGCCACGTAGATGCAGCGCACCTGCTTGGCCGGGTCGTCGGTCGCCCAGTTCGCCTTCTGGTTGATGATGGTGTCGATGCACACCGCGGTCTTACCGGTCTTGCGGTCACCGATGATGAGCTGGCGCTGGCCGCGACCGATCGGGGTCTGCGAGTCGATCGCCTTGATCCCTGTCTGCAGGGGCTCCTTCACCGGCTGCCGGTCGATCACCGAGGGTGCCTGCAGCTCCAGGACCCGCTGCTGGTCAGCGGCGATGTCGCCCAGACCGTCCAGCGGGAGGGCCAGCGGGTCCACCACCCGGCCGAGGAAGCTGTCCCCGACCGGCACCGACAGGATCTTGCCGGTTCGCCTGACCTCCTGGCCCTGCTCGATGGCCTCGAAGTTGCCCAGGATGACGGCGCCGATCTCCCGCACTTCCAGGTTGAGCGCGACGCCCAACACGTCTCCGGGGAACTGCAGCAGCTCGTTGGTCATCGCCGAGGGCAGGCCCTCGACCCGGGCGATGCCGTCACCGGCATAGGTGACGACGCCCACCTCCTCACGCGAGGTGTCGGTCGAGAAGGAAGTGACGTAGTTCTCGATCGCGCTGCGGATCTCGTCCGAGGAGATCGTCAGCTCCGCCATGACTATCGGCCCCTGCTCTCTTGTTCGTACCGTCTTTGTTTGTCACCGTCTTGATTGTTCATCATGCGGTCCGCCTCATCGGGACATCCATTGGCGCGCCTTGTCCAGCCGGGCGGCCACGCTGCCGTCGATCACTTCGTCGCCCACCCGGATTACCAGCCCACCGAGCAGCTCGGGATCGAGATCGACTTTGAGTGAGATCGGCCGCCGGTAAATCCGGTTGAGCACGTCGATCAGCCGCTGCTCCTGCTGCTGCGACAGCGGACCCGCCGCGCTGACATGGGCCACCGACCGTTCCCGGCGGCCCGCTGCCCGGTCCACCAGCACTTCGACGATCTCGTCGATCCGGCGCCGGCGGGGCGCCCGAACCGCCTGCTCCAGGAGCCGGCGGGTCACCGCGCGGGTGCGATCGGCCAGCACCGTGTTCAGTAGCTCCAGCCGTCGCTCGGCGGGCGCGCTCTCATCACCCAGCAGCGTCGCCAGGCGCGGTTGCGCGGCCAGGATCCGACCGAACCGGAACAGCTCGTCCTCGACGTCTTCGAGGCTGCCGTCCCGCTCGGCGAAGGTGAGCAGCGCCTGCCAGGCCAGCTCCTCGATGCCGTCGACCAGGTCCAACGGCCGAGACCAGCGGGAGGCAACCACGTCGTTCAACGTCCGGAGGGTGATGCGGCTCACTTTGCCGCCGAACAGCGCCTCCACCATCTTGCGGCGGACCTGCTGGGGTGCCGCGGAATCCGCGAGGTGACGCCGGACCGCCGGCTGCTCGCCGAGTACTTGCGCGACGGCAGCAAGGTCGTCACCCACCCGGCTGCGGTCTTGGACACTGGCACCGGAGATCCGGTTCTCGAGCTGCTCGCGGGCCTTGGCCAAGGCCGCCCTGCTGGCCGGTTGCATCAGCGCTTCCGCCGCCCGCTGGGAACCGACGTGGCCCCGTCGGTGACGGCCTCGGGGGCCGCCATTCCGTGCAGCTCGTCGAGGAAGCGGTCCACCGTGCCGGCCCGCCTGGCCTCGTCGGCGACCGATTCACCGACGATGCGACCGGCCAGCGTCACGGCCAGCTCACCCAGCTCGCCGCGCAGCTCGCGGACAACCTGCTCACGTTGGTTGGCCAGCTGCTCCGCACCACGCTGCCGGATCCGCGCGACCTCCTGCTCGGCCTGCTGACGCAGCTCATCCTTGATTGCCTGCGCGTCGACCCGAGCCGTCTCGCGGATCTTGGCTGCCTCGACGCGCGCCTCGGCGAGCGCCTCGGAGTAACGAGCCTGGGCCTCGGCCAGGCGGGTGCGAGCCTGCTGGCTCTCCTCGATCTGCCGGCGGACCATCTCCTGGCGCTCGTTCATCGCACGCTTGACCGGGGGCACCACGTAGCGCCAGACCACGCCGAGCACGATCAGAAAGATCACCAGCTCGACGAAGAACGTCGCGTTGGGGATAAGGAAGATGTTGTCACCGGCCGGCGCCGCCACGTTGTGCGCAGCTAGGTTGTGCGAACTCATGAATACCGTCCCTGCCAGATCATCTGAACAGATCAGCCGCCGGCGAGCGCGAAGACGAACACCGCCATGAAGGCGAGGTTGATGAAGTACATCGCCTCGACCAGACCCACCGTGAGGAAGAAAATCGTGAACAGCCGACCCTGCGCTTCGGGCTGGCGGGCGACGCCCTGGATGGTCGCGCCACCGGCCAGACCGTCACCGATGGCGGCGCCGATCGCGCCACCGGCCAGTGCGATACCGCCGCCGATGAAGGCACCCGCGAGCTGGACGTTGCCCGTGGTGCCGGCCCCCTGGGCAAGGAACAGTTCAGCAACACTCATCTCTTTACCCTCTTCTCCTCGAAGTTCGCGGATATTCCTGACAATGATTCACAGGGGCGAGCGGAGAACCGTTTAGTGGGCCCCCTCCTCGTCCTGGCCGGCCGCGAATCCGAAGTAGAGGATCGTCAGCAGCGCGAAGATCAGCGCCTGGAGCAGGCCGATGAACAGGTCGAACAACTTCCAGGCCGTCGTCGGCGCCCACAAGATGGCCGCCGGCAGCAGCGCGATGACACTGACCATCACGGTGCCCGCGAGGATGTTGCCGAACAGCCGCAGCGCGAGGGTGACCGGCTTGACCAGCTCCTCGATGATGTTCAGCGGGAGCAGGATCGGGTAGGGCTCGATGAAGTGCCTGAAGTAGTGCTTGCCCTTGACCCGGATGCCCGTCAGATGCACGAGAATGATCACGAAGAAGGCCATCGCTAGGGTGAGGTTCACATCTGACGTCGGTGGCCGGACGTACGCTTCCCAGGCGTGCGGCAGGATCGTCATCCAGTTCGAGATCAGGATGAAGAAGAACAGGGCGATCGCCAGCGGCACGACGAAGGGCGCGGTGCGGATGCCGACATTGCTCTCCACCTGACGCTCCACCTGCTTGGTCACCGTCTCGAAGACCAACTGCAGGCCACTGGGCACCTTGGAAGTCGTCTTGGCCGCAAGGTAAAGGCCGATCCCGACGACGATCACCGCCGCGATCACCGTGGAGATCACGGTGTCAGCATTGATCGTCAGGCCGAACAGGTGCCATTCGAGATGCTCACCGACCTGCACGCCGCCTTCCGCGGCCAGGACCCACTCGCTCATGCCGGGGCTCCTGGCTGATCTCCGGACTTACCCCCGACTTCTGACCGTCGCAGTTCCTTGATCAGTGGAACCGACGCCATGAAGATCATCAATAGCTGAAGGGCGGCGAGCCCGGCGAACACTCCAAGGCCTTCGGGCTGCAGCGCCAGCGCCAAGCCGACCGCGAGCGCGGTGATCAGCGCGAGCCGGGCGAGTACGGCCACGGCGAATCGCCGCTTGCTCGGGTCACCACTGGCTGCGAAACGCGCCGCGGAACGCTGCACCAGCGCGGTATTGAGCAGGCCCAGCCCGAGACCACCGCAGAAGAACGCGGCCGCCAGCGGGTAACCCATCGGGGTCAGCACCACGAAGCTGGCGACACCGAGGCCTGCCGCGACGAGCGCAGCCCGGCGGAGGTTGACGGCTATTCTCGTCGATGCGATCACGTCAGCGGTCACGAGGGCCCTCCGATGGGCTGATGCATGTCGACACCATAAGTGCGGCGCTTACTCCTTCAGGAACTTCGTGAACTTGGTATAGATATAGACACCGGCACCGACGATGCCGAGCGCCAAGCCAGCCAGGGTGAACGCTGGAAGAGTGTTCACTACCTCGTCGACCAACCATCCGAGGCCTAGCCCGACCAGGAGGATCGCTGCGGTCGCGGCCCCGAGGCCGAGTAATGTCGCGAGCTCCGGGCCGTTGCGTCGTTCCACGGCCACCTACCTCAGCGGGCGCATGGCGTCACCCGCCGCCATCGCTCAAAAGCACTCCTCGCAGTCCAGCGACAGCGCGCATGGCAAAACCATCATGATCATGAACGCTGTCGATGGGCCGACCCGACCTCAAATCCCACGCCCAGGCGGGACGAACCAGACGCTATCACACGGCTGGTCGCCCCTGTGCTCGCCCCCACCTGCTTCTAGCTGCGCTTCTGCCGGCGCAGCGAAGTGCCGACGTAGCGGCGGTGGCGAAGGCGGAGCACGAGAATCAGCGCACGGGTAACCGGGGAACCATTGAACCAAGCACGGCGATAAGCAGTCCAAGCGCGATCGCCCACACCACGACGTAGACGTCGAACACCGTCAGGGCAACGGCGCCGAAAGCGAGCAGGGCGGCCCAAAGATAGATCAGTAACACCGCCCGGCGGTGTGAGTGCCCGATCTCGAGCAGCCGGTGGTGCAGGTGCAGCTTGTCGGCGGCGAACGGGCTGCGGCCGGCACGGGTGCGGCGCACCACCGCGAGTAGCAGGTCCAGCACCGGCACGAACAGCACCGCGGCCACTACCAGCAGCGGAGAGAAAAGCGCCAGCACGTCGGTGGGGCCGTAGCTGCGGTGTTCGACCCGGCCGGAAGCGCTGGTGGAGGCAGCGGCCAGCATCAGGCCGATGAGCATCGCCCCGGAATCCCCCATGAAGATCCGGGCCGGCTGGAAATTGTGCGGCAGGAAGCCCAGGCACGCGCCGGCGATCAGGGCAGCGATCAGCGTCGGCGGGTACGCCGACACGCTGCCGCCAGACCTGTCGAGCAGTTGCAGCGCGAACGCCCCGATGGCCACCGCGGCGATGAGCCCGATGCCTGCGGCCAGCCCGTCGAGCCCGTCGATGAAATTCATTGCGTTCATCAGCACCACGGCCAGCGCGACCGTGACCAGCACCGCCTGGTCCTGGCCAAGGACGAGCACCGAGCCGAACGAAACGGCGTCGCCGTTCCACGGGACCCAGAAGATGAACCACTGCACGCCGAAGAGCACCAGCACCCCGGCGGCAGTGACCTGCCCGGCGAACTTGGTGAGCGAGTCCAGCTCGAACCGGTCGTCCAACGCGCCGATCAGCATAATGATGCCGCCTGCGACCAGCACCCCCATGACTTCCCCGGAGAACTCGAAAGACCTGCGCAGCGCCGGCATCTGGTGCGAAAGCAGGACACCGCCGAGGATCCCGCCGTACATCGCCACCCCACCCAGGCGCGGGATCGGAGCGCGGTGCACGTCGCGCTCGCGCGGCATCGCCACCGCGCCGGTGCGCAGCGCCAGTTGCCGGACCAGCCCGGTGAGCAGAAAGGTCATCACCGCAGTGGTCAGACCGACCAGCAGGTACTCCCGCAGCGGCAGTCCGGAGGGAACGGGGACGGGTCCCACGAGGGGCAGGCTATCCCGGGTCCGGTTCAGTGCCGCCGATAGGCCAGATTCTGTCCCGCCTTGGGCTGCCATCCCAGCACCGTGATCGCTGTTTCCGACATCGTGATCAATTGCGTGGACGGGAGAGGGCTACGCGGATCTCGTTGACAACGCCGTCGGGGCGGCCGACCAGGTCATGCCAGGTGAACCGCAGGACCGTCCACTGCAGGTTCACTACGGCGTTCTGGCGTCGCCGGTCTTCGACGAACCGGTCAGCGGTGATGTGCCAGGCCCACCCGTCCACCTCGATGGCAACCTGCTGTGCCGGAAACGCCAGATCGATAACGTAGCCCTGGACCTGGTAATTCAGCTTCCAACCGGTGATCCCCGCGGCACGGAGCAGCCGGACCAGAACTCGCTCGGCGTAGGAGGCGGCCCGGTCGGCTGCGACGGCAAGCAGCCGGGAAGCCTCCGCGGATCCCCGCCGTCCCTGGTTGCGGCAGTGCGCTCGGTACACCGCGGCGAAGCCGACTCGACGTTGTAGCGCACGGTCGAGCAGCTCAGAGCCCTGGTGACCCAGCGCGACCGCTGCCTCGAGCACGGTGAGTGGCAGGTCGGTGACCCAAAGGTCTCGCACTGCGATCAGATCCGGATAAGGCAGATCGCGCCGGCGTATCGACACCCCGGGCTGCTCGCCGGGGTTCCGGCGGCGCGGCACCGTCACCTCCACCGTGACCGGCAATGTCGCGCCCAGGTCGTGCCACCAGGCGGCGGATACGCCGTGGGCCACCGCGTCCTTACCGGCCCAGAGCACCGCCGCGCGCATCCGGACCTCATCGGTGTAGGGATGATCAGCGGCTAGGTAGACGCCCGGGTGCAGCCGTTCCCACCGTCCGCCAGCGACGCGGCGGTCGACCACGTCCTGGCTCAGCCCCGCCGCTCGCGCCTGCGCGCAGCTGATCACGCCGGCCTGCCGGCGCAGATACCAGTCCAGTTCCACGGTGTTGAGATGTGCCGAACCGGCCGCCGGTTCCGCATGATCGTCGTTTCGGCAGAAGCAGCCGCGGTCACCGCGGCCCATTCTTCCTAAACGCTGATCATTACCGTGCCACCTGGATGGTGATACCGAGTACCTCGCTGAGCTGGGCGACGGTCACGGCCCCCTCGCGGAGCACCACAGGATCGTCAGCGGTGAGGTCGACAATGGTGGAGGCCAGCGGCTCGCCGGAGGGTCCGCCGTCGAGGTACACATGTACTCGCTCGGCGAACTGCTCGCGGGCCTGCTCGGCGGTCGTCACCGGCGGGAGGCCAGAACGGTTCGCGCTCGACACAGCCATCGGGCCCACGTCGCGGAGCAGCTCCAGGGCGACCGGGTGTAGTGGCATCCGCAGCATGACGGTGCCCCGGGTATCGCCCAGGTCCCACGCCAGTGACGACGCGTGCGACAGCACCAGTGACAGTCCGCCGGGCCAGAATGCCTCGATAAGCTTGCGCGCCTTCGCCGGTACGCCCAGCACCAAGCCGTCCACAGTGGACCAGGAACCCACCAGGACCGGGACCGGCATATCCCGCCCCCGCCCCTTGGCCTCCAGTAACCCCTGAACCGCTGTCGAGGAAAAGGCGTCGCAGCCCAACCCGTAGACGGTGTCGGTGGGCAGCACCACGAGCCGGCCCCCCCGGACTGCGCTGGCGGCCACCGCCAAGCCGGCAGCCCGGCTGTCGGGCCGCGTGCAGTCATAGACATCGGTCACAGATCGCACACTACGACGGCTCGCCGACGCGGGATCGGCGGGCTTGGTCGTTGACACCGCGTGATCACACGGGCACGATCCGCGTCCGGGGAGGGTCCTTTTCGCTTCCGGAGGCTTATGTGCCCGCGCACCGCCGTGTCATCGTCACCGCTGCCGCCGCCGTGCTCGCGCTGCTGGGACTCGCCGCCACCGGAACCGTCCAGCCGACCGCAGCCGCGCAGACCGCCAGTTCGCCGCAGCACTACGTGGCACTCGGTGACTCCTACGCCGCGGGTCCGCTCATCCCGGTGCAGCGACTCGACCAGATCGGCTGCCTGCGCTCCACCCGTAACTACCCGGCGCTCCTCGCCGAGACACTCGGCATCCGCGACTTCACCGACGTGAGCTGCAGCGGCGCGCGGACCGACAACATGACGGCCCCTCAACCAGTGTCGCTGGGCACCAATCCACCACAGTTCGACGCCTTGACGCCGGATACCGACCTGGTCACCGTGACCATCAGCGGCAACGACATCGGGTTCACCGACATCTTCGTCACCTGCGCCCGGGTCAGCTCCCGCAACCCGCTGGGCAACCCGTGTGAGCGGCAGGCCACCGCTGGCGGCACTGACCCCTACGCACAACGCATCGCTGACGCGGCACCAAAGGTTGCCGGGGTGCTGGAGGGCATCCGGCAACGCTCTCCGAGAGCGACGGTCCTGCTGGTGGGCTACCTGCGGATCCTGCCCCCCGCGGTCGGCTGCTACCCGGTCTTCCCGATCGCCCGCGGTGACGTGCCGTACCTGGACGGTCTGGAACAGCAGCTCACTGCCATGCTCGCTGACCAGGCCGGTGACCACGGCGCGGTATTCGTCGACTCCTACGCACGCTCGCTGGGCCACGACGCCTGCCAGCTACCCCTGGTGAAGTGGGTGGAGGGGACGGCCCCGACCAGCCCGGCCGCCCCGGTTCATCCCAACGCCATCGGCATGCAAGCGGTGGCCGGTTTCAGTCTGGAAACGCTCAGGGACCTGGAGCTCAGGGACCTGGACGAGGCGGCAACCCGGCGTTGACGTGGAGGGGTCGGAAACGGCACGATTTGTCTCCGTTGGGGAGGGTTCGTTCGCTTCTGGGGGGTCGTGTGCCTTTGTGTCGCCGTGCCCTCGTGGCCATGGCAGGCACAGTGATCGCACTGCTCGGACTTGCCGCCACCGGAGCTGCCCAGCCGACCACAGCCGCGCAGACCGCCAGTTCACCGCAGCACTACGTCGCGCTCGGCGACTCCTTCGCGGCGGGTCCTGTGATCCCTGAGCAGCGAACCGATCCGATCGGCTGCGGGCGCTCCACCCGCAACTACCCGGCGTTGGTCGCCACGGCACTCGGCCTCGTCGATTACACCGACGTGACCTGCAGCGGGGCGCGGACCGACCACATGACGGTTTCCCAGCAAGCACCGCTGAGCGGCGGCGGTACCAACCCGCCACAGTTTGACGCCCTGCGACCGGACACCGACCTGGTCACCGTGACGATCGGCGGCAACGATTTCGGCCTCGAGGACATCTTCAACACCTGCTTCGCACTGAGCCGTACCAACCCGCTGGGAGACCCGTGCCGGCAGCAGGCTACCGCCGGCGGTACCGACCGTTACGCCCAGCGCATTCCCGCCGTGGCACCGAAGGTCGCCGAGGTGCTGAAGGGCATCCGGCAACGCTCTCCGCAAGCGACCGTGCTTGTGGTGGCCTACCTGCGGATCCTGCCGCCCGCGGTCGGCTGCTACCCGATCGTCCCGATCGCCCTCGGCGATGTGCCCTACCTGGACGGCTTAGAGCAGCAGCTGACCGCCATGCTCGCCGACCAGGCCAACGACCACGGTGCGGTATTCATCGACTCCTATGCCGCGTCACCGAACCGCGACGTGTGCCAACCACCCGAAGTGAAGTGGGTGGAGGGAACCACCCCTACCAGCCCGGCCCACCCGATGCACCCCAACATCCGCGGCATGCACGCGGTCGCCTCCCTCACCCTGGACACGCTCAGGAAGGGCGGTTGAGCGTGACGGGCAGCGCGTGGCGCCGGGCGGTGGCGAACCGCGGCCGTCCGGTGAGGTCGAGGTGATCGGCCACGTCGGTGAGCACCCGCCGGGCTGCCAGCAACGCGGGGACGGCTTCGGCGTGGGAGTCGTCATGTTCGATGGCGATACTTCCACCCTCGCGCAGCAACCGGGTTCCGGTGCGCACCACGTCGGGGATGACCGCGAGACCGTCCTGGCCTGCGAAGACGGCGTCAGACGGGTCGTGCAGCGCGACCTCAGGCGGTAACGCAGCGCCCACCGGGACATAGGGCGGGTTGCACAACACCAGATGAGCCATCCCGTCGAGAGCGCCGAGCAGTCCGGGGTCGGCGACGTCGCCGGCGTAGAGCACCACCGGGGTGTCCCCCGCCTCCGCCCGTGTGTCGGCGTTGTGCCGCGCCCAGCTCAGGGCCGCCGGCTGGAGTTCCACGGCGTGCACCTGCGCATCGGGCCTGGCGTGTGCCACCGCCAGCGCCAGCGCGCCGGATCCCGTGCAGAGATCGACCACCACTGGCCGCGTAACGCCCTCCAGCGCGGCCAGCCCCCAGGCCAGCAGCACCTCGGTCTCAGGGCGCGGGATGAATACCCCGGGCCCCACTGCGACCTCGACGGCGCCTAGCGTGGCAGTCCCGGTGAGGTGCTGCAACGGCACCCGCGCGACGCGTCGGGACACCAGCTCGCGCAACGCCTCGATCACTGGTGGATCGACCAGCGGAACCATCGGCAGCCGCCCGCGCTGCACACCGAGCACGTGTGCGGCGAGGAGTTCGACGTCCACCCGCGGGGAGGCGACACCGGCATCGGTGAGGACCCGTTCCGCCTCGAGCATGGCAAGGCGCAGCGGTTGCCTACCCACGAGCGCCCCACTTCACGATCGTCGCAGCTTCACGATCGTCGCAGCCGCATCTCGCGGTCCGCCGCGATCAGCGCGTCGAGCACGCCGTCGAGGTCCCCGTCCAGCACGGCATCGAGGTTGTGCGCCTTGTAGTTCACCCGGTGGTCGGAGATCCGGTTCTCCGGGAAGTTGTAGGTGCGCACCCGCTCGGAGCGGTCCACGGTACGAACCTGCGAGCGGCGCTGCTCGGAGGCCTCCTGCTGGGCCTTCTCCTCAGCGAGCGCCTGCAGCCGGGCCCGCAGCACTGCCGTGGCCCGGATCCGGTTCTGGATCTGCGACTTCTCGTTTTGGCAGGACACCACGGTCCCGGTCGGCAGGTGGGTGATGCGCACTGCGGAGTCGGTGGTGTTGACGCTCTGCCCACCAGGACCCGAAGAGCGGTAGACGTCGATGCGCAGGTCCTTCTCCTCGAGATCGATCTCGACTTCGTCGGGCTCGGGGTAGACCAGCACTCCCGCGGCGGAGGTGTGAATCCGCCCGGCCGACTCGGTGGCTGGGACCCGCTGGACCCGATGCACCCCACCCTCGAACTTCAGCCGCTCCCAGACACCGGCTGGAGCCGATTTTACTGGGCCACCCTTCACCGCAACCGTGACGTCCTTGTAGCCGCCCAGCTCGGCCTCGGTGGCGTCGAGCACCTCGGCCTGCCAGCCGTGCCGCTCGGCGTAGCGCAGATACATTCGCAGCAAGTCCCCGGCGAACAGCGCGGACTCCGCGCCGCCCTCCCCTGACTTGATCTCCATGACCACATCGGCGTCGTCGTGCGGATCACGGGGCAACAACAGCTCGGCTAGCTCGCTCTCCAGCCGCGGGATCCGTTCGGCGAGGGTGTCCGCCTCGGCAGCGAACGCAGGATCCTCGGTGACCAGCTCACGAGCGGCCGCAACGTCACCGCGGGCCTGATCCAGCTCGCGCACCACCCGGACGATGCGGGACAGCTCTCCGTAGCGCCGCCCCACCTTGCGGGCTGTGTCCTGGTCAGCATGCAGCGCGGGGTCGGCGAGCTGTCGCTCCAGCTCGGCGTGCTGGTCCAGCAACGCCTCAACTGCCGCGGTGTCCACGGATCTCACCGATCCCTAGTCGACACAATCCTTACTTATCGGGCCCTACTTCTGCCTTTTGCCGTAGCGCTTCTCGAAACGCGCCACCCGGCCACCGGTATCCAGGATCTTCTGCCTGCCGGTGTAGAAGGGATGACAGTTGGAGCACACATCGACGTGGATCTGACCGTCACGCTTGGTGCTGCGAGTGGCGAAAGTGTTGCCACAGCTGCAGGCGACCTCCGTGTCGACGTACTCCGGGTGAATGCCCTGCTTCATGGATGTCCTCTCTTCGTGGCCGCCGGGTCCCCGCCGCGCATGGACGGAGTGAACCGGAGCCGGACTGCGTGGGCAGTCTGCCAGACCCCCAGCACAACCATCAGCGGTGCCGCAGTGTTCCCGCCTCGCGCCGCCCTCATTACCGCATTCTGCATCCAGACTGCACCGCGGCCGCGCCTGATTACCGCGTTCTGCATCCGGACTGCGGCTTGGGGTGGTCGGCTGGGTTAGTCGTCGCCGTTGCCGGCGGCGGATTTGGAGACCTGCATGAGGAACTCGATGTTGGTTCTCGACTTGCGTAGGCGGTCCAGCAGCAGGTCGATGGCTTGCTGCGACTCCAGACCGGACAGCACCCGCCGCAGCTTGTGGTGGATGGCCAGCTCGTCCGGGGACAGCAGCAGCTCTTCCTTACGAGTGCCGGACGGGTTGACGTCGATGGCCGGGAAGATTCGCTTGTCGGCGATCTTGCGATCGAGCTTGAGCTCGGCGTTCCCGGTTCCCTTGAACTCCTCGAAGATCACGGTATCCATCGTCGACCCGGTCTCCACCAGGGCGGTCGCGAAGATGGTCAGCGAGCCGCCATCCTCGATGTTGCGAGCCGCGCCCAGGAACCGCTTCGGCGGGTAGAGCGCGGTGGAATCCACACCACCGGACAGGATCCGGCCCGATGCCGGTGCCGCCAAGTTGTAAGCGCGGCCCAGCCGGGTGATCGAGTCCAGCAGCACGACCACGTCGTGGCCCATCTCCACCAGCCGCTTGGCCCGCTCGATGGCCAGCTCGGAGATTGAGGTGTGGTCCGACGGCGGGCGGTCGAAAGTCGAGGCGATGACCTCGCCCTTCACCGAGCGCTGCATGTCGGTGACCTCCTCCGGCCGCTCGTCGACGAGCACGACCATAAGGTGGCATTCCGGGTTGTTGGTGGTGATGGCGTTGGCGAGCGCCTGCAGGATCATCGTCTTGCCAGCCTTGGGCGGTGAGACGATGAGCGCCCGCTGACCCTTGCCGATCGGCATCACCAAGTCGATGACCCTGGTGGTCATCAGGTTCTGCTCGGTCTCCAGCCGCAACCGCTCGTTGGGGTACAGCGGGGTCAGCTTGGTGAACTCCGGGCGCTGCTTGGCCTGCTCGGCTTCCAGGCCGTTGATGGTATCGACCCGAACAAGCGGGTTGAACTTCTGTCGCTGCTGCTCGCCGTCGCGAGGTTGGCGCACCGCTCCGGTGATCGCGTCACCTCGGCGCAGCCAATGCTTGCGGACCAGCGACAGTGACACGTACACGTCGTTGGGTCCGGAAAGGTAGCCCGAAGTGCGGACGAACGCGTAGTTGTCCAGCACGTCGAGGATTCCCGCGACAGGCAGCAAGACGTCGTCCTCGCGGACCTCCAGCTCACCACCGTCACGACGATCGCTACCGCGTTCATTGCGGTTTCGGCGGTTGCGGTCGCGGAAGCGCCGGCCACGCCGACGATTGCCGTCGTCGTCGTCATCGCGCGCGCCATTCGGACCGCCCGAGCTCTGGACCCCGTTCTGATCACTCCGGGTCTGATCACCCGCGATCTGGTCACTCTGGGTCTGACTGTTCTGGGCCTGATTACTCTGGGCCTGATTACTCTGCGCCTGATTACTCTGGGCCTGATTGCTCTGGGAGCGAGGCGCATCACCGGCGCGGGCAGGGCGACGACGCCGGTTGCGCGACCGGTCCGCACCGTCGGTGTCCCGATCCGGCTGATCCCGGTCCTGCTGGTCGCCGGTCAGCGGCGCGGGCGCGGTGACCTGCTGCGCGTCCGTCTGGACCCCAGTGGCCTGAACCCCAGTGGACTGAACCTCCCCAGCAGTCCCGGTCCGGGACCCGGTCTGGACCCCCGTTGGAGATAACGGGCTCTGCACGTGAGGCACAGCGCCGTCCAGCGGGAGCTGATCGGCGCCGGCGTGCCGCTGCCGGGGAACGGCGCCCTGCCGCTCTTTGATCGCCGAGATCAGATCGTTCTTGCGGATACCGGCGGTGTCGGGGATCCCCAATTCGCCGGCGAGCTTGCGAAGATCAGCCATCACCATCCCGGACAGCCCACCACGCCGGCGGGTAGCCGTTCCGTTGTCCGAAGAGGTCACAGCCGACGCAGCTTGTTCAGCTGGCTGCTGGTCCGAAGACGCCGCAGCGGGAACGTCGTTGCCCAACAGATTGATGTCGCTCACACAGGTCCTTCCTAACCGACCTGAGACACAGCTCAGGTCAGCCTGCTCGCCGTCCGGCGGTATGCGGACGGCGCGTGGTCCGGTGCGGGAGGCTCGCGTACCACAAAATCATCGGTGTCGAGCCGACCGGCACGGGACATGTTCAATGCGGCCAGGGTGTGGGTGCCAGCCTTCCCGCTGCGGTGAAACTGGAGGGCGGGACAAGATTGCCCGGGTGAGAGGCCCCGAACTCGGCACCGGCGCCCGTGCACGCGGTGTCTGAACGCCCTTGAGCTTATCGGTCCAGCGCCGCCGCGGCAACAACCGGCCCGCGGATAGGTGGATCACCTCCGCTCGACGGTGGCACCGTCACGAGCCACATCGAGCCGGTAGCAGGTGAAACCGGCGGTATCCACTACAGCCGGTAGCTGTCCCCGGGGGGGTAGCGCGAGCACCGTCGGCCCTGCTCCTGAGACCGCAGCGGGCACCCCAGCCGCGCGCAAGGTGTCCACCAACCGCCCCGTCGCCGGATAGGCCGGGCGGCGGTAGTTCTGGTGTAACCGATCCTCGGTAGCGTCCAGCAGTAACTGCGGGGCCGCAGTCAACGCATGCACGGCCAACGCGGCGCGACCAGCGGTGAACGCTGCATCGATGTGGGGCACCTTGGCGGGTAGCAGCCCGCGGGTGACCTCGGTCGACGATGTCATCTCCGGCACCAGCAGGACAGGGGCAAGATCCGGATGCGGCTCCAGGCGAACGGCGCGAAAAGACTGCTCGTCCTGCCAAGAGATCACCAGACCGCCGAGCAGGCTTGCGCCGACGTTGTCGGCATGCCCATCGAACCCAGCTGCCAGGTCCAACGCCACCTGTCCCGGCTCCATTCCCGCCAACGCGTAGCCGGCGAGCACCCCGGCGACGGCGGCTGCGGCTGACGAGCCTAACCCCCGGGAGTGCGGGATGCGGTTGTGACAACGCAGCACCATGCCGTCGACCCGGTAGCCGCATCGCGCGCAGGCGGCCCGTAGCGCACGTACGACCAGGTGTGTTTCGTCGGTGGGCACCTGGCCGGCGCCCTCGCCCCGAACCTCGACCCGCAGACCGGAAGGCGCCAGCGCCACCTCGACGTCGTCATAGAGGGCCAGGGCCAACCCGAGCGCATCGAATCCCGGCCCGAGGTTGGCAGTGGAAGCCGGTACCCGTACCCGCAGGGTCACTACAGTCACGCAAGATCCAGAGCGGCGGCCACCGCGGCGGGATCGACCGGCGTGGGCTCGGGGTCGGGAACGCCGCGTAGCGCGGTGTCGGGATCCTTGAGCCCGTGCCCGGTCACTGTGCACACCACCAGGGATCCGCGGGGCAACCGGCCGTCGTCGGCGACCCCCAACAACCCGGCCACCGCGGCGGCCGAGGCCGGTTCGACGAACACCCCCTCCTGCCCCGCCAGCAGCCGGTACGCGGCGAGGATCTGCTCATCGGTGACCGCTTCGAACAACCCTCCGGACTCGGCCCGGGCCCGCATCGCACCGTCCCAGGAGGCCGGGCTACCGACTCTGATGGCGGTGGCGATGGTGTCCGGATGCAACACCGGCGCACCGTGCACCAGCGGCGCGGCACCAGCCGCCTGGAACCCGAACATCCGCGGCCGGCCGGGCACCAACCCGTCGGCGTGGTACTCGGTGTAACCCATCCAGTAGGCCGTGATGTTGCCGGCGTTGCCGACCGGCAGGCAATGCACGTCCGGGGCGCGCCCCAGCACGTCGCAGATCTCGAACGCCGCGCTCTTCTGCCCCTGCAGCCGTACCGGGTTCACCGAGTTCACCAGCGCGGTGACCGGGTAATCGGCGGCGGTCTTGCGGGCCAGCTCCAGGCAGTCGTCGAAGTTACCGTCCACGGCCAGGATCCGGGCGCCGTACACGGTGGCCTGCGCGAGCTTGCCCAGCGCGATCTTGCCGCGAGGCAACAGCACGGCGCTGGCCATGCCAGCCCGGGCCGCATAGGCGGCGGCCGAGGCGGCGGTGTTACCGGTCGAGGCGCACAGCACCGCCTCCGCACCGCGGCCAAGCGCCTCGGTCACCGCGAGGGTCATCCCGCGATCCTTGAAGGAGCCGGTGGGGTTGGCGCCCTCGACCTTGAGCCACACCTCGCAGCCGGTGCGCTGCGACAACGTGGGAGCAGGCAGCAGCGGAGTGCCGCCCTCCTGCAGGGTCACCACCCGGCAACCCGGGCCTACCCGGATCCGGTCCGGGTAGGCCTCGATCACCCCGGGCCAGGATGGGTCGGCTGTCACCCCCGTCACCCGCAGCGTCACGTGACTTCGCCCTCCATCTCCAGGGACAGCAGATCGGCCATCGTCTCCCGGCGCAGCAGCGGCCGGTGCGCACCGTCGCGCACCGCGACCACGGCAGGGCGAGGCAGCAGGTTGTACCGGCTGGACATGGAGTAGCAGTACGCGCCGGTGCCGGCAACCGCTACCAGATCGCCGGGGGCCAGATCGTCGGGCAGCCAGCAGTCCCGGACCACCACGTCACCCGATTCACAGTGCTTGCCGACCACCCGGGACAGCGCGGGCTGCGCCTCGGAGCAGCGCGAGACCAGGCGGCAGTCGTAGCTCGCGTCGTACAGCGCGGTGCGCACGTTGTCGCTCATCCCGCCGTCCACCGAGACGTAACGCCGCCGGGTCGATGCCCCCACCGTCACGTCCTTGATGGTGCCGACCTCATACAGCGTCACCGTGCCGGGTCCGGCGATGGCCCGGCCCGGCTCGACGGCCAGCCCCGGGGCGGGCAGTCCGGCCGCCCGGCAGTATTCGTCCACGATGGACCGCAGCTGCGCGGCCAGCGTGGCCGGAGGTGGCGGATCGTCCTGGGCGGTATAGGCGATCCCCAGCCCGCCCCCGAGATCCAGCGTGGATACGCCGGCGATCGCGTCGGCCCCGTGCTCGTCGCGGATCGTGGCGAACAGACCGACCATCCGGTGCGCCGCCACCTCGAAGCCGTCGGCGTCGAAGATCTGCGAGCCGATGTGGCTGTGCAGCCCCACCAGGCGCAGCCCGTCGGATTTGAGCACGCGGCGGACGGCCTCTGCGGCGTCTCCTGCAGCCAGCGAGAATCCGAACTTCTGGTCTTCGTGCGCGGTGGCGATGAACTCGTGGGTGTGCGCCTCGACCCCGACCGTCGCCCGAACCAGCACCGGCTGGACCACGCCGTGCCGGCGGGCGATGTCGTCCAGGCGGGCGATCTCCAGGAAGGAATCGAGCACCACCGCACCGACTCCGGCCGTCACAGCGGCGGTCAGCTCAGCGGCGGACTTGTTGTTGCCGTGCATCGCGATCCGGTGTGCGGGAAAGCCGGCGTGCAGGGCCAGCGCGAGCTCGGTTCCGGTGCACACGTCCAGGCCCAGGCCCTGCTCGGCCACCCAGCGAGCGACCTCGGAACACAGGAAGGCCTTGGCCGCGTAGTGCACCCGCTGCGCCGCGCCGAAGGCGGCCGCATGCTCGGCACAACGGGCCCGGAAGTCCGCCTCGTCGACGACGAACAGCGGCGTCCCGTAGGTCTCGGCGAGCTCGCCGACCTCCACCCCGGCCAGCCGCACCGCGCCGTCGTCGCCGCGGTGCGCCCCACGCGGCCATACCGCCGGGTGCAGCGCGTGCAGCTCGGCCTGAACATTATCGACTGAGCCGGTCGGGCACGGACCTGCGGTGGAGGACCGGGCCAGCACGTCGGCGTGTCGCGGCCCGGCGGGGTGCGCCCTCACATCCGCTCCGGTGCGCTCACCCCGAGCAGGCCAAGGCCGTTGGCCAGCACCTGCCGGGTCGCATCGCTGCACGCCAGCCGGGCGGCGTGTAGTGGGCCTGGTTGTTCATCACCCAGTGGGAGCACCCGGCAGGTGTCGTAGAACCGGTGGTAGGCGCCGGCCAGCTGTTCCAGGTAGCGGGCCACCCGGTGCGGCTCGCGCAGCTGGGCGGCCGAAGTCACGATGCGCGGGAACTCGCCCAGCGTGCGGATCAACTCACCCTCCCGCTCATGGCCCAGCAACCCGAGCTGGGCACCCTGGAAGCTGATCCCGAGATCGGTGGCGTTGCGGGCCAGCGACGCCAGCCGGGCGTGCGCGTACTGCACGTAGAACACCGGGTTGTCGCTGGTCCGTTTGGACCACAGTTCGAGGTCGATATCGATCGGCGAGGTATGCGAGGACCGGATCAGCGCATACCGCGCGGCGTCCACCCCCACCGCCTCGACGAGGTCCTCCATGGTCACAACGGTGCCCGCGCGCTTGCTCATCCGCACTCCGACACCCTCACGCACCAGGTTCACCAGCTGCCCGATGAGCACCTCGACGGTGGCCGGGTCGTCGCCCAGCGCGGCGGCGACGGCCTTGAGCCTGCCGATGTAGCCGTGGTGGTCGGCGCCGAGCATGTAAACGCACAGGTCGAACCCGCGGGCGCGCTTGTCCAGGTAATAGGCGATGTCCCCGGCGATGTAGGCGGGTGCTCCGTCACTCTTGATGACCGGGCGGTCCTTGTCGTCGCCGTACGCCGAGGAGCGCAGCCACCAGGCGCCGTCGGCGAAGTACAACGCCCCGGAGTCCTTGAGCTGGGCGACGGCCGCATCGACCGCGCCGGAGTCGTGCAGGGACTGCTCGTGAAACCAGACGTCGAAGTCGGTGCCGAACTCGTGCAGCGAGCGCTTGATCGCGTCGAACATCAGGCCGACGCCGACCCGGCGGAAAACCTCGTCGGAGTCGGCAGCCTGCAGTGCACCGGGTTCGCGGCGCAGCACCTCGGCGGCGATGTCTGCGATGTAGTCACCGCGGTAGCCGTCGGCCGGGGCAGGCTGCCCGCTCGCGGTCGCTACCAGCGAGGCGACGAACCGGTCGATCTGCGCGCCAGCGTCGTTGAAGTAGTACTCCCGGGTCACTGCGGCGCCCGCGAGGGTGAGGATCCGGCCCAGCGCATCGCCCACCGCTGCCCAGCGCGCGGCACCAAGGTGCAGCGGGCCGGTGGGGTTCGCCGAGACGAACTCGAGGTTCACCCGGCGGCCGGCCAGGTCCTGCCCGGCGCCGAAACTCTCCCCGGCAGCGAGCACCTGCGCGACGATCTCGCCCTGGGCATCGGCTGCCAGTCGCAGGTTGAGGAAGCCGGGCCCGGCGACCTCGGCGGTGCGCACCCCCGGGTGTTGCGCCAGCGCATCGGCCATCCATCCGGCGAACTCCCGGGACGCCACCCCGGCCAGCTTCGCGGTCTGCAGCGCCACATTGGTGGCGTAGTCGCCGTGCTCGGGGTCGCGCGGGCGCTCGACGATCACCGCGGCAGGAAGCACGGCGGGGTCGAGACCATGGTCGATCAGCACGTCGTGGGCGACGGATCGGACCAGCTCGGCGAGCGCAGCGGGAGTCACCCCTGGAAGTCTAGGGAGCCGTCGAGCCTGGTCGGTGAGCCGGTCGGACGGCCCCCGGGACGATCCCTAGACTAGCCGCCGTAGGTGGATCCCAAGGTGAACGAGGACCAGGCCAGGCATGCCCAGTGGCAAGAGCAGCAAGGCGGTGCGCAACGCCCGCTCAGTGGTGACGTCGACCAAGCCCAGACCGTGGGGCACGGTGGCGGCGGTCCTCGCCGTCGTGGTGTTCGCGGTCGGCATCTTCTACTACCTGTTCATCCGGTACGAAGATCGGCGCGCCTTCACCCCCACCGCCGACAACAAGGACCCCTCGGCCCAGATCGAGGGCGTAGTCACTCAGAGCTACGGCGAGAGCAACCGCGGGCACATTGGTCCCGACAAGCGAGTCGCCTACGACCACAGCCCCCCCTTCGGCGGCCCGCACGACGCGACCTGGGCGGCCTGCAACGGCGTGGTCTACGAGACGGCGGTGCGCAACGAGAACATGGTCCACGCACTCGAGCACGGCGCCGTCTGGATCACCTATGACCCGGACAAGATCACCGGTCCGGCGCTGCAGTCGCTGCGGGATCAGGTGCAGGGAGAGAGCTACCTCATGCTCTCGCCCTACCCCGGTCTGGACTCGCCGATCTCCCTGCAGTCCTGGGGGCACCAGCTCAAGCTCACGGATCCCGCCGACAAGAGGATCGACCAGTTCATCCAGGCGTTGCGGATCAACCAGTACACCTATCCCGAGATCGGGGCCAGCTGCGACACCCTGACCGGCGCGTTCGATCCGGCGACACCGCCACCGTTCGTTGCCGAGCCCCCCGGGCCGGACGCTGTCCCGATGGACTTCGCGGGGGGCCAGGATCTGACACCCGGTGACGGGGCGGCACCGCCCGCAGGTGGGTGAACCACGCCGTGGCAGAGACGATCACCGGGACCAGCCCCAGCGGCGGGAGTCCGCGCAGCGCTGAGGTCCCGGCCGGTGCGAATCGGCCCACCGGGCGCTGGCCTCGCCTGGTGGCCATTGGCGGTGCGGTGCTGGCCGTGCTCCTGCTCGGAGCAGCGCTGGGCATGTCGCTGCAGCGAGCGGTCGGGGCTCTGCCGCAGCCCGATGGCGGCTCGGTGGACATCGGCTTCGCCCAGGACATGTCGGTGCACCACCGCCAGGCGGTCCTGATGGCGAGCCTGGCCCGGGACCGCAGCGCCGACCCCGCGATCCGGTCGATCGCCTTCGACATCGAGGCCACCCAACTCGAGCAGGTCGGCCGGATGCAGGGCTGGCTCAGCTTGTGGGATGCCGCGGCGCTGCCCACCGGTCGGTACATGACCTGGATGAGTGACACCTCGATGCCCGGGATGGCGCATGGCAGCGGGGACACGGCCGGGGTGGCAGTGATGCCGGGGATGGCGACACCCGCCGACCTGGAGCGGCTCCGGTCGGCCACCGGCGGACAGTTCGACGTGCTGTTCCTGCAGCTGATGCTGCGCCACCACCAGGGAGGGGTGCCGATGGCCACGTACACCGCTCAGCACGCCGAGACAGCGCAGGTGCGCAACCTGGCCGAGAAGATCATCATCTCGCAGGGTGCCGAGAGCGAGTACCTGGCCCAGCTGATCACCCAGCGAGGGGCGCAGCCGCTACCGCCGCCGAGCTGAGCAGCGCTGCACGCAGGGCATGGAAGGTCGGTGCGGTAGGCTCTGCCACGGCGTATCGATGATCGGCATGCCCCCGTAGCTCAGGGGATAGAGCACCGCCCTCCGGAGGCGGGAGCGCAGGTTCGAATCCTGCCGGGGGCGCCACGTCTGACCAGCGGAAACGCAAACGACCGCTGTTCAGGTCACCGTTGTGCAAGGGTTCGTGCCCAAGCCGCCGCTAGCTTCTTCGGCCATGCGTAGCCAATGTCGAGGTGGTCGGCGGCCCGATCCCTGGTCGCTCCCGGATCCCCCACTGGCGCTCGCTCTCCAGCAACTGGACTGGTACGCGGTCCATCGAGACCGGGCACGACGGGGCCACTGGGCTTTGGAGGTCCTCCAGATACTTGGTGCTGCGGGAACAACACTCGCCCAGGTAGTGTCACTCTGTGACGGTATTGCTGGCCGGTGTGTCGACGCTGCGCTGCCACGCTGACTGCGCAAGGTTGCCGATCTGTGCCAACAGCGAGGAGGGCGGCTCGTCCAGACGCAATGGATATTCGACGATCTCGATGTTGGTGTTGCACACGCGGCGAGTGACCGTGCCCTGCGAGCCACTTGCGTATACGAGCCAGGCAGCGGGAACGCGCAAGGCGTTGCAGTAGGCGAGCATCTGGTAGTGGTCATGGTTGGAATAGCGACCACTTCCGGACTCGATCTTGTACTTGGCGTCGGCAATGATTCGCGGCTCACCGGCCACGCAATGGAGGATGTCGACCCTGATCCGCATGGCGCCGGAATCGTCGAAATTGGTCTCGTGCTGCAATCGCGTCTCTCCAGGATGAACCGCCCAGGCTTCCCGTAGCGCGGTGCCAACGAAGTCTTCGAACACCGTCGCCATATCCACGATGAAAGCAGCGATGGGCAGGCCGCCTGGGCCTACCTCGAAGGATTGGTGGCGCAATACGAGTTCGGCGATGCGGAGAGCAGCGTGGTAACGCGCGTTGAGCCGGGTCGGACGCCACTGTGGCAACGGCGTTCCCGGCAGGAGTGGCGTGACCCCGTCGAGCCGTGCGTCCAGGTGCCGGAGCCGGGCAGCCGTTGCCGGCGGCACGCGAGGCACGTCCCGCATCCGGCGCAGCGCCGAACGCAGGATCCGGTTCTCCGGCGTATCGACTGAATACTCGTCGTAGCGGACCTCGATGGGCAGCAGCGTGCCGGGCCACCGGGCGATCTGGTCGGCGACGCGGATACGGCCGCGCACCAACGGTAAGGCGGCTTCTTCGGTGACGTAGCCCTGGAGGGCGCTCTGCCCGAGCGCACGTTCCACGTGCCTGGAGAGCGTCTCAGCGACCGCCGGCCACAGGTCTTCTTCCTCTGTGCCCTCGACGTCTTCGGGGCGGAAACCTGGCTTGTTGGCATACCCCAGCAGGAACAGCAGCCGCGCGATGCTGACCTTGGGTGTGACCACGACATCGGTTCCGCCGACATGCACCGCGCCGACCCGGCGGCCGCGTGGCTGCAGTCGGTACCTTCCCTTGGTGGTCGGGCGCACCCGTACCAATCCGGTCCTTTCGAGCTGTGCAGCCAGCCTTTCGTCGAGGGACGCTTCGATGCCATGCTGATCGTCCTCAGCGAGGGTGATCATGGCTCGGCAGCGGGTGGCGGTGGGGGCACGGCCTTGGCGCGGATTGCCGCGAGGCCGAACCGGCCATGCACCTGCCGGCGGGTGAGCCGGCCGTAGTAATGCTCCTCCAGCAGCGGAAGGATCGAGTGTTCCCAGATCCGCTCCCGGCCACCGTCGCGCTCGGCATCCGGTGTCATCAGGTATGACGGGCCGATCTTGTAGTCGTGATCCTCCACGCCGATCTCTGCGTTGAGCGCGGCGAGCAGCGCAGCCCGCTCGTCGCCGTTCTTGCCCTTGGCCGCGAGCCACTGTGGCAGCAGGTCGCGCACTGGCGGCTCGTCGGGATGAAGCTCAACGAACGCGAAGCGGCGCCGCATCGCGGAGTCCAAGGATGCGATCGATCGGTCGGCGGTGTTCATCGTGCCGATGAGGAACACGTTCTCCGGGAAGTTGAACGACTCTCCTGGTGAGTACTGCAACCGGATAGCGTCTCTGCGATATTCAAGCAGGAAGTACAGCTCTCCGAAGACCTTAGCGAGGTTGGCACGGTTGATCTCATCGATGATGAGAACGTAGGGCCGCGCGGGATCCGGCCGTGCCTCGGCGGCGAGCGCACGCATCGGGCCGGGGCGGAGTGAGAAGCCCACTGACCCATCGTCGCTCGGGGTGGGTCGGAAGCCCTCGAAGAAGTCCTCGTAGGAGTACGACGGGTGAAACTGCACAATGCGCACGGCGTCTGCATCGGTGAGGTGCGCGGCGATCGCTCGCGCCAAGAAGGTCTTACCGGTGCCTGGTGGCCCGTAGAGCACAATCTGCTGCCGGTCGGTGAGCAGGTCGATGACGCGTTGCAGCCAGGCGATGTCGGTATGCAGGCTTGCGGCCAGCTCGGGCGTCGCTGCGCGCAACACCGGCGGACCGCTCTGCGTGAGTGGCACCGGTTCGGGCACCATTGAATCGTCAGGTGTGTCCGACTCGGTGCGAACGAGTTGTGCGATCAGTGCATATGCGCGGGTGAGATCGACGATTGTGCCCTGTTGCGCCAGCTGCGTGGACAGGGGCGAAGGAAGCTCAGCCACCGGTGCCGGAGGTGACACGGACCAGGCAACGGCACGTTGCAGCCGGGCGTCGGTGTCGGCAACGTACTGGGGGTCTCCCGTGATCACGCCGACGTGGAAGTGATCGTCGGCTACCGTCGCGACGAGGTCGTCGACCTTCATCCCGGTGAGGAAGGCGTGGTACTCGGTTGCGAGTGCTAACCGTTGGGCGTATTCGACGTGCTGGTAACCGGCTTCGACGGCGGTGCGGACTTCCTGCCGGTCCGCGCCGGGAGGCACTTCGCCGAGGTGGGTAGCGGCGAGCGAGACGAAGCCTTCCTGTCGCCAGCGGGACACCAGCTTGCCGCCAGCGAGTCGGGGCCGCACGAGCCAGGCACGCTCGCCCTCGTCGGAAAGCTTCTGCCATTGCGACGCGAAGGGTTCGTTGTAGTACCTGACGTCGCCGTCGCCGACGTCCTCGAGGTGGCGGATTCGAATATTCTCGAGGTCCCGGTCGATGGACACCGGATCGTTGCCTGTGGCGCCGCCGATGATGGAAGCGAAGGCGTTGCGGATAGCGCGCTTGTGGTCCTGATTGACGATCGGAAAGAAGGTGCGTGGGAACGCGAGGTGCAGTAGTGCATTGCGAATGCTCGGCTGGTCCACCGCCATCGCGGCCACGATCTCGCGAAACGCCCACGGATCAGTCAGCGCGGTAGCGCGATCATCGTCGGACTGGCGCCACCAGTGCTCGACGAACGACAGCAGCCAGCCCACCTGCCGCCAGATCTGGACATTAAATCCTATGCCCCCGTTGAACGCGCCGGTCGCACCGAGGGCCGCGTCCAGGTCCGCCGGCAGCTGCGCAGGTGGTTGCAGCCACGACAGCACGGAGCGGATGCGCCGCTTCTTGGTGTCCCCCATGACGTTGGATAGCGGCGCTACCTGGACGTAGAGCAGCTCTGCGGTGAGCAGGTAGGTCGCCCGCGGCGCCCCGTCGAGTTGCACTCGCAGCTTGCCGAGGAACGTGCCCGACCCCTCGTCGGGGTTGTCGACGATCCGGCGACGCATATCGGCTGCGACGGCTGGGAGCCAAGCGGCCACGGCAGGCTCAATCAGTGATTCGCCCTTACCCAACCCGGCGTCGAGAATCCGGCGCGCAGCAGCTTCGATCTCCGCGCTGCCCCAGAGCTCACCAGCGGACGTCGCTTGGCTCATGCGCACCTCCAGTCTGTTCGCCGCACGATCGAGAGGCGAGGGGAGCCTCGCCCCTCACCTCGTCGAGATCACCAGGATCGTGCGGTACGTCCAGGTCTGTCACGTCCACTCGGCACTGCCTGCGGGCCCAGGCCGCAATCGCGGCGCCTTCTGGCTGTCCGGGGCATCGTAGGCTCCGAAATCCGACGCGCGCTCCTGCTGCCCGCCAAGCATGCTGGCGCCGAGCGAATCCCACAGACGCACCACTCCCGCCAGCCGTAAAACGTGGGTGGCTGCCGCTAGGGTCACCGGCGTCCCACCAGCCACAGCAGGGAGGTGACGTGCCAGGGTCTGCACCCATGCAGCTGAGCACACTGGGCGCAGTCGGCTCGTTCCAGCCCCCGCAGAGCCACCGCAAACTCGACACAACATTGTCGGTCTGGCGCGTTTGAGCAGTGAACTTCCACGCCTTCGTTGACGAGTCGGAGCCGAACTCGGGCGACAGCATCGGCGCGTACCTTCTCGCCGCCGCGGTGATCGCGGTCGACCATCTCGATACGGTGCGGACCACAATCGAAGCCCTGAAGCTACGCGGCCAGCGCAAACTGCACTGGCGCGACGAGAACAACAACCGCCGTATGCTCGGCATCAAGACCATTGCCACGCTGCCGGCGCTGCACCTGGTGGTGGTCCGCGCTGCGGCAGATGAGCGTAGCGAGCGACGTCGGCGGTTGTGTCTGCGCCGATTGCTCTGCGAGCTGGACCAGGCTGGGGTGGCACAGGTGGTACTTGAGCGTCGGCAACGTCGCCAAGATCAAGCCGACCGCCAGCTCCTCTCGGCCCTACGCGCGGCGAAAGCGGTAAGCAGCGGACTTCGCATGGCGCATGCTGCGGGCACTGGCGAACCGTTGCTTTGGCTTCCTGACTTCGTCGCCGGCGCAGCCGGCGCGGCACGCCGAGGTGGGCACAGCTACCTCGACCAGCTGACAGGGCTGGTCCAAGTGCTCGAAGCCTGAACTCCACCCCAGACATGACGCGAGCCCGGGACCCCGTCGTCCGGCGGGGGCTCAGCACCGGGCTCACTTCCTGACCGCTCCACAGAACGGCGGCGTCATCGAGTCTAGCTGACATGACGCCGGCTCGTCGACTTTTACCTGGACGGAGGCTGTCGACGACACCTCGACCACGCCGCCCAGGTTAAAGAACAACAATTTCATCTTATTTCGCGGGATGCCGCGGTCCCTGCCCGGGCGGCGGGTCGAGGATTGTCTGGTACGGCTCTCCCGTCCGCATCGCCTCGGCCATCCGATCGTACACCTCCAGGATCAGCCGCTTCGCGCGGTATTCCCCGTACGTCGCCTGGTTCTTGCGTTTGACGATCGGGAATGTTTCGAGAATGTAGTCGGTATCTTCCCGGCTGACGCTGTAGAGGTAAAAGAACGCGGCATCCAGCTCTGCCCGCAGCAGTACCCGACGCTCTGCGTCCCAGCGAAACGGCGGACCATCATCGCCAATGTCGTTGGAAAATTGCTTCATCGTCCAAGAGGTGAAGCTCAGTTCTATAATTCGACGCAGAAACCAGTCGCAAATATTCTCGTTTGACCAAGGGGTTCGTCTTGTAAATAGGTCCGGCGGTGGTAGTGGCAATTGACAAACGGTGCCGAATGTCATGTTCGCGCCGCCAAGCTTCTGGCGAGCGACGTAGTCGAGACGTAGCTGTTCAGCTGGGTTTGAGGGCTGGCGGTAGCCATGCGCCGGTGGTGAAGAGTTGGCGGAGGGCGTCGAGTTTGTCGATGCCCCATTTGGTCGCGGTGTCGAGGTAGGAGTGCACGATCGC
>JBOHGH010000023.1:0-47670 GCA_050699975.1 Pseudonocardiaceae bacterium | reverse complement strand
GCATCGCCACTCACGGGTTGTCCACAGGGCCGAGGGTGTCGAGGAATGAGCGCGCCCAGCGCGCCACGTCGTAGGTCATCACCTGCCGCCGCATCGCCCGCATCCGCCTGCGGCCCGTCTCGGGGTCGATGGTGATGGCCTGATGGATGGCACTCTTGATGCCGTCGAGGTCGTGTGGATTGACCAGGAACGCGCTGGTCAGCTCCGCCGCCGCACCAGCGAACTCGGATAGCACCATGGCGCCGCGCAGGTCGTGCCGGCAGGCCACGTACTCCTTGGCCACCAGGTTCATCCCGTCCCGCACGGGCGTGACGAGCATGACGTCTGCGGCCATGAAGAAGGCAACCAGCTCACTGCGCGGGATCGACTGGTGTAGGTAGTGCACCGCAGGGTGGCCGACCCGGCCGAACTCACCGTTGATCCCGCCGACCGCCTGCTCGATGCCGTTGCGCATTTGCTGGTAGTGCTCCACCCGCTCGCGCGACGGCGTCGCCAGCTGCACCATGACGACGTCGTCGGCCGAAATCTGGCCCTCCGCATAGAGTTCCCGCAGCGCGCGCAGCCGTACGTCGATGCCCTTGGTGTAGTCAAGCCGGTCCACCCCGAGCAGGACAGTCGCCGGGTTACCCAGCTCGTCGCGGATCTCTTCGGCGCGGCGGCGCACCGGCCTGCTGCGCGCCAGCCGGTCCAGCGCGGCCGAGTCGATGGAGATCGGGAAGGCGCCAACCCGAACGGTACGGTCGCCGACATCGACCTGCCCGGGCCTGGTGCGGACCCCGACCGCGCTGTTGGTCACCGACATCCCGGCCAGCCGGCGCGCCAGGTACAGGAAGTTCTGCGCGCCCCCTGGCAGGTGGAACCCAACCAGGTCAGCTCCGAGCAGGCCGCGGATCAGGTCGGTGCGCCACGGCAGTTGCATGAACAGCTCCACCGGCGGGAACGGGATATGCAGGAAGAACCCGATTCGCAGGTCGGGGCGTAGTTCCCGGAGCATTCGGGGCACCAGCTGCAGCTGGTAGTCCTGCACCCATACCGTCGCCCCCTCGCTGGCGCACTTGGCGGTGGCCGCGGCGAACCGCTCGTTGACCTCGACATAGGCCTCCCACCAGTGCCGATGGAAGACCGGCGGAGCCACCACATCGTGATACAGCGGCCACAGGGTCGCGTTGGAGAAACCCTCGTAGTAGTCGACGATGTCCTGGCTGGACAGCGTCACCGGATGCAAGGTGATGTCGCCGTCGACGAAGGGCTCCACCTCGACGTCGGGCACACCGGGCCAGCCGACCCAAGCGCCGCGGCGGGAACGCAGGAACGGCTCCAGCGCAGTGACGAGCCCGCCGGGGCTGGACTTCCACCGCGACGTTCCGTCGGGCAGCGGCTCCAGATCCACCGGCAGCCGGTTGGCGACTACCACGAAACCGGCTTCCGTGGTCGGCTCTTGCCCGCTTTGAGTGGTCGTGCCGTCGGTCACAAGAGTGGCCCCCTCGTCAGCGGTCCACTACCAAGGCTAGCTGCATGATCGGACTTTCGGCTGGTGATGATGGTCCCTCTGGGCACATCATGGTTACCGAGTGTGGTAGCTCACTCGAGCGGGCCGGCCAGTCGCGGGCTGACCAGCCGGCGCTCTAGGCGGCCGAGTCCGGTGCGGACGGGTTGGGCGAGGAACTCACCGAGCACCACACCGGCCGCCAGCGCGAGACCGATGCCGGCCGCGGAGAGCAGGGTCAGCAGGCCAGCGGGATTGTCGTCCACAGCCAACTGGAGAAGCCCGCGGTAGGTGGTCAGCCCGGGCAACAGCGGGGCGATCCCCGCCACCGCCATCACCAGCGGCGGCAGCCGCAACCGCCGCGACACCACCCGCCCGACGAAACCGACGACGATCGCGCCCAGACCTGAGGATGCGGTGGGGCCCAGGTCGGCGAAGAGGGCCAGGCCGTAGACCGTGAAGCTCGTCAGACCGCCCAGCGCGGCACCCAGCAGCGCCCGCGGCGGGGCGTAGCAGGCCAGCGCGAAGAACATCGCGGTGAGCGCGGCGGCCGGCACCTGATACATCAGATCGCTCAGATCCGGGGCGGGGAAGGCCGGTGGGGTGAGGTCGACCTGCAGTTTGTCACCGACCTGCAGCGCCAGCACGACCCCCACGACCAGCCCGGTCGTCATGAGGGCCACCTCGAACGCCCGGCCTGCCGCGGTGACGTAGAAGCCGGTGAGCGCGTCCTGCGCGGTGCCGACCACCGAAAGCCCGGACAGCAGCACGGTCAGGCCGGCAGCCAGTACCAGCGCCGGGGACAGCCCGTCCGGGAGCAACCCAGCGAGCCCCACGGAGACGGTGGTGACCACCCCGGCACCGACGACCTGCTGGAAGAAGAACGGCAGCGATCGGCGGTTGAGCACCCGGCCGATCCGGTCCACCAGCGCAGTGACCGCGGCGGCCACCGCAGCGAGCCCGAAACCGGCACCGAAGAACTCGAAGTCAGCGTCGAAGAAACCCAGGCTGATACCGATCACCACCGCCAGCGAGGCAGCCATCCCCGCCCAGGCCACCGTGGCCACCCAACGGGGGTAAGCGTGCGTGCTGGCGAGCAGCGCCTCCAGTTCCCCGTAGGCCTGGCCTGCGGTCAGCTCCCGATGCGCGATCCGGAGCACCAGCTGATCCAGCGCGGCGAGCCGGGTGTAGTCGAGGCTCCGGAACCGCACCACCCGGGTTGTCGTTACCGGGGAGGCCTCGACACCGCGACGGCAGCACACCGTTATCGAGGTGAAGATCACGTCCACCTCGCACTGCGGTAGCCCGTACGCTTCGGTGATCGCCAGCATGGTCGCGGTGACGTCGGCCGCCCCCGCTCCGCACGCCAGCTGCGCCTCCCCGGTCCGCAGTGCGAGGTCCACGACGAGATGCACGGTAGCGTCGTCCACCAGCGCAGGCGTGATCATCAGGTTCCGACGATCGAATTGTGCCGTGGTCCAGCTTCTGCGGGTTCTCTCCTGATTCATCGTGCCCCGTGGTATCACGTCGCTGCCTTACTGTCACGGGCGGCTGGTGGTCCTGGCCGGCGGTTGGGAACCTGGGCTTGGGCGGTTGGGCCTCCTCCGGTGCGCCTACCATGACCTGCACACGCCGGCGTAGCTCAACTGGCAGAGCGTCCGCCTTGTAAGCGGAAGGTTCGGGGTTCGAGTCCCCGCGTCGGCTCCGCGCTGAACTGCAATTTCTGTTCTCGATGCCGCTGTCTAGTAGATCACTGTCAATCAAACTGACGGCGAGTATGCTGCGGTGGTGGCGAAAGAGGCTGGCAAGCGGCGCGTGCGTGGGTCAATCCGCAGGCGCGGCAACTCCCTACAGGTGCTCGTTTACGCCGGCCTCGATCCGCTTACTGGCCAGCGGATGTACCTGTCCGAGTCCACCACCGACGAGGCCGAGGCGCAGCGGATCCTGACCCGGCTGCGGGCCGAGGTGGAGTCCCAGCAGCAGGCTCGGACCCGTGCGACGCTCGGCGCGGCGCTGGATGCCTGGCTGAAGGTGCACGAGGTCGAGGAGAACACCCGGCAGGGCTACGAGGCCTACATTCGCAGGCACATCAAGCCGACGCTTGGGCAGGTGCCGGTGGGCAAGGTCAGCGCCAAGATGCTGGAGGACCTCTACGCCGAGCTGCGCCGGTGCCGGGCGCGGTGTAACGGCCGGCCGATGGTCGATCACCGGACCGAAGAGCCGCACGAGTGCCGGGTGGTTCGGCACCGTCGTCCTCCTGGGCGGCCGCCTGCTGGTGGGCACCCTGAGCACGAGTGTGCCGCGGTGGGATGCACGGTGGTCGAGTGCCCGCCGCACTCGTGCCAGCCGCTGTCTCGCTCGACGATCCGGCACGTGCATTTCGCGATCAGTGCCGCGCTGGCGGCTGCGGTGCGCTGGGACTGGATCAAGACGAACCCGGCAGCCGTGGCGAAGAAGCCGCGCCAGCTCCCGCCACAGCCGAACCCGCCGACCGTCGAGCAGTCTGGTCGCATTGTCGCTGCGTCGTGGGAGCAGGACGAAGACTGGGGCACGCTGGTCTGGCTCGTGATGGTGACCGGGCTGCGCCGGGCCGAGCTACTTGCGCTGCGGTGGCTCGACGTCGACCTGGCGGCCGGCAAGCTCACGATCTGTCGCAACTACGTGCGGGTGGCCGGCAAGACGGTCGTGAAGGACACCAAGACACACCAGATGCGCCGGATCTCCGTCGACCCCGCGACCGTCGAGGTGCTGACCCAGCACCGTCAGCGGCACGAGGACCTGGCGCTGCAGCTCGATATCGAGCCCAGTGACGAGGCCTACCTGTTCTCGCACAGGCCAGCTCGGGACGTGCCCTACGACCCGGACGCGGTCACGCACAGGTACGCGAAGATGTGCGCCAAGCTCGGGATCGACAGCCACCTGCACGCTTTGCGCCACTACTCCGCCACCGAGCTGCTCAGCGCGGGAGTTGATCTCCGCACAGTCGCCGGCCGACTCGGCCACGGTGGGGGAGGCGCCACCACCCTTCGTGTCTATGCCGCCTGGGTCAGCGAGTCCGACCGCCGAGCCGCCGAGATCCTTGGCAGCCGCCTCGAGCGCCCACGTCGATCCCCTGAACCATAGTTTCCCAACCTGCAGGCCCACCATTTACCTTGCTAAACGGAGGGGTGGATGATTATTGAGTAGCATGTCGTCCATATTCCGGCATCAGCGCACTGATCAGCCATTTTTAGGTCACCTGATCTTCCTGGGCCGTGTATGGACCGTCCAGGTCTCGGCTTGCGTCCCGACGGCTGTACAGGGAGCCCATCACACCCTTGGTCCGCTCGTTGCTGCTCGCCATGAGGTGCGTGTAGGTCTTGAGCGTGCACGAGGGGGCGCTGTGTCCCAGCCACTCGGCTACCGCCTTGATAGACTCGCCCTGATCGAGCAGCACCGAGGCGAAGAAGCGCCGCAGCTCGTGCACGCGTTCTCGTAACGGCTGCACGACACGCCGATCGCTCGAATCGCAGGCTTCCACCGGTACTTGTTGAAGTGATTCGCGTCGACTATTCCGCCGCGCACCGTGGTCAGGACCAGGCGATGGCTCGGCGCAGTATTGATGACCGGCGGGTCTTCGCATCCACGAGGTTGTCCCGTCAGGTCTGCGAGCTTGGCTCGGAGCCTCCGGCCCCGGCATGACGGGACACCCGCGCCACCTGGTGACCCGCGCTACCTCCTCGTGTGACAAGGCCCTGGGGCCATCCCGGAGCCGAAGCCCGCCGGAGGCAGCCAGCCTTTGGGAGGTGAGATGCTGGGTGTCGTGTCACGGCCATGGCGGGTGTTTGTGAGTCACACGTCGGAGTTGGTGCGGCTTCCGGGCGGGCGCTCGTTTGTGGCGGCGGCGGAGCGGGCCGTGGCCAGGGCCGGGGATGCGGTCATCGGTATGGCGTATCTCGGTGCGCGGGATGAACAGCCGGCGCAGGTGTGCCGGGACGCTGTTCTTGACGCTGATGTGTATGTGGCGGTGGTGGGGTTTCGGTACGGCTCGCCGGTGACCGATCGCCCGGAGCTGTCCTACACCGAGTTGGAGTTCGAGGTCGCCAGCGAGGCTGGCCTCCCGCGGCTGGTGTTTCTGCTCGGCGAGGAGACGGAAGGACACAGGGATCTGTTCGTCGATCTCGATCATGGTGCGCGCCAGGCGGCATTTCGCGCGCGGCTAACCGACAGTGGGCTGACCACCGCGACGTTTACCACGCCCGAAGGGCTGAGCGAGGTGCTGTTTGCGGCGTTGCGGGATCTGCCGCAGGCCCGTTCGGAGGCGATGTCGGGCGGGAGAGTGTGGACCGTACCGGCACGCAGCCCGACGTTTACCGGCCGCGAGGACCTGCTGGTTGAGCTGCATGAGTCCTTGCGGTCCGGTGGACCGACCGTGGTGCGGGCCCTGCATGGCATGGGCGGGATCGGCAAGACGGCGTTGGTGATCGAGTATGCGCACCGGTGGGGCGAGGACTACGACGTGGTGTGGTGGGTGCCCTCAGAAGAGCCAGCGCTGATCCCGGATCGGTTGGCCCAGTTGGCTGGCACCCTGGACCTCGCGGACCCGGCGGACACGGTTGCGGCCGCGGTGTCGCGGCTGCTGGGGGCGCTGCGCGGGCGGCTGCGCTGGCTGTTGATCTATGACAACGCTGAGGACCCGCGGGCCTTGGCCAAGTACCTCCCGGGCGGCGGCGGGCATGTACTGATCACCTCCCGCAATCCCGACTGGCACGAGTTGGCCACCCCGGTGTCGGTGGACGTATTCGACCGGACGGAGTCGATCAGTCTGCTGCGGCAGCGGGTTGCAGGGCTGTCCGAACCCGATGCTCACAGGGTCGCCCAGGCGCTGGAGGATCTACCCTTGGCGGTGTGGCAGGCGGCCGCATTCCTGGCGGAGACTGGTAAGACCACCGGACAGTACCTGGAGCTGCTGACGAGCCGGGCCGCCGAGGTACTTACTCACGGAACGCCGGTGGGCTATCCGGTTTCGTTGGCGGCCAGCTGGCATCTGGCCTTCGACCGGCTGGCTAGCGAGGAACCGGCCGGGCTGGATCTGCTGGTGCTGGCCGCGCAGCTGGCGCCCGAGCCGATCCCGTTCACTCTTTTCACCGCCCACTGCGACCGGCTGCCCGAACCGCTGGCCACTGCGGCCGCCGACCCGCTCCGGTTCGTGGGGCTGACTCGGCTGCTGCGCCGGCGGGCGTTGGCCCGTATCGGCGCCGACACCGTGCAGCTGCACCGGCTGGTGCAAGCCATCCTGCGCAGCCGCGCTGGCAGCGGACCAGACGGGAACAAGAAGGACAGGGTCGTCCTGCGACTGCTGCGCTCGGCGGTGCCCGCCGATCCGTGGAACAACCCAGCCACTTGGCCAACCTGGCGAGTGTTGCTGCCCCATGTGCTCGCCGCTACCGACGCCAGCAGTCACATCGACCCGGCCAGCAGCGGGGATGTTGCCTGGCTGCTCGACCGCGCCGCCACCTACCTCCAAACCCGAGGAGAACCCAGACCAGCCCAACTTCTGTTCGAACGAGCTTTCCAGCTGAACCAGCAGCTGCTGGGCGAGGACCACCCCGATACCCTGACCTCAGCGCGCAACCTCGCCGCCGACCTGCACGCGCTGGGTAAGCACGAGACGGCCCGCCAGCTCGACAAGGACACCCTGACCCACCGCCGTCGGGTGCTAGGCGAAAACCACCCCGACACCCTGGCCTCAGCGCGCAACCTCGCCACCACCCTGCTCGTGTTGGGTGAGCACGAGGCGGCCCGTCAGCTCGACGAGGACACTCTGACCCGCTCCCGTCGGGTGCTGGGCGAAGACCACCCCCAGACCCTGGCCTCGGCCATCAGCCTCGCCATCAACCTGCGTGCGGGGGGTGAGCACGAGGCGGCCCGCCAGCTCGACGAGGACACTCTGACCCGCTCCCGTCGGGTGCTGGGCGAAGACCACCCTAAAACCCTGTACTCAGCCAGCAACCTCGCCGCCGACCTGCGTGCGGTGGGTGAGCAGCAGGCGGCCCGCCAGCTCGACGAGGACACTCTGACCCGCTCTCGTCGGGTGCTGGGCGAAGACCACCCCCATACCCTGTACTCGGCCAGCAACCTCGCCCTCGACCTGACCAATCTGGGTGAGCACGAGTCAGCCCGTCAGCTCGACGAGGACACCCTGACCCGTCGTCGCCGCGTGCTGGGCGAGAACCACCCCCACACCCTGACCTCGGCCAATAACCTCGCCAACGACCTGCGCGCGCTTGGTGAGCACGAGCGGGGCCGCCAGCTCCAGGAGTGGATCCGATCACAGCGCGGGTCTTGACCTACTCCCCTATCTGCCCCTCGTCCTGGCCGCTGAACTCGCCGCGGTGGAGCGTTCAAGGTTGGCAGCAGGACATCACGGAGACATCGCGGAGCGCAACGATCTTGCCCGATCCGGCTACGAGCACTGCTGCGGCTGGGTCGGGCTGGGCGGAGTGTGGCATCCCATCGACCTCCCCAAAGGGCTACCACACGGCAGCCCTTTGGGCAGAGCCAGACGACGCACGCACCGGTTCCGTCGAGAGCTGCCCCCGGGCTTGCCGTGTGGTCGGGCTGGCGCCAGGTTGACGAGATGCCACACAGCCCCAGCGTGCAAGATCCCTGGCGATCCGGTCGGGCCTCTTGGGGAGCCTGGTCGAAAAAAGCTCCTGACAAAGAATCTGGTGCTTGGCGGGTGGACGCACAGTCGAGCAGAGCCCGCGACCGACGAGTCTCTTGGCCTACATCAATTGCTACATCAACGGTCACGGACGACTACGAACCTCGCTGGACCTGGACCCGAGGATGAGGTCGGGCCCTCGACAATTTGCAGGTAGTAGCGGGGAGTTGCCTGCGACTAGGGATCAGAAGGCTTTGCCGCCGTCTCCCATTCGTCCTGAAGCGCCACGCCTGCCGAGTCGCAGGCGCGATTGTGGGCTCATCTTTCGTCTCCACACACCTGTGACCACCGGGCACGCACGCGCTGATGACCATGGACCGGTCCGCACCGGGGACGTCTGTGGGCCGTCTCAGCGGATGAAACGATGCGTAACAACGAGACGTGACATTAACCAACGAAGGGTATTTCCGCTGTTCGGCGCTATTCTCAGGCCTATGATCAGGAGTCCTGCTTGGTCTGGGGAAGATACGTAGCGGTGTCGGAAGGAAACTCGATTCGAGCGCGACTAGCTAGTAGCCCGTCACCACGAGATGTATTCCGTCGTGCGCGCGAGTAACGGCGAAATCGCCGAACGCGTCAGTGACGCGAACCGCATATGCGGGGTCCATCAGGTCGGAGATCTCAGCGAGCTCAGCCCACCGGACCGCCACAGCCTCAGCGGTAGCTGGGTCGGGATCTCCAAGCGGAGTGCAGCGGAAGGCCAGCGCAACGACGCCTGCAGTGAGGTTTTTGTAGACGCCCGTGAGCCGTTCTACGCGGACGTTCATGCCGGTTTCTTCGTAGACTTCGCGGCGGACGCCTTCCTCGAATTGCTCGTTGAGTTCGAGGACTCCGCCCGGTGGTTCCCAGTGTCCGTTGTCGCGGCGCTGGACTATGAGGACCTGGTCAGCGTTGCTGACGACAATTCCGGCGACACTGACGGAGTGTCGCGGAGTGTCGGGCATCCCATCACTTCCCTGCTCAGTGCGAGTGGAAGGATCGTACCCGCCCAGACGTGTAGGAGAGTGTGGCCTGGCCGTGATCCAACTCGGTGACATCGACAAGGCGGACGATCGACCGCCGTATCGGCAGATCGCGGCCGCACTGCGGGAGGCGATCACGTCTGGTCGGCTGGCGCCGGGTGACCGGTTGCCCTCGGAGAGCGAGCTGGTCGAGCGCTATGACGTTGCGCGGATGACCGCGCGGCAGGCCATCCAGGAGTTGCGGACCGAGGGCCTCGTGATCTCGGAGCACGGCCGAGGTGTGTTCGTCCGGGCGGCGCCGGTGGTCCGCCGGCTGGCGTCGGAGCGGTTTGCTCGGCGGCACCGGGAGCAGGGCAAAGCCGCCTTCTCGGTGGAGGCTGAGACGACCGGATATACCGCGAGCGTAGATCGGATCAAGGTCTACGAGGGACCTGCGCCAGCAGAGATTGCGGAGCGGCTGGGCCTCGCATCCGGTGACACAGTGGTCATTCGTGATCGCCGCTACCTTGCCAACAACGAACCGGTCGAGAGTGCGGTGTCCTACGTTCCGGTGGATCTGGCGCGCGGCACGGCGATCGCTCAGCCGGATGCTGGCCCGGGCGGCATCTACGCCCGGCTGGAAGAGAACGGGCACATCCTGGACCACTTCCGTGAGGAGGTGGGCGCACGGATGCCCACCCCGCACGAGCGGCGCGCGCTGCAGCTCAGCCTAGGCGTGCCGGTGCTCACCCTCGTGCGCACTGCCTACGACACCGAACGTCGCGCCGTTGAGGTGTGCGACACGGTGAAGGCGGCCTACGCCTACGTGCTGGAGTACGACTTCCCCGCTCGCTGATCCGAGCCTCCTCGTTCGCTTTCGCGAGCACCTCCGCGTACGGCTTGCACTTACCTAGACGAGTAGGCATGATAGAACTTGTCTAGGGGAGTACTCCTCAGGCAACGCACGCGACACAAGGAGCGGGGCATGCAAGACGAAGCACCGAGCACGACCAGCCAACCACCGGTAGCTGACGAGACAGCCGGCGTGCCGGGTTGGCGGGACCTCATGCGGGCACAGGCCCTGCAGAACGCGATGCACAAGCGCGCCGAAGGGGTGCCGACCTACACGGTCCCGGAAGCGGCCGCACTGCTGAGCATCTCGCAGGAATACCTGTACCGACTGATCCAGGCCAGTGTGTTCCCTGCAGTGCGGATGCGGCTGGGCGGGAACCAGGGCCGCTATGTGATCCCGGCCAAGGCCGTCGAGAGGTTACTCGACGACGCGGCCGCCGCCAGCAGTTGCATCGAGGTCGGCGAATGGTCCGAACGCTGGACCGCCGGCACACCCAGAGCCGGGGTGACCGTGCGATGACGGCCCGGGATGTCGACGCGATGCCAAGGGGGCCGCTGGATGGGTTCGCGGCGGACATCGTGCGTCGCTGCCGCTGGGCGCAGCAGCACAATGACGGGCACCCCTGGGGCGTCTGGTCAACCGGCGAACAGCTGGCCGTCGCGCTGGTGCTCCGTGATCGGACCCACCTTGAGCAGATGGGTTACACGGTGCAGCAGGCCGCCCAGCGTGTGCATGGCGGTATGGCGTCGCCGCCTAGCGACTTTGCTGGCTGGCTCGACGGCATCCGGGCCGCATTGCAACACCGGCACCGCGAGGGAAGCCGGGTGACCAGGACCGCGCTCGTCAAGCTGGCGTGTACCGCCTGTCAGCTGGTCTACGAGCCTGACCCGTCTGATTTTGGTAACGGGACCACGGGCTGTCCGCGGTGCGGGGGCTGGACGTGGATCGCTGACCTAGTGGGCGCTATCGAGGGGCCGGTCGTGGCAAGTGCTGATCGTCCCGGTCCGCAGCAGCAAGCCTCAAATGACACATGCCCCGACCCGGGCGGTCACTCCGCCAAGAACGCCCGCCGGGTCGGGTTCCTCAACCACTTCTAGGTAATCGAGGTGTTCGAATGTTACAGGATTCTACTACTAGGACTGTCCACAATGGTCAGTCTGCGGCCACCGGTCGGGATTGGCGACGCTCGGCGGCGTGCCGCGACGTGGACCCGGAGTTGTTCTTCCCGGTCGGGGATGCCGGCCCCGCGCTGGTGCAGACCGCGCAGGCCAGGGCCGTGTGCCTGCGGTGTCCGGTGCGCTCGGAGTGCTTGTTGTGGGCCCTCACGGCCCTGCCAGAGGGTGTGGCCGGTGGGTTGACCGCCGTGGAACGCGCGGGTCTGCGCCGGCGTAGCTGGGTGCCGCGTCGACTCGTGAGGGGCGCCGTCGACCAGGTCGACGGGGTCGATCGGCTGGTTGTTGAGTCGTTGGTGGCCGGGCAGCGGGTGTCGGCGTCGCCGCGGGAGCTGGCGCAGGCCGCGATCGAATTGCGCCAGTCCAGTGGGCGCGGCTCGAAGTGGATCGCGGGCCGGCTGGGTGTGCATGACCGGCAGGTGTACCGGTGGATCGAGCGCCACCGGGCCGGGAAGCCGTTGACGACTGGGCGGCGGGTTGGCCGGGTGTCGGCATGACGGCCGCGAGCAGTTGTTCTGAGGCGTGGGGTTTGGTGGAGGCCGCCCAGCGGGGTGACCGGGAGGCCTACGGGCAGCTGTACAGCCGGTATGCCGACGGGGTGTCCCGTTTCCTCAGTAACCGGGTGCGTGACCGTGGCCTGGTCGAGGACCTGACCAATGAAACGTTCCTGCGCGGATGGCGGCGCCTCGACTCGGTGTCCGACCAGGGCAAAGACGTGGGCACCTGGTTCACCACGATCGCGCGGAATCTGGTTTTCGATCACGCGAAGTCCAGCCGGTCCAAGCTGGACTCGCCGGTGGCGGAGGTCGGCGACGGCCACTGCGAGGACCGCGGCCCTGAGCAGACGGTGATCGAGCGCGAGACCGCCGCCGAGCTCCGGCGCCAGGTTGCGCAGTTACCCCCTGATCAGCGGCGGTCGATCTACCACCGCTTCTTCGAGGATCTGTCGGTCAGTGAGACCGCGGCGGTGATGGGCCGAAACGTGGGCGCGGTCAAGGCGCTGCAGCACCGCGGGATCACCAAGCTTCGTGCGGCGATGACCGCCGATCCCGCGCCGGTCCCGCTACCGCGGGACACGGTGGATCAGCTGGTGTCGGCCGGTGATGCGGTGGCCCAGGTGCACCAGCTGGTGGCCGGTGACGACCACCAGGTCGGCGAGTGTGACCGGGCGCAGCGGCTGGCCCGGTGGCACACCGATGACCAGACCACCGCCCGCGAGCTCGACGCTGCCCCGCGCGCGCTGACCGTGGGGGTGGCGTGATGGGGACGCTCTTGGAGTCGTACGGCAACGACGGCCACGACCACCAGGGGTACGCCGCGCAGGTCCTCGATGATGGCTCACTCACGAGCACCTACAGCGACGAGACCCAAGCCCGGATGGTCGGGCAGGTGGTGCCCGCCTGCGGCTGCGGGTGGACGGGTACGACTCGCTACCCCACCACCACCGGCCAGTTCGACCAAGCGGCCGAGGAGCTGGCGCTGGACGAGTGGGAACGTGACCACGCCCGGCCCACTCTGGAGGGTCTGCGTGCCGCCGGTTGGGATCGGCTGCACGCCGTGGTGCGGCAGCTGGCCGCCTCACGCACCGCCAAGACGACCGGTGCGCAGTTCATCGCGGTGCCACCGGCCGAGCAGCTCGACATGCTCGACGCGACACTCGCCGCGCTCAACCGTGCTACCGCGCTGGCTGGCCAGCTTCGCGCACCTCTGGAGACCACGCGCGGGGGTGAGCGGCCGTGACCGACATTCCCTACAGCGAGCACGGCCTGATGATCAGCTTGCGTGACGACCACGACCACGCCCAGTACCACGATTGCTGGTTGTGCTCGCCGGTTCCCGCTGGGGGCCGGAGACAACGGGGTTGCCCGACCACCGGCTTACCGGCTGCGCCGCTGTGGCGGCCTCGCTCGGGCGCGGCCGCCAGGTCCGGTGATCCGCTGGACCTAGCCCGAAACGCGGTGACCGACCTACACCAGCGCCACGCCGCCCACAACCCACCGGGTGTCGAGCTCGACCGGGCTCAGCAGCTGGCCCGGTGGCACACCGATGACCACGCCGCCGGCGAGGACGATCGCGGTGCGTTGGTGCTGCCCGAGGGCGGTGCGGCGTGAACGCCCCGCCGCGCAGCCTCGCGGTAGAGGGCGACCGGGAGGCGTTCGGTCGGCTGTATTTCGCAGGCCGCCGTCGCGATGGGCTGCTCAGTGGGCACCGTCACAGCCCAGCAGCACCACGCCCTGCGCCGGTTGGCGGGGCTGCTACCCGATCCCTCCGAGTCGGAGCCGCCACCAGGCCAGGCAACCACTTGCCTCGTGGGAGCACGGCAGGCCATAACCGAGGTCGGCCAACTCTGGCCGGTCACGACCAGCGGGCCACCAGACGCACCAGCCCGAACAGTCACCGCAGTGCCACACCCGTGACCAGGCCGACCCACGATGCCGACCAGCTCGACTCCGCCGGGGGTGAGCCGCGATGACCAACCATCCGATAGTGGCCGCGGTGATCCTGTGCTGGTTGATCGGCGCGGTCGTGGGTTGGGTCGCGGGGTGGGTGGCGCGGGGGGAACAGAACCGCAGCTGGCACCGCGCCACCGCACGACAGCTCGCCGAGATCCGCGCGCACCTCGCTGAGGCCCTCGACGAGCTCGACACAGCCCACACCTGGGGCCAGGCCGAGCGAGTGGCGCCGCCTGCGGCCCCGGCGGTGGTCCACGTGCACGTGGCTGCGTCGCTGCCGTGGGCGCCGCACCCGCCGATGATCACCCCCACCGGAGTGCGCGACGGGATGCCGGTGCTGCCCGCCCACGAGGTGGCGTCGTGACGACCACATCGCCCGTGGCGACCACTGGCCCGCATCCGGCCAATGTCGAGCAACCAGCACCGGTGTTCCCGGCGGTGCGGGTGATCACCGTGCTGGCTGTGGTGGTGGTCGCGGTGATCGCCGCGGTGGTCTCCTACAGCCACATGCAGCAGCTCGCCGAGAGGGCGGGGGAGGCGTGGCGGTCCTGGCTGATCCCGCTGTCCATCGACGGTCTGGTGGTGGCCGCGTCGATGGTGCTGCTCACCCGCCGCCGCAACGGCCTGCCCGGCGGCCGGCTGGCCTGGACTGCCCTGGGTGGCGGCGTGCTCGCCAGCCTCGCGGCGAACATGGCCGATGCCCGACCCGAGGTGACCGCGGTGCTGGTGGCCGGCTGGCCGGCGGTGGCCTTCGCGGTGGCCTTCGAGCTGCTACTGCAACAGCGCCGCGCCGAGCACACCCCGCCCACCCCGCAAGCCCAACCGGCACCGATCCCGGCCGATCCGGCCGTACCCGATACCCACCGGCAGGAGACACCGACGTGGCCACCCACCCCGACAAGCACCTGGTCACCTTCGTTGACGACCACGGCCGGCACCTCCACGCCGGGGTCACCAGCGAACAACACCGGCTCCTCCAACACCACGGCCGACTCATCGCGGTCCACGGCAGCACCCGCGGACCGGGTCAGTACCCCGATCCACGGCCCGCGCGGTGCTCACACCCACGAACCCCTCACCACTGACCCAGCTGACCTCGCGGCAGCGGCGCTGCCGGTGTCGCAGCTGGTCCCTCCGGTAGTCACAGCCTCAACGCCACCAGCCCCCGCCAGGGTGGGTGCACCGTCGCCCTCGCGGGTCTCGCATCCCGCCACCGCCCAGGCCGACCAGGAGGAGCTGGTGGCCCGCGTCCGGAGGTTACTGGCCGGTACCAAGGCTCAGGGCAGGCGCTTGGGGCGCCGCACAGTCGCTGCGGAACTGGGCGTCACCGAGTATCAGGCCCGGATGGCGATGGGGCTGGTCGGCACCACCGGGGCGGACCGCAACGGAACCGGTGGCAGGGCGACAGCGACCGCCGCTGGTCGGGGTACGCGATGACAGGCCGGGTCGTCTCATTCTCTGCTCAGGTCACCCGGTTTCCGACAGCCAGTGGACCGCCCGGAGGTCAGCAGACCGCGCCGGGGGCAAGCGTCGATGAACCGGACCCGGTCCGCCCGGGTGAGACAAGCCCCTACCGGGGTCACTGACGTGATCACAACCCGGCCCGACGAGCCCGAACCCCCGACGTCCCCGAGGGACCCCCGGCACGGCCCGCTGAGGCCAGGCCGCGTTGCACCGACCATCGACAACCAGGAGACGACACCGATGAACGAGCCCACAACCACCCTGATCGGCAACCTGACCAGTGACCCCGAGCTGCGCTTCACCACGACCGGCACCGCGGTGGCGAACTTCACCGTGGCGGTAACCCCCCGCCGGTTCGACAACACATCCGGTGGTTACGTCGACGGTGAGCCGGTGTTCCTGCGGTGCACCGCCTGGCGGGCGCTGGCCGAGAACACCGCCGAAAGCTTCCGCCGGGGCGACCGGGTGATCGTGACCGGTCAGTTGCGGACCAACAGCTTCGAGACCCGAGAGGGCGACAAGCGCAGCTCCACCGAGCTGACCGCCACCGAGGTCGGCGCCTCGGTCCAGTTCGCCCAGGTCCGCATCGTCAAACCGGAGCGCCACGGCGCCGGGGCCGACACCGCGGCCGCCGCCGCCGGTCACGACGTCGAGGAGCAGCAACCGCCGTTCTGACCGGTTCTGCCCGCTGGCCGGGTCCGTGCCCACCCCGGCTCCGGCCAGCGGGATCCACCCACACCTCACTGGAACGGACAACCATGATCAGCACAACGACCCTGGTGCTACTGGGCGGGTCACTGGCCGCGACCCTGGGCGCGTATGTGCAGTGGCGACACCGTGAGCAGCTCACCGCGCTGGCGGCGGCGCTGTCCCACCGGCTGCCCGCGGTGCTCTGTGCCCTCGTCGCGATCGTCGCGGCCTACCAGGTCAGCGTGGTCGCGGCGGTGGCGCTGCTGGGGTGTTTCGCCGCGGTGGTTTATCACCGGTGGGGGCATGGCGCGTCGGTGGTGACCCGGTGGGGGGCCGCCAGCCGGCGCCGGCACGGGGTGGCGTCCACGGTGCACATCCTGCGGCACGCCAGCGCCGTGGCGATGCGCCGCAACGCCAGCACCGTCCGCCCCTCAGTCCGGGAGCTGTCCCGCCGGCAGCGCGCTTGGGTGCCGACCACCGAGTTCGGGGTGCCGTTGTGCCGGACCGGTGTACTGCGGGTCTGGGCGTCGGTCGAAGACGTGGTGTTGACCTTCGGTGCCCCACGCAAGGGCAAGAGCGGGTGGCTGGCCGGGCGGATCATCGACGCCCCCGGCGCGGTGCTGGTCACCTCGACCCGCACCGACCTCTATGACCTCACCCACGCCTTACGCACGAAGCGGGGGCCGGTGTTCGTGTTCAACCCCACCGGGCTGGCCGATCTCCCGTCCACGATCTGCTTCGACCCGCTGACCGGGTGCACCAACCCGGTCACCGCCCACGAACGGGCCACCGACCTGGTGGCGGGCGCCTCGCACAGTGGTGGGCAGGGCACTGACGGCGACCGCAAGCAGTGGGAGGGCCAGGCCCGCCGGGTCCTGACCGCGCTGCTGCACGCTGCGGCGTTGGGTGGGTTGGGCATGGCGGCGGTGCAGCAGTGGATCGCCAACCCCGACACCGCCTCCCGGGAGGTGATGCGCCTACTCCGGCGCTCACCCAGCGCCACTGCTTATGTCCCCGACGCCGAACAGTTCCTCACCACCAACGACCGCACCCGGTCCTCGATCACCTCCACGATCGCTCCCTGTCTGGGCTGGCTGGCCAACCCCGACGCCCGCGCCGCCACCACCGGCGCCACCCCGTTGGATGTCGCCGAGCTGCTGCGCTCCCGCGCCACGGTGTACCTGCTCGGTGTCGAGGAGTCCCAGGTCGCGCCGCTGGTCGCGGCACTGACCGGGCACATCGCCCGCGAAGCCCGCCGAATCGCCGCCCGGGCGCCCTCCGGGCGCCTGGACCCGCCGCTGACGCTGATCCTGGATGAAGCGGCGCTGATCTGCCCGGTGCCGCTGGACTCCTGGACCTCCGACATGGGGGGCCGCGGGGTGCACATCATCGCCGCGTTCCAATCCCGGGCGCAGCTGATATCGCGCTGGGGTCCGACGGCGGCCCGGGTGATCCTGGGCAACACCGGCGCGGTGGTGCTGTTCTGCCAGGGCGACGACACCGAAGACCTCGCCCACTGGTCCGCGCTGACCGGCGACCGCGACGAACCGGTCACCACCACCGACCCGGCCGGGCGGGTCACCTCCCGCACCACCCGCAAAGTGGCGGTGATCACCGCCGCGCAGCTGGCGAACCTACCCAAAGGCCGGGTCGTGGTGCTGCGCAGCGGAATGCCCCCGGTACTGGGCTGGGCGCGGATGGCATGGACACGCCGCGACGTCCGCGCCCAAGGTCGGCTCGCCCGACAGCAGTCGGCGGCCGTCGTCGCCGCAGCTGAGCAGGTCACCCACACCACCCAACCCGCGGCCGACCACACCCGTGACCGCACCCCATCGGTCGTGAGCACCACCGGCGTGGCGGGTGAGCCGCCGCCCCCGCCACCCGGGCCGGCGCCCGCTGTCCCGGGCGTGGCGCCCGGATCGATCAACGGCACCCGACCCCCTGGCGGCATCACCCACTGACCGGCGCTGTGCCGGGCTAACCAACCTCCTGCCGGCCGGGTTCGTCACCCGACAGCTCGGCCAGCGGGACCGATCACCGAAAAGGGAGAGATCCATGACCGACGCCAACGAACATAATCAGATCCGGGCGGCTCAGGACCGACCGATGCTGCCCAGCGGGATAGCCGAAAGCGGCAAAGACCGCTACTGGGGCGGGGATGTGTCGGCGGAGCACGAACACGAGCAGGCGGCCTACATCGAGCGCCTGGAGGACCAGGCTCAGCACGCAGCCGATGCGGCTGCGGGCCGCTCCGCCGATGATGCGCTGGCCGAGCTGATCACCGACCTGGACGCCACGGCACCCGACCCTTACCCCGGTGATGAGGCTCACCAGGCGCAGCTCGCCCGGGACGCGGGCGAGGCCTTATCGGACCCTCTCCAGGAGGCGCTGCGCGATCGCGACGTCGCCGTGGCGCAGCTCCTCCACGAGATGCTGTTCGCCGAGGGCCCGCCAGTACCTCCAGGGCAGGCCGCAGAGTTCGCCGCGTACGCCGAAATGTGGGCACAGGAGGCCCTCGCGGACTACGACCGCGACCTCGATCAGCGCGCAGAGCACGACCAGTCCGCGGAGGGCCGAACCCACAGCGGTTACAACGGCGCAGACGAACAGCAGGCCGGGTCGTCAGCAAACAGCGCAGCGCCAGTCACGGATGCGGTGGATCTGACGGGCACCGACGGCAACGAGCCGCCGGGAAAACCACAGGCCGCTGACGCTGTCGACGCCGCGCACGCTGCGGCGGCGGCCTCAGCGCGGGCGCTGGACGACCGGGAGAACCGGTACACCCTGCCGGTAGTGCACCGGTCCGGGGCCGAGGCCGCCGCAGCCGCGATCGCGGCTGATGCCCGGGAAAACACTTACACCCAGCACGGTCGGGTGCCGATGACGCGGGCCGTGCAGAACCAGCTCCTGGCGCAGGGCACCCGGGGTGAGAAGTCGCCGGGCACGCCCGTCGCCGCTGACACCGTCGATCGCGGCGACGATCGAAACGCCGACAGTTGGCTCGACGCGCTAGCAGGGCCGGCGCCCCGCAGTAGCTGGGTCGACGGCAAACCGCCACACACCTATGCAGGCGTGGTCATCGACGCCGCCGAAGGGGCCGTGCACCACGCACACCGCGCCGTGGACGAGACGCAAACACGGGACCCGGCCGACCGAGCCGAACCAGTCTCCCAATGCGAAGCCAACGCCACCAGCCACGCCGGGGAGGTGTTGGGCGATGAGTGACCCGCGGGAGATCTCTGCCGTCCCCGCGGATGAGGGCTTCGGCTACCAGCACTGCGGCGCCCGTTTGGGCAGCGCCCGATGGTGCGATATCTGCGATGACGACCGGCCACGATGCGCTGGTACCCGGACCTGACCGGCACCGCCCACGCAGTCCAACAAGCCCACGACGCTCGCGGCGAATCCCAGGAACGGGAAACCGATGCACCGGAGTACTGGGTGGTTCACGGCCTGGACGCCCAACACGAGGCGTACATCGAACCGTGGGCAGCGGACTGCGGTGCTGAAGCGTGTCTTGTGGACGAACGATGACTACTCCCGCTGAGCCCGACCCGGCGCTCGTCGCGCTCGGGCGGGAGGTGCAACGCCTCACCCGGTCGCAGACCACTGTGCAGGAGCGGGTGGGGGAACTTGCCGATCTGCTCGGGATGCTCGCCACTGATGTCGCCACCCTCGCGGCCCGTGCCGGGCCTGAGGGGGACGAGGCGGTCCGGGCGTGGCTGCTCACCACTGACCCGCGGCTGGCCCACGACGACCTCACTGACCTGGTGGAGTGGCTCGGGAGGGTGTGGCTGCACTACCCCGACGCGGTGCTGCCGTCGTGCTGGTTGTGGCACCCGGCGGTAATCGAGGAACTGCGCTGGGCCCGGTGCGCGCACCGGGAGGCCTACCACGACAAGCACGGCACCTGGCAGAAAGTCGGGGACTGGCACGACCGGCAGCGCCCCGGTGTGGTCGCCCGGATCAACCGCTACGCCGGGAACTGCGAGCTGCGGGAACACGCCGAAGGCGCCAGCCAACGCCGCCCGGCGCGGGAGGTGCCCCTCACCGACGCTGTGTCGATCATCGCCCGGGCCTGGACCACCACACCCGACAGTCAGGTGATCCCCTCGGAACTCCAAGTCCGCCGCGCCGAGCAGCACGACGACACCCACCGCGGACCGGGTGCGTGATGGGCGACCGCGCAGCGGCGGCGCCGTAGGTGGGAGGTCGCCCGCGTGACGTGGGTTCGCCCACTGGGCGACGAATCGCCCGCCCAGTGGGCGACCAACTCACCGCGCGGGCGCGGGGCAACAACACCGCCAGCCCGCGGGTGATCTGAGCAACGCAACGACCGAAACATACCGACCAGGGGGAGGGGTGTGATGAGTCCCGACGACGATTCCGATCTCGGGGTCGAAGTGCCGGCGGCGGGGGACAATCACACCGGCGACGAACGGCCGGTCTGCGCGGTGGACGGCTGTGAGCGGTGGCCCATGCGCCACGGCTACTGCGATAGGCATCACCAACGGTGGCGGCGCGATGGCGACCCCGGCGGCGCCATCACCCCCCGATCACCCAAGCGCGGCGTCTGCACCGTACCCGGCTGCCATCGACCCGACGACACCCGCGGACTGTGCCGCACCCATTACGTCAGACAGTGGCGGACCGGTGACCCGGGGTCGGCAGACATCGCCCGCCACGTGCCGCACGGCCCCGTGTGCTCGGTGCCCGGCTGCGGCCACCCGCACAAGGCGCGCGGTCTGTGCCGCACGCACTACTCCCGCCAGCAACGCACCGGCGACGCCGACACTGCGACGCCGCGACGGTTGCACGCCTGTAGCACTCACGGCTGCTGGCAGCCGCACCACCGCCAAGGCCTATGCCACGACCACTACCACCGGTCAGTCGCCTCGGGCGCCCGCGAACCGCTGGACGTCGCCGTGTGCGCGCAGGCGTACCGACACGGCGCCAGCGCGACGAGCCTGGCCCGACGGTTCGGTTACACGCCCCGAACCGTCCTCGACGCGCTGCGAGCCGCCGGAGTGACCATCCGACCCCCCGGCCGACACAAATCCAGCCACAACCGATGACAACCGAACCGAGTCGAAACCAGGACCGAACGCCGCCGCAAGCACAACCCAGCGATGTCACACACAGTCACCAGACCAGCTCCAACGACGAGACACAACTCAAGATCCAGAACAACACACGCACACCGAGGCAGATCAATCACACCGAGGCCAATTCCGAAACAGACCCATGCATCCAGATCGACCGGGCCACCCGAAACCACCAAACCACCCGAACCGCCCGCGATGCGGGCGGTTCGGGAGCAACCCGAAGGCGGTGACGCTGCGTGTTGAGTTTCTACTCGGGTCATTCGATCGACTACCTGACGGACGCGGTCGCGACCGGGCGCGAGAGCTACTACACCCAGGCCACGGCCGAAGGCGAGCCGCCCGGCCGGTGGTGGGGGGCCGGCGCGGCCCACCTCGGGCTGACCGGCGAGGTCGACAACGAGGTGATCAAGGCCCTGTATGGGCGGTTCCTCGACCCGCGGGACGGTCACACGGTGCTAGGTCACGGTGGGCGGCGGTACGCCACACCCCACGAGCTGTTCGCCAAGGCACTGGTGGCCAACCCGAACGCGTCGCCGGAGCAGCGCGAGCAGCTGCGGTTGCTGGCGGAGAAGGAGGCTCGGAGCAATGTCGCGTTTCATGATGCGACGTTCAATGTGCAGAAGTCGGTGACGGTGCTCCACGCCGCGTTCGAGGCGCAGGAAGTCGCCGCCCGCCGCGCCGGCGACGTCGACGCTGAGGGGGCGTGGGCGGCGCACCGCCTCGCGGTGGAGGAGGCGATCTGGGCGGGCAACAATGCGTCGCTGGCCTACCTCGCCGAGCACGCCGGCTACACCCGGGTCGGCAAGCACGGGGGAACGGCGGGGCGCTGGGCGGACGCGCACGGCTGGACGGTCGCCAGCTTTTTCCAGCACGACTCCCGCAACCACGACCCGCACCTGCACATTCACAACGCCATCCTCAACCGGGTGCAAGGCCTCGACGGGAAGTGGCGCACCATCGACTGGGAGGTCGCCAAGCTATAGAAGGCCGTGGCCAGCGCGGTGGGTGAGCGGGTGATGTTCGGGCGGTTGGTGAGCACGTTGGGGGTGCAGGTCGCGATGCGCCCGGATGGCAAGTCCCGCGAGATCGTGGGCGTCGACCAGCAGGTGATGGACCTGTTCTCCTCCCGAACCCGGGCGATCACCCCGAAAACCGCGGAGCTGGTCGCGGTGTTCGAGGCGCGCTTCGGTCACCCACCCAACGCGCTGCAGCTGTACCGATTGTCCAAGCAGGCGGTGCTGGCCACCCGGCCCAGCAAGGAGCACACCGGCCAAACGGCAGAGGAGCGCTCCGAACGGTGGGACCGGATGGTGCGGGAGATGGACCAGGGTCTGCGCGCGGAGCTGTCCGGGGGGTTGGCCGGGGTGGCCTGGGGCGCGCTGCGACTGGCCGACCGCGGACAGCTGGCGGCCGAGTTCGATCCGGCCGCGGTGGTGGCGACGGCGGTCGCCGAAGCGCAGTCCATCCGCTCCCGCTGGACCGCAAGCGACCTCATCAAAGCGATCAACAACGCCCTCCCCGACTACCTGGGTGCCCTCACCGGCCGCGAGGTCGACGAGCTTGTGCGAGGTCTGGCCGCGGAAGGCCTCGCCCGCCGATGCGAGAAGCTCACCGCTGCCGCTCCCGGCGCGGGAACGCTGCCCGAGGGGGAACGGTTGGCCAACGGGCTCTCGGCCCAGCAGCGGCCCGGTAGCGAGCTCTACGCCTCCCGGGAACACGCTCGCTCGGAGCGGGCGCTGCGGGCCGCGGCGGTTGACCGTGGCGCCGTTGCGATGCCCCCGGAGTTGGCGCAGTTCTTCACCTCCGAGCTGGCGGAGTTGGGTACCGAACTGGGTTTCGATCAGGCCCAGGCCGTCCGTGGGGTGCTGACCTCCGGCGCTCGAGTCGAGTCGCTCGTCGGCCCAGCGGGGACGGGTAAGACCCTCGTGGTCGGGGCGCTGGCGAAGGCCTGGTGTGACCCGAAGTTGTGGGGTGGAGCGCAGCGGCGGTGTTTCGGTCTCGCCTCGGCCCAGATCGCTACCGATGTGCTCACCGCCGAGGGACTCACAGCGCGGAACGTGCGGGCCTGGCTGGGCGCTCAGCAGCGTCTCGCCCAGGGCTGCGGCATTCCGGAAGATGAAGCGTTGGTACTGCGGGAGGGGGACCTCATCGTTGTCGATGAGTCGTCGATGGCGAACACACCGGATCTCGCGGCGATCCGCGACCACGCCGACGCGGCCGGGGCGAAGCTGCTGCTGACCGGCGACCATCGACAACTGGCCGCGATCGGCGCCGGCGGTGGTATGAGCATGGTCGCCGCTACCGGCATCACCTATGAACTCACAGAGGTGCGCCGGTTCAATGCCGAGTGGGAGAAAGCGGCATCGCTGCAGCTACGTGAAGGCGATGCTGACGCTCTGCTGGAGTACCGCAAACACGGGCGGATCATCGACGCGGGCACTTTCGAGCAGGCCGCCGCGCGGGCTGTGACGGGATACCTCGCGGACTATGTGCAGGGTCGGGACACCCGGTTACTGGTCGACACCAACGAAGCCGCCGCCGACGTATCCTCCCGGGTCCGCGCCGAGCTCGTCGCGCTGGGGAAGGTGGCCGAGGCTGGGGTCAGTATCGGCTGGCTGGGCAGCACCGCCGGCGTGGGCGATCTGGTCGAAGCCCGGCGGCTGGCGTGGGATCTGGCCGGGTATGAGGGCAACCGGCGTGGCCCGATCACCCGCGAGCACTACCGAGTCCGCGAAGTTCGCGACGACGGCTCCCTTGTGGTCGATCACATCACCAGCCGAAGCCCCACCGGCGAAATCCAGGGAGACCGCTTGACGCTGCCCGCCGAATACGTGGCCCAGGACCTGGAGCTCGGCTACAGCTCCACGGTGCACTCGGTGCAGGGGATCACCGTCGACACGTGTCACTCGATCGTCACCGCCAAGACGGGACGCTCAGCGCAGTACGTCGAACTCACCCGCGGCCGAGACCGCAACACCCAATACGTGCAAACCCTCGCCGACGCCCACGATTCACGGCCAGGCCGCACGATCGAGCGCCACGACCCGCTGGTCGTACTCGACCAGTCCCGCACCGACACCGGGCAAGACCGGGCCGCGATCGTCGAAGCCGAGGACTCCGCCCGGGCGATGGGGTCGGTGCAGACCGCCGCGGAACGTCTCGCCGAAGTCTCCGAACGGTGCTGCGCTGGTCGCACGGCCGCGATGCTCGACCAGCTACTCGACCGCGATGTCCTCTCCGAGGATCACCGGGTGGCCTTGGCCGCCGATGACAACACCGCCACCCTGGCCCGGGTGCTGCGCCAGGCCGAGGTCGCTGGCCACGACCCACTCGAAGTGCTCACCGCCGCGGTCACCGAGCGCGAACTGGGCAACGCCCGCAGCATCGCCAGCGTCCTACACCACCGCATCTCTGACCGGGTCAACCTCGAACCCGTCGGCGACTCCCACACCGACTGGGTACCGAGAGTGACCGACCCGGCCTACCAGAACCACCTCGGCGACCTCGCCGCCAAAGCAGACCGTCGGCGCGACGAACTAGGCGCACAAGTCGCCGCGCAGCGCCCGCAGTGGGCGGTGGAGACCCTCGGACCGGTCCCCGACGATGCCAACGGCCACACCCGGTGGGTGCGGCGCGCGGGCATCGTTGCCGCCCACCGCGAGCTGACCGGGCACACCGCCGATGACCTCGCCTTGCCCGGGGCGCCACCACCGGGCAGGGTCGAGGAGTACGCCTCCTGGCGGGCCTCCTGGCGGGCACTGGGCCGACCCGAAGACGTCCGCGCCGAACGCGAACTCTCCGAAGGTGCCCTCCGGATCCGGGTACGAGCTCAGCAACGCGAGGAAGCATGGGCGCCCCCCTACGTCGCCGCCGACCTCTCCGGCGCAACCCAGGCGCTTGAGTCTGTCCGCGGCGACGCCGTGCTGCTGGGCCAGCGGGCACGGATCGCAACCGATACCGCCCAACGGACTGAACTTAAGCATCGAGCAATGGTGGCAACCGAGCGGGCGGCTGTGCTGCAGCAGCAGGTGGCCGCGCTCGACGACGCCGACACCACCCGAGCCCAGTGGTACGTCCGCAACGCGGTGACCCGCGACCTGGCCGAGCGGGCCAGGCTGGAGCTGGCCTGCCGAGGTATCGACCCCGACCACTCCGAGGTCACGGTCACCGCGCAGGAGTTCCTCGCCGCTCAGCGCGCCGCGTGTGCCGAGTCCGAGCGTCACCAAACCATCACCGCCGCCGACATTGACGAGATCGCTGCCGAGCGCGCCGCGCACGACACCGACATGGACCTCACCGGTGTCGCGGAAACGAATGTGCCAGACATCCGAGAAATCGCCTCCATCGAGCCACCCGCGAAGCAGAACCTCGACGACTGGGAACGAGTTCCCGATACCGACCAGACCAGAGACAACATCGAGCGGGCCCGCCGGGCCCTGCTGGAAGACAACGCCCGCCGCTCCTGGGAGGCCCAGCGTGAAACCGAGAACAGCACGACGCTGTCCACCCAGGACCACACTGCCCAGCCAGCCCAACGTGACGACGAGCTGGTGTCGGAATGCTAGGCCAGATTGGCGGCGGTGACCTGCTCAGCCAGCGCTACCAGGCGTTCGTACTCACGCGCCTCACCCTGTGCCCAGGCCCGCAACTCCCCGTCCTGTTCCGGGAGCTTGAACCGCCCCCAGTACGCCCCACTGGCAACCGTCTGCCCATAAACCTGCTCAGCAGTCACTGCCCTACCGTCCACGCCACGGACAGGCAGCGGCAACGGTGGGGTCGCACACGTCGGGCCACCATCCGGGTGACGCAGCAACCACCCCAGCGTGTGGTACACCGCACCGCCCCGCTCGATAGCCACCTCATCCGCCGGGTCGAACCCGTGCCGACCGGCCCACCCGGCCGGGAGCGGGTCCGGCGCTCGGAAGGCCACCCCCAGCCGGCTGCACTCCGCTCGAACCACCCGTTCCGGTGTTCCCCCACCGTCGTACGCGGCCATCGCCGCCCAAAACTCGGCCTTCGCCAACGCCGTCGTCACCGGCTGCTCCCGCCGGTCGGTGATCGGTGCTGCAACGTCGGCTCCCGACACCCACAACACCGCGCGGCCGACGCTCTCGGCCCGAATCCGCTCGATCCTGTTGTCGCTGCTGCGGTACCTAACGAATGCGAGCCGCTCCAGGTCGTAAACCTCCATCGCGGACCGCGCAACCCACACCGGCACGGCAGGTGCCGGATAAATGTCCATCCCCATAACCCGAGTATCCGGGCCACCCCCGACAATCCGCTTGCCCCACACCAGACACAGCCAGGTCCGCGCTCAAGGCCACGCAGGCCAAGCCTCTATGCGGAACGCCTACAGCGTGCTGTCCCTCGTACCCCCTCACCCTGGCGGGAACCGTTTCACGTCGTCCTCAGGTGTCCAGGACGAACCCGCGCGGGGACCCCTACCCCGCACGGAACCGTCGCTGCGCGACCGCCCTGCGGGCGGCCCTGGACACCCTCCGGGCGCCGCAAAAGGCCGCCTTGTATCGGGTGAGGCGGAGGACCGGCGCAGATCAACCCCACCGCCCACGACCTCAACGGGACAGGGAGCAAAGCCATGCGTGAACAGCGGCAGTGGACCCCACGAGACAAGGCGCGACGGGCCCAGCGGCGGGTCGTGGTGTGGGGCTGCGCCATCCACGGCACACCGGCAGGCACCGAGTGCCAGGGCTGTGCCGACCAGCACGAACTGTTCACCTGGGCCGACATCCGGGAGACGAAAAGAACCCGATGACGATCCACGGCGAGGAACTATGCCGTGGCTGCGACTAGTTCGACGGCAGCCACTGGGTAGGCGGCACGGAGCGCGGCGACGAGTGGAGCTGCCGCTACCCGGTGACCCAGCTCGGCAGAGATCGCCTCGCCCGGGCTAGCTGGCGGCAAGGACCGCAGAAGAGCCAGCCACACTTAGCGACGTGGCCAAGACGCTGCTGGAGATGTGGCCGTCGTCCATCGTTGAGTCGGTCTGCGAGGTGCTGGCCGACACGTCGACCGGCCTTACGGGCGGCGAGATCGGTCGCCTCCTGGCGAAGCTCGGGGTGCCGGACATCGACTCCAGCAACACGAAGCGGCACCGCCTCAGCAATGCCCTCCTCGTCCAGCAGCAAAAACAGCAGGCCTCGAACTGCATCGTCCGGTTCATCACCGAGGCGATGCAACCGGCCCTGCACTTCAACGACCCGACTCGGCGCCAGAACCTCCAGGACGGGCTCACCGAGCGGCTGTCGCTCTTGGGACTAGAGGTTCGCGAAGACGGCAGGGTAGGGAAGGCCCAGCAGACCACCACCACCGTGGACGAGGCGGTCCGACTGGCCGGGCGGCTACGGACCGAGCTCGTCCGTCGGGGCACCCACCCCGAGGTCCTGCGGTATTGCGAGGAAGAGCTGGTGCGGCGCTCGATCTTCCACGCCGTGTTCGAGGCGACGAAGGGCTTGGCCGCGCGCCTGCGCCAGCTCAGCGGATCCACGCTCGACGGGAGCGAGCTGGTGAACCACTGCTTCGGGGCCAAGGGCGGCACCACGCCGGTGTTGCGGATCAACGGCTACCAGAACAAGAGCGAGGAGAGCGAGCACCGGGGCTTCGCCAACCTGCTGCACGGGATCTTCGGGACGTTCCGCAACCCGCCGGCACACACCCCTCGGGCCGTCCAGGAGTGGACGATCACCGAGTCCGACGCCTTGGACCTCTTCTCGATGCTGTCGTACCTGCACCGCCGCCTGGACAGGGCCACCACCTGATCGAGCAAGATCGAGGCCGCTCAGGATCTCGTGATTCGGTGCCGGGAGGACGAGGATCCTGACCGAGGTAGGTACGGCCAAAGGGTAGGGGCCCGGCAACCCACCCCCAGTGGTCGCACGGTTCTCGCATTGAGGTTTCACGGGGTCTACGAGGCCCTCTTCATGGGGACCTGTTGGGACGGCAAGTCAGCGGGACCATGCGGGTAGGTGCCAGCGGGCTCGTCTGGCACCCTAGCGGCATGTCAACGACCACCGACCGTGGTGCTGCTCCGGCAGTCCGTAGCAAGGCCCCGGCCCCCCTGGAGCGGCAGGAGAGGATCGAGCTCCTGCTCGCCCAGACCCTTCGCCGCGTGGTGCCGATCCGCAAGACCTTCGTTCAGCAAGGCAAGGGCAGCGAGACGAGACCCGGGCCCCTGGCCAAGTTCCTCACTGCCCACGACGACCGCGGCCTCGAGGCGTACCTCCTGGTGCACGCCATGGTGAGCGCCGAGCCATGGAACTGCCGGCTCCCCAGCCAAGCCTGGGTCGGGGCTCTAGGCCTCGCCGACACCGCCTCGATGGACTCGGCGAAGACCGCAGTCTCGAAGATCATGCGGCGGCTGGAGGACCGCAAGCTGATCACCCGGGTCCGGTCGAAGCGCCTCTCCGACGTCATCCTGCTGAAGGAAGACGGCTCGGGCGACCCGTTCGAGCGCCCGCTGAAGGGCCCCGAGGACTGGTGGCTGCAGTTGCCCCACGCCTACTGGCTCGAAGGCCACTACAAGGTCCTGCGCCTGCCGGCCAAGGTCATGTTGCTCGTCGCCCTCTCCCGGCCGGACGGCTTCCCGCTGCCGTACGACCGGGCCGCCAACTGGTACGGGGTCAGCTCCGACTCGGCTGAGGAGGGCCTGCGGGAACTGCGGGACACCGGATTGCTCAACGTCGAACGCAACTGGGTCAAGGCACCGCGGTCGGAGACGGGCTGGACCGAGCAGTTGACGTACACGCTCCAGGGCTCGTTCTGCACCGCCGAGCGCACGAGGGCGTCGCGCATCCGTAGCCACGCCACTCCGGTGGTCGACGACCAGACCGTTCCGGTCGTGCGGAACCCGACCGTCGAGGAGTTCCTGCGGATCGACAAGTTCTTCCAGGACCCGGCGTGATCACCCCGGCATGGGCGAACAGTCTCAGTACCGTCGGGGAGCAGGCTCCGGTCTTGCTGGGCTTCATCGTCTGCACCTACGTCGTGCTCATCGGTATCGCCGCCGTCGTCGGCTCCCTGCACCCGGACCAGAAGCGCCGGGCCGACGCCCACAAAGTCCTCCAGCGACTACTCAGTCCCGGGCGGCAGCGCACCAGGCGCTGAGCTGTGGCGAGACAACCAAAGCGTCCGTCCTCACCAGGCCCTCTCCATCAGGTCGCCAGTGATGCTCTCGCCCTTCAGAGGCCGACAGGTCAGCCGAGGTCGAAGGAGACCAGACTAAAATCTTCTACTGTGGACACTCTGACGATCACGATGACTGCGAAATCTCGTCCGCAGCGTGCAGTGCGTGCAGCCTAGCCACAAGTGCGGTCCGCCTGACCAGCAACAGGCATCCCGCTGCGTACCTGCCCGAGTTCTTGTAAGCGGAAGGTTCGGGGTTCGAGTCCCCGCGGCGGCTCCAGTTTGGCTTGGGAAAATTCTCCGTAACGAGTCCTTGATCGGGTCCACATAACCATTTGTGATGCGAAGGAGCTCATGACATGTTCACGCTGTCGTTATCTTGTCCGCGCTTGGGCGGCGGCGTGGCGGGAGCTGATGCGGTGCTGGTGTGGCTCCAGGGGCCTCGGAGATATCCACGGGTCCGCACTATTCTCCGCCATCTCGCTGCGGCGCGCGTAGTCGTGGAAGAGCCGAGACTTGGCGGCCAGCAGTTTCGATCAGTGGCTGAGATCACCGGTGACCGGCGGGTTGCATGCTCATGTCTTGAAGTGGGGGGTGGCTCAGTTTCAGATGGCGCCTGCTGATTTGCACCGCAGAACGTGAACGCAACGAGCCACCCAACGCTCAGCTGGCGGCCGCCGTGGTGGGACTATTGCTGTTCCTGCGCGTCGAGCCAGGAATGTAGCTGGCGGGTGACGCGGGGGTCCACCTCGGCGGGGAGAGTGTCGACACGGCTGCGCAGCGTGGTGATATCGATGAGTTGTGCGTGCAGCAGGGCCTGGGCGAATGCGCGGTCCTTGTCTCGGTAAGCGGCGAGCTTGGACACCACGCAGTCGTGCGGTTCAAGAAAAGCGGCGTGTGCGCGGCCGGTCGAGTTGTTGGACCAGTGGACGACGCGGTCGCGCCAGCCGTTCGGGAGTACGGCGGTGCGGACGCTGACACCCTGGGCGTAGAAGCCGAATGACTCGTGGAACGCGGACAGCTCGCCGATTGCCCCGTCCACGGTGTCGGCTTTCAGGTCGTCAGGGTCGTCGAAGTAGGCCAGGTCGACCTCCATCGAGGCGGTCGCGGTGAGGGGCAGTTCGTCCTCGTCGTAGCTGGCGAGCAGCGACTGGCTACCGATCACCAGGATGTCGGGGTCGTCGACGATTCCGGACGCGGCTCGTAGGACGTGCGCCAGTTGTTCGCGGTTCATGCGCTGGCGAGCCGTACCCGGCCGGATCGCTCGTGTGCGCCGGTGTGTTCGTCGCGCCAGTGCTTGACGAAGGCGGCCAGCACCCGAGAGCGAGTTTCCTGTGGCAGGGCTCCGGCGAAGGGGGAGTTCTGGCGCAGTTCCAGCGCCAGTGGGCTGCGGGAGGTCAGTACCTCGGCCACCTCGTCGACGCCGCTGTCGAGCACTCGCAGCCACTGCTGGAGCCAGTGCGTCGTCATGCCGGAGCGGGCCTGCTGCCCCAGCAGGCTAATCACGTTCTGTCTGGCCAGCTCCAGTATCTCGTCGGGCTGCTCCACCAAGCGCCCGACCACAGCCCGGTGCAGCCATAGCGAACGTTCCTGCTCGCGGGTCAGCCCGGTGGACTCGCGTTCTAGAAGCCGGTCGATGTCTGAGTGTGCTATGCGTCGGTGCCGCCCGATCCACAGGAACGGGAGCTCGCCTCGGGTGCACATGTCCACCACGTGCTGCCGCGAAGACCCCAGTAGGTGCGCGACCTGGCCGGTGGACAGCAACTGCTGTCTCATCTCTTGCGGCTGGTTATTCATGGCATCCAGTGTGCGGTGTAGACACCAAAAACACAACGATCGACGGCGCTGGCCGGCCCCCGCGAGCAGGGTCGGCCCCGGGAGACGCGGACCACGATTTCAGGCCACGTGACACGACTTGTGACGCGAACTCACGTCCAACTGTGCCGCTGTGGCCACCGGAACGATCACTGTAGACAGTGAAGCCGCTGGTAGAAGCCATGGTCAACGCGGAGAAGGAGTCTTGTAAGCGGAAGGTTCGGGGTTCGAGTCCCCGCGTCGGCTCCACAGTGTTCTTCGTACCTCGCGAGGGTCGTAGCCAGTGTGCGGCTGGGTTGGTGGTCAGCCGCGTAGGAATGTCAGGACTTCGGCGTTGAAGGTCTGGGCGTGGGTGACGTTCAGTCCGTGGGGTGCGTCCTTGACGAGGACGAGTTTGCTGCCGTCGACGGCTTCGGCGGTGCGGCGGCCGCTGACCTCGAACGGCACGATCGCGTCGGAGTCACCGTGGATGACGAGGGTCGGGATGGTGAACCCTTGGAGGCCGCCGCGGAAGTCGGTCTTGGCGAATGCAGTTGTGCAGTCGAGGGTGCCTTTCGGTGAAGCGGCTGCGGCGATCGCGGCGTTGTAGCGCCGCAGGGGTTCGCTGACCAGGTCGGTGCGGCCGCGGAAGCGAAGAAGTTTGTAACGAATTGGTCGACGAAGGCCACGCGGTCGGCTCGGATGCCATCGTGAAAGCCGGTGAGGGTGGCGTCATCGATACCACCCTCAGGGTTGTCGGCGGACTTGTACAGATAGGGCGGGACGGCGGCAGCGAACACGGCCTTGACGACGCGCTCGGTGCCATACCGGCCGATATAGCGGGCGACCTCGCCGCCACCCATCGAGAACCCGACGAGGGTCACGCCGGTCAGGTCGAGGTGTCCGATGAGTTCGTGAAGGTCGGCGGCGAAAATGTCGTATTCGTACCCGTCCCAGGGCTGGGACGAGGCGCCGAATCCGCGCCGGTCGTAGGTGATCACCCGGTATCCGTCCTGGACCAGTGCGGGAACCTGGTGTTCCCAGGATCGGCTGGACAGCGGCCAGCCGTGGATGAGGATCACGGGCTGTCCCGAGCCGTGGTCCTCATAGTAGAGCTCGATGGGGGTGCCGTTGCCTTCGCCGACGGTGACGCGTGCCATGGTGTGGCTCCTTCCCGATCCGACATTATGGGTCCGTTTGCCGTAGTTTCTGAAGCTTTCTCCCAAATGCTGTACGGTATCCGACGAGGGCCTTATATCGGCGGCGGGGCTGCGGTAATCAGCTGGGTCTCCGACCGTTCCTGGGGCGTCTGGCGACGTAGACGCGAGCAGGGGGAAAATTGCGCCAGATCGTCTCGCTGATCACAACCTCTTCGAAGCTGGCCCGAAGCTGCCGCAGTTGTCGACGGGCCGCGGGCGCCCACCGCGTCCAGGTATACGCAGCCTGGGTATAGGCGCCCCCGCTGACCAGAGACTCGACGAGAGTCGCCAGCAGCGGCCGCTGTGTCGCCGACGGGGCGAAGGCGGCCCACGGTAGTGTGCTGATGATCACGTCCGCGGATGGTGTACCCCGATCCGACCAAGAACTTCGGCAGGTCCTCCGCCTCACCGCACACGACCTCTGCGTTCGGGAACCGTTTGGTCAGCAGCTCCGCCAAGGTCGGGTTGACCTCAACCGCAATGTGACGGCCCCGCCCGCCGAGGCGATGCTGGATCACGCTGGTGCACGCTCCGGTGCCCGCGCCCAGCTCTACAACCACCACTTCACCGCTCTCGGGTATCGACACGCTCAGCACCGAGGCCGTCGCAGCGGAGCTGGGCGTCACCGCCGCGATCCCAGTGGGGTCGCGGAGGAACTCGCGCAGGAGCAGGGTGTCCACCACAAATGGCCATTTTGCAGGTCTCGACGAACTTGGCGCGCCCGACGTCCAGTGGCTCACCCCACGCACCAACACCACCGGAAATGATCTGCGCGTCGCAGGCGATGCGGCGGGCGATGTCGGCGTTGATCGGACCGCCCAGCGCCAGCGACGCCGAGCCGATCCAGCCCTGTAGCACGGGCAGGCTTACGGGTTACTACGACTTGGGGGTGTTCGCCGCCCTCGGTGGGAGTTCACCGCTGCCCAATCCGCGCTGGGCGAGGTCGACCAGGGCGTCGGCGTCGCGTCTCGATGTCCGAGCCTAGCGCGTGCTACGCTTGCTACGGAGGTGGCGCGACGATGGCGAGGACCATTCCGCACCGGGAGCTGCGCAACAACAGCAGCGCCGTGCTCCGTGACGTGCAAGCCGGTGAGACGGTGTACGTCACCAACAACGGCGAGGTCGTCGCCGTTCTCGTACCGCCACCGCGGGCGGCTGGCGCGTCGCTGCGGATCCGGCGGGCGACGGTCCGCGGGGGGTTCGCCGACCTGGAGCGGACCCGGATCAAGGAGCCGGTTCAGGACGTTCTGGACGCGCTCCGCAGCGACCGGTGATCCTCTACATCGAGACGTCGGCGGCAGCGAAGCTGCTCGTCGACGAACCCGCATCGAGCCGACTTGCGGCACGGCTCGACAGTGCCGTTGTCCGGGATGAGGCCCTGCTTTCGAGCATCCTCCTGGAGACTGAGCTGCGCCGGCTGGCGGTCCGCGTCGATCTGCCTCAGGTCGCCGTGACCCACCTGCTTGAGCGCTTCGACCTGGTCGAGACTGACCGCTCGCTCTACCGGGAGGCGGGACTGCTCCCGGGCCGACACCTCCGCAGCCTCGACGCGCTGCACCTCGCTGCTGCACTGCGAACCAGCGCCGACGTCATGGTGACCTACGACCGTCGGCAAGCCGACGCAGCCGATGCTGCCGGGTTGCCTGTCCTCGCGCCCTAGCCGGTCGCCCCAGGACTCGCCAAGGTCGGCGAGCAGTTCGCTGCGCAAGTCGTACCGGGGTTGTCTGCGCGCGGTTGACGGCCCGCTTGGCGGCCCCGCGAAGCGAGCCGACGGGGGAGCTGTTCGGTGAGAATCGTATGGAACCCGTCGGAGGCAACTCGCGGAGGCATGATGGCTGGGGACGTGGTACACGCGGTGGTCTTCGACCTCGACGGCGTGCTCGTGGATTCGGAGGGGCTGTGGGACGTCGTTCGCCGCGGTGTGGCCGCCGAAGCCGACCGGCCCTGGCCAACGGAGGCGACTCGAGAGATGCAGGGTATGAACACGGCGGAATGGTCGGCTTACCTGACTGACGCGGTGGGCGTACCCGCCGAGCCTGAGGAGGTGGCGGCCACCGTCATCGACCAGATGGCCGCGCAGTACGACGCGCGGCTGCCTCTGCTCCCAGGTGCGGTCGAGGTGGTCGAGCGGTTGGGGCATCGCTGGCCGCTCGGGCTGGCGTCGTCTTCGCCGCGGCGGCTGATCGACATCGTGCTGGAGTCGGCTGGGTTAGCGCAGTGGTTTCAGGTCAGTGTCTCCACGGAGGAGGTAACGGTTGGAAAGCCCTCACCTGCGGTGTATCAGACCGTGGTGCGGCGGCTCGGCGTGAACCCCCTGCAGGCGATAGCGATCGAGGACTCCAGCAACGGGCTGCGGTCGGCCGCGACCGCCGGACTGGGGGTGCTCGCCGTGCCCAATACTGCTTTTCCGCCATCCGAGGATGCGCTCGCGCTCGCCGATGTCGTCGTGGATTCGCTCGACGAGATCACCCTGGAACTGGTGGTGTCGATGGGCCGCCGAGACTTGCGACCCGGGATTGCCTGAGGACTTCAACTGGTGTTGCAGGAATGGAGGGGCGAAACCCTTGAACGAACCCGCACCCTGGATCGAGGACCGGTGGCCGACGGATCACGCGAGGGTCCGTTCAATCGTGCTGGTGTTGTACGGGGGACAGGCCCGAAGCCCGAGCACGGTGCGGCGGCGGACGCAGTTGAGCTATCTGCGGATGGTCCCCTTCGCCCGGTTCCTACACCGGCGTGACGGCAGGCGCGGGATGTCGGTACGCATCCTGCGGTATCGCTACCGGGGATGGGACGAGCCCGAGCGGCACCCGGTGCAGGACGCGAGATGGGCCTTGACCCGGCTCCGTGACCAGCACCAGGACGTATCGATAGCGCTGTTGGGGCATTCGATGGGAGGGCGGGCAGCGCTGCGGGTGGCTGACCACCCGGCGGTGACCGCGGTGTGTGCGTTGGCGCCGTGGACCCTCGACGATGAGCCGGTGCGGCAGCTCGCCGGGCGGTCGGTGCTCATCGCGCACGGCGACCGGGAGCACACCACCGATCCGCGGCTGTCCTACCGGTTTGCGGTGCGCGCCAAACAGGTCACGTCCCGGGTCTGCCGGTTCGACGTGCTCGGCGATGGCCACGCGATGCTCCGTCGCGCGCACGACTGGTCAGAGCTGGCCGCCCGGTTCGTGGCGGCCGAACTCGGACTGCGCACACCCGACCCGCTCATCGAGGACGCAATGCGCCGACCGGCTCCGGAGGGACTCCGAGTGCCGCTGCCGGCGATGACCCGAGGTAGCAGATGGCGATGACCTCCGCCATCACCCCGAACGGGAAGTGCTTTGTGACGATCTCGTCGTGATCATGTCCAGCGACAGGTGACGCCGCCCAGCCCGGCACTGGCAGGTATTTGTGCGTGCGTTGCGTGCCTCTATTGGGTATGCGTACGAATAGGGTGACCTCCTGGGTGGTCGAGGACATGTCGTTCATCCCTGGGTCGGTGTGCTGGATCGCCGTGTCGACGCCCGATCCGGCTGGTAGTCGGGACTTCTATGCCGGGCTGTTGGGCTGGACCTACCAGATCGACCGGGATCCAGACCGTGGGCACTACACCACTGCACTGTGTGGCGGCCGGCCGGTGGCGGGCCTGGCCGGGGTCCCGGCGCAGGCCGGACAACCGGCGACTTGGACGCTGTATCTCGCCAGCGCCAACATCACGCACACCGCCGAGGTATTCGCCCAGTGGGGCGCCCAGGTGCTCTACGGGCCGGCGGATGTCCCCGGACAGGGCAGGGTGCTCATCGGGGCGGACCCGACCGGCGCTGTGGTCGGCTGCTGGCAGCCCGCGACGCCGTGGATGTTCCACACAGCCGACGCCGGGGCGCTGTTCTGGGCTGAGTTGAACACCTGGGAGGGCGCCCGGGCCGACGGGTTCTTCGCGAACTTGTTCGGCTACCACCAGCAGCAGATCGGTGACCGCATCGACATGGACTACACCACCTGGTCACAGGGTGAGCAGATAATGCTGGGCCGGCTACAACTGAACGAGGACTGGGCGGCACCCGACATCGCTGCGCACTGGATGCTTCACTTCGCAGTGGACCCACAGACCGGCACTGACGCTGCGGTCAATCGGGTCCTCGAGTTGGGCGGCCGGGTGGATATTGATCCCTACGACACCGAGTTGGGCCGGATCGCGCGAGTCGCTGACCCCTCCGGGGCCGCCTTCGCGCTGATCGACCCCACCACCCGGCTTGAACCAGCAGACCTCGCCGCGGGCTCAGCCCGAGTGGACGATCCCTACGACGACTGACAGTGATGATGGGGACGCGGGTCATCCGCCTGGTTCCGAGGTTTCGCCGGCGAGGGATCTCACTGCAGAGCCCGGGCCCTGCGTGTCGGCATCATGGATAAGCAGGCGGGATCATCCTCAGGCGAACACGACGGTGGTCCTGACAGGGAGGGAAATCATGGCCGTCATGCATTGCCAGACGCGGGACGGGCGTGTGCACCATTAGTCAGGGGCTGGACGAGTCCGGTTTGGTAGGCGGCGATCACCGCTTGTGCTTTCTCTCGGACTCCGAGTTTCGTCATCACGTGGGCAAGGTGTGTTTTCGCGGTGGCTTCGCTGATGACCAGCTTTCTGGCGACGTCTGCGTTGGACATGCCTTGGGCCAGCAGGATGAGAACTTCCCGCTCGCGGGGGGTCAGTTGAGCCATCTCCGCCGGGGTGGGTGTGTGCTGCTCAGGTCGGGCGGCGAACTCGTCGATAAGCCGGCGAGTGACGGCGGGATCCAGCCAGGCCTCGCCGGCGGCGACCGCGCGGATCGCGGCGACGATCTCGGTGGGCGCGGCATCTTTGAGGAGGAAACCCGAGGCGCCGGCCCGCAGCGCGGCATAGACAGCCTCATCGATATGGAAGGTCGTGAGGATGATAACCCCGATGGCCTGACCGTTCGGCGCAGTCAGACTCTCATCGATCACAGCACGGGTCGCTTCGACGCCGTCAGTGCCCGGCATGCGCACGTCCATGAGGACCACGTCCGGACGCTGGGCGCGGATCTGGGTGAGGGCCTCCTGGCCATCGGCGGCTTCGGCGACGATGGTGATGTCTTCCTCGGTGCTGACCAGCATTGCTATGCCAGCTCGTACCAGCTGCTGGTCATCGACTACCACGACTCGGATCACGCTGACACTTTCCCTTGATTTGCAGCTCTGGATGGAGGCGCGTGACGCGAGTACCCCACCTCGACATCCTCCCGTCCGCAGACCCAAATCAGCCACCACACGACAGAGGACGAGCAACGCCCGGTAAATACGTCATGCTTAACCCCGATCGTGTGAACCTTGTGCGGCGACGGAGACCTGATGGTAGTGACCAAGCACCGCCGAGGTGACCGGTGATCCTCTACATCGAGACGTCGGCGGCAGCGAGGCTGCTCGTCGACGAGCCCGGATCGAGCCGACGCAGCCGACGCTGCCGGGCCGCCCGTCCTCGCGCCCTAGCCGGTACGCCCCAGAACTCGCCGAGCGCCTCCCGGCGTTGGTCTCATCAGTCACTGCCGTCCCACGGTGGGGTATGTGGATGTGTTGCGGACGTGCCACAGATGGCAACTTTGCGTGAGAATTTTCCAGTGGCGGCACCTTTGCAGGGGGCGGCTCATGGACGGCGCGGTGTACGACAAAACGCTGCGGGGTTCTCGGTCGCCGTCTCTACGGCTGAGCGAGAACCCCGCGTGGACTATCGCGGACATCTTATGGTGACAGTGTCAGTTGAACACCGACATAATGGTCCATGCCGTGGCCGCCAACACGACGAGGATGATGCACAGTCGGGCGGTCTCGGGCCAGCCCGACAGTGCGTCCCGGACCATCCGCGCTACTTCTTTGATCATTTCGTCCATGCTTCACCTCCCTTCCGGTGTTCCAGCGAACCTCGCGAGAACGCCTTCCTGGCGAGCAGGAAGCCGATGGGCTGGCTGCGGGCCACTGAGCGGCGGACCAGCAATTCGGCGACGACCCCGACGACGATCAGCACGGCATAGAACTCAACGACCAGCGCGGCATAGAACTCGACGAACACTTGCCCGTTGATACCCGAGGGGTCGGCGGTGACAGCGAGAACGTGCATCACTACCTCCTTCACGTTCTGCAGTGAGATCCTCGCCCTGCGATGAGATCAATGATGTGGTTGCAACGCTCACCTCCTGGCTGGCGGCCGGCAAGCCCGCACGCGCATTCCTTACAGCCGCTTAAGACGATCGGCGAGGCGGCGGTCGCCTGCGCCAAAGATGCAAGCGAGAATGGAGCCGACGCGCGACAGCACCGGAAGAAGGAAGCATGGACGAAATGATCAATGAAGTGGCGCGAAACCGCGATCCTGCTCGAGCGCGACGGCCACTGCCAGCCCCGAGTACATCGCTGCTGACCCAGCTTCCCGTGTGCAGCGAGGGCAGCTCAACCGTGTAGTGCCCGGTAGGCGGTGATCGCGTCGGGGTGCAGGGGGATTCCTGCGGTCGTGATGAGGCTGCGCGGGTCGAGGAACTGGGTGCCCAACACTTGTTGTGGCACGAGCCTGGCCGCGTGGGTGACCAGCACCCGGGCGGTGGCGGTGACTGCGGGGTCGGTGCCGGGTCGACAGACCAGCAGGTTCGCTACCCCGATGGTGGTGACCTCGGGGGCGCGGCTGTAGGCGTCGGCGGGCACTGTGACCAGGTGGTAGACCAGGCCATGCGCGGACTGCAGCGCGGTGAGGGCGGTGCCCAGTGGCAGCAGCCGGATACCGTGGCGCGCGCTGAGCTCGGCCAGCGCCGGGGTCGGCACCCCGCCGGACCAGAGCAGGGCATCGATGCGGCCCTCTTTGAGTGCGGTGATCGCATCGGAGAGCGGGTGGTGTTGCACGATCACCGCGGCTGGTGGGGCGGCGGGGGTGAGCCCGGCGGCGGTAAGGAGCCGATCACCGGTCAGCCCGGCGCCGGATCCGTCCGCGCCCAGGGACACTGTGCGCCCGGCGAGGTCGGCCAGGGTGCGGATGGGGCTGGCCGCTAACACGACGAGCTGCAGATAGTTTTCGTAGACCCGGCCGATGGCCTGTATCGGCATCGGAGCCGGCCGTCCTGGATCGGCGCCGGTGCTGGTGGCGGCTTGGGCGGCGTCGGCGAGCACGAGGGCTAGGTCGACCTCTCCTGCGCCCAGCCGTTGCAGGTTATCCAGGCTGCCCTTGGTGGGTATCGCCGTGACGCGCAGCCGGGGCTCCGCAATGCCGATCTCGGTGGCGAGCAACTCGGCGAAGGCCAGGTATAACCCGCCTGACTCGCCTGCCGCGATCGTCAGCGTGCGCTGCGGCCCGCGGTAGGTGAGGTTGCCGCAGACGCCGCCCGCGGTGAGCCCGAGCGCTAGCGCGGTCAGCAACGTCCGGCGGGGGATCTCGGTCATCGGCCGGGCTCCGGTACGTCGGCGCGGGGCAGGACCACGTGGACAGCGAGGCCGCCGGTATCACTGACCGTGACGCGCAGCGTGCCCGCGCGCGAGGCCAGGAGCTGCTCAGCGATGGCCAGACCCAGCCCGGTTCCGGTGCTGTCGCCGTGTTGGGCAGCCCGCCAGAACCGCCGGGTGGCCCATGATCGTTCCTGCGCTGACAGGCCTGGCCCGTCGTCCTCGACGATCAGGTGCACCGTATCGGGGTGTATCGCTGCGCGCAGAGTGACGGTGGCGCCGCGCCCGGCGTAGCGGATCGCGTTATCCAGCAGTACGTCGAGGACCTGGGCGAGCTCAGAGTCCGAACAGGCGACCGCGGCGGGCTCGGCGGGCAGGTCGTTCACCAGCTGCACACCGGCCTGGCATGCCGCGGGCCGCCAGGCGTCGAGCCGGGCGATGGCGACGGCGCCCGGCCAGCACCGGGAGCTGTCGGCAGGCCCGGGCTGGGCGGCACCTCGGTCCGCCGAGGCCAGCGTGAGCAGCCCGTCGAGCAGCGATTCCAGTCGCTCGACCTCGGCCGCCAGTGATCGGTAGCCGGCCTGGGCAGCAGCTGGGACGCTGGGCGCCAGCGAGTCCACCCGCAGCCGTAACGCGGCCATCGGGTTGCGCAGCTGGTGGGATGCGTCGGCGACGAGCTGACGTTCCTGGTCCGCGGCGGCCGCCACGGCGTCGGACATCCGGTTGAACGAGGAGGTGAGTGCGCGCAGCTCGGGTGGTCCCCCACCGGCTGTGACGTGCGCACCCTGCCGGCCCGCGGCGACTGCGAGCACGCCGCGTTCCAGCTCGGTCAACGGACGCAACACCCAGCGGGCCAGCGCCAGTGCGAGTGCCACGATACCCGCCGTGGCGGCCAGCGCGCCCCCCAGGACCAGCCACCAGCGCCCCCTCACATCCGCGGCCGCGGCGTCGACCGAGGTCCGCAGCGCCACCACCCCGGCGATCCGGGTATCGGTGCCGACCGGTCGGGTCAGCACGACCTTGCCGGTAGACCACGGCCGCAGCTTGGGCAGCGGTTGACCGGGCTCGTTACGCAGCGCGCCGTCGATCAGCGGCTGGAGCTGCGGATCGTCGGGGGTGATGGACCCGGCGGCGAGAAGCACTCGTCGCTGCCGGTCGAGGATGAGTACGTCCTCCTGGTACAGATCGGCGTAGGCGGTGGCCTCCTCGGTCAGCGCCGCGAGATTCCCGGTCGCGACGGCGTGCTGGGCTAGCACCGCGAAGCGGTCCAGTGCGGCGGTGCGGTCGATGAGCAGTCGCTGGGATCGCTGCTCGGCGGTACTGCTCAGCAGCGGCCAGGCGAACCCGGTGACGGCCACCGCGGCGAACGTCAGCAGGACCACCAGCAGCCGGCGGCGCACGTTCTCACCCGAACCGGTAACCGAAGCCGCGGATGGTGGACAGCAGCTCCGGGCGGCCTAGCTTGGCCCGCAATGTCGCCATATGCACGTCCAGCGAGCGTGACACCGCCAGATACGCGTCGCCCCACACCTCATCCATGATTTGCTGGCGACTCACCGCGTTGCCCGCGCGGCGGGCGAGCACCGCCAGTACCTCGAACTCCTTGGTGGTGAGCGGCACCCGTTCACCGGCTACCTCCAAGGTCCGGGCGTCAAGGTCGACGCACACGTCCGCCCGCACGACGCGCTGCGGGGAGTCCCCGCGAGCCGCCGGACGTCGGGTCACCGCGTCGATCCTTGCCAGCAGCTCGCGCTGCCGGATCGGTTTGACCACGTAATCGTCGGCGCCGTACCGCAGGGCTAGGACCACTGAGCGCTCGTCTCCGCGTGCGGTGAGCACGATCACCGGCACCATGCTGACCCGGCGGAGCCTGCGCAGCACCTCGAACCCGTCGATATCGGGCAACCCGAGGTCGAGCAGCACCAGGTCGGCGTCACGGTGCGCGGTGAGCGCGTCCGCGCCCAGACTGCACCGGGTCGGACGGTGCCCGTGCGCACCGAGCACCTCGACGAGCGCATTCGCGACCCCGTCGTCGTCCTCAACGATCAACACTCGCATCCGCGCGCCTCTCAGCCCGATGAGGTGATGGCCTCCGCACGCTCGGAGCCGGGCACGGAGGTGGTGTCCAGCGGCGAGTTGTGCGAAGTCTCCCTCATTGACCCGTACACAATCAACGAGATCAGCACGCACCCTGCGACGTAGTAGAAGAACACCGACTCGTGCCCGGCGTTCTTCAACGCCAGCGCAATATACTCGGTGGTCCCCCCGAAGATCGCCACGGTGAGCGCGTAGGGTAGCCCGACGCCAAGGGCGCGGATATTTGTCGGGAACAGCTCGGCCTTCACGATCGCGTTGATCGAGGTGTACCCGCTGACGATCACCAGACCGGCGAGCATGATGACGAACCCGCTGAACGGGTTGCTCGTGCCCGCGAGCAAGGTCAGCAGCGGCACCGTGAGTACGGTCCCGCCGATCCCGAAAAACAGCAGCAGCGGACGACGACCGATCCGGTCAGAAAGCGACCCGGCGATCGGCTGCAGCGCCACGAATACCACCAATGCAATAAAGTTGATCAGGGTGACGGTGTCGTTCGGGATGCCGCTGGTCAGATGCATGAACTTCTGCAGATAAGTCGTATAAGTGTAGAACGCGACCGTCCCGCCCAGGGTCAACCCGGCGACCAGCAGGCACTCGCGTGGATAGCGCAGCAGCACTCGCAGCTCGCCGCGCGAGCTCGCACTGCCGCCGGCGCGCTCGGCCTCGGCGCGGAAGCTGGCCGACTCGTCCATGCTCCGCCGTAGATACATCGCTACGACCGCGCCCAGCGCGCCGATCCCAAACGCGATCCGCCAGCCCCAACTGGTCAACTGCTGCTCGGTCAGCAGCACCTGCAACACGATCTGCAACCCGAGCGCGATCAACTGGCCGGCGATCAACGTGACGTACTGGAAACTGGAGTAAAAGCCACGCCGGCCCGCCGAAGCCACCTCGGACAGGTAGGTCGCCGAGGTGGCATACTCACCGCCGACCGACAATCCCTGCAGCAACCGTGCGAAAACCAGCATAATCGGCGCGGCCACACCGATCACGCTGTACCCCGGCGTCACGGCAATCAGCAAGGAACCCAACGCCATCATCGTGACCGACCCGGTGAGCGCGGCGCGGCGCCCAAACCGGTCCGCGAAACGCCCTAACAGCCAGCCACCGATCGGCCGCATCAGGAAACCAACCGCAAAGACCGCCGCGGTATTCAACAACTGCGCGGTCATGTCGCCCTGAGGAAAAAACGTGGCCGCGAAGTAGACGCTGAACGCCGCATAGGTATACCAGTCATACCACTCGATCAGATTGCCGATCGAGCCCTTCGCGACATTGCTGACCACCCGTTGCTCACCAGAACGGGTGAGAGTCGCTGAGCGTGTCACCGGACCTCCCATGATGTGGTTGGTCAACGCTCACCCGCCAGCTGGCGGTCGACAAGCCCGTACGTGCAGTCCTTACAGTCGCTTAAGGCGATCGGGCATCCGGCGCTCACCCTTCACCGTCCAGCGCCGCAAGTCCTCGGTACGGCGCCGGATAGCTGTCGGTAACAGCTAGTGACAGCCGCACGCAACGGTAGGCCGAGCGTCGATCCCAAAGGCAACATCGACAGCCTCGCCAACAGCAACCTGCTGGGTAGCGACGAAGCGCAGTTTTTGCGGGCTTGGCCCGGGCTCAGCAACACCAACGGCTCGCACCCCGGCGTCCGCACGAGCGACGAGCCCTGTTCGGGCTGCACGTCACTGTCCGCACGCTGCTGTCCCTGACCAGTAACATGCGCTTCGCCTCGTGCGACTTATGTCACATTAGCGGTTCGGGCGGTCGCTGCGACGAAGCATAGGAGGCGGCGATGACTGTCGAGGTTGATGGCCCGGAAGGGTCGGACGAGCGTCGCGAGGCGGTCTTCGACTCCGATGCTGCCTTGGTTGCGTTAAAGAAACGAGCGAAGAACCTTGCTATCGGCTGCTCGAAGCGCTCGCGTGAACACGAATACTCCTACGAGCAGTGGAGCCGTCGGTCCATATACTTTGCGATCGCTATCTCGATTTTCGGCGGCGTGGCGGGCGCCACATTGCTAGCTTCGGCCCCGGCTGGCAGCGTGTTCGCCTACATCGCGGGCGGCCTTGGTGTGCTCACTACCATTCTCACTACTATCGATAGCAAAATTTCGACGAGTACCAAGGCTGAGGCGCATCGAAAGGCGTTCGCGGGATTCGCGGCAATTCGGACTGAGTATTACGACCTTGTCGATCTAGAAGTAGACTTGGAGAAAGCGCGCAAGACCTTTGCTGAAATTAATCAGCGGAAGCTTCAGTTGGAAAAGGACTCGCCTCCCGCTGAGCATAAATCGCGCGAGCGCCGTGAACGCGAGGAAAGGCCTCGGCGTGTTCCGCGCCAGCAATCCTTAGCGACTGAAACGGCAGCTATCGGAACCGGGGGTGTGTCGGCCGAGGCGGTCCCTTCACCGCAGGATGACACCACGTGAGGGTCGCGAAAGTCCGCCGGTTTCGCCAGTGAGAGGGCTTAGACGGCACGGCCGTCATGATCGAGTCAACGGTGCGGTCTGAGTCGGCTCCAGGGCAATAGTCGGGCGTGTGTTTGTCGGTGCCGCGGCCCCGTGAACTCGACGAGAGCGACGTCTGGCCGGACTGAAATGTCGCTGACGTCGAGTTCATGGACAGTGCCCCGGGCAAGCCAGCCCCTCCCTCATTGGGAGGCTGGGCCAAGTTGGCGCGCTATTTCGCCGAAGTCGAGGTAGACGAGCGGCCCGTGTTCGGGATACCGGCCCAGTCGGCGTGCTGAGTGCCAGTAACCCGCACCTCGACGAGAACGTGATCGTCACCATGACGCAAGGGTCCCGCCTCGATATGAAAGTCGGGAAAGACGGTGAACATTCCGGCTAACAGCTCGCGGATTGCGGCGTGATCAGGAACTTGGCCGTCCGGATCAAAACCGGGAACATCGTACCTGGCCTTTGGCGGTTCTCTGCGTCAACATGCTCTCGGACCGTCGCTTCACGGCGTTGCCGGACGCTTGTCGCCAGCGTCGTGTCAGTCATGGATGTCTCCTCCCGAAACACGCTGCGAGTATGACGTCAACCCCGGTGTCACCGCCGCCCACCGGTTTGGCGAGTAACGATCGAGATCCGGTAGCACGCCCTACCACGGCGCTCAAAACTGAGTGTCGTCCGATCGCTTGGCCCCGACAGTAAGCAGGACGGAGCACGGCAATTACTCTGCGCGACCCAACCGGCTTTCAGTTGCGGAAATGGTGGGTCACGTCGGTTGTGTCCCAGACGAGCGGCTCGTTGACCTCGGCGATCACCTCGAGGTGTCAGCGACCTGCTGGCCGAGGACGTAATCGATCACGTTGCCACGGCCGCCGGCGGAGTCGACCGAGTGCCGGTCGCGCCGCATACCCGGCGCGCCTTCTCGACCTGGGCTCCGCCGACGGCCGGCCACCGTGATGCAACTCCTCGGCGTCGCCGGGAACGTCGCCGGGGAACTTGGCCGCTCTTCGTGACACCGCCGTGAGCATGTGGACCACCGGTACGGCGCCGGATAGCTGTCGGTAACAGCGAGCGGCCGCACCCGATACAACGGGTAGGCCGTTTGCTGCGGTTGGGGGTTGGGCCGCTTGATCAAGCGGTCCAAGACACCTGGCGCATGCGCTGCCGCGGGAGGTGGTGCTCGGCGGCCACGGTTCACCGACAACCAACTTGGGGGGACACCATGCGACGAGTCATCATTCGATCTCTGGCAACCACTGCCGTGCTCGGCGGACTAATTTTCACCGGCGCTGGCGTGGCCGCCGCTGATCCGGGGCGTCCAACAGGCGGCGACAACGCATCTGAACCGACCTGCGGGTCCTCCGATATTGATATTAAGCAGGGCTGCTTCCTCGGTTGGGGTCGATTCTTCTAGTGGTCGAGGTCCGACCGTGCCGACGCTGACAAACGGCCCCACCCGTACGTAGCGGGTGGGGCCGTTGTTGGCTGAGCCAGGTAGCCCTGGGTAGGCAAGCGACGCGTGGTGCTCGTGGGGATCAGGCCCTGATGAAGGTCAGCAGATCCGCGTTGAATGCGTCCTTGAACGTGCCGGCCAAGCCGTGCGGGGCGCCTGGATAGACCTTCAGGGTCGCGCCCTTGACGAGCTTCGACGACAACAGCGCCGAGGCGCCGATGGGCACGATCTGGTCGTCGTCGCCATGCGCGATCAGGGTCGGAACGTCGAACTTGCTGAGGTCGTCGGTGAAGTCTGTCTCGGAGAAGGCTTTGATGCAGTCCAGCGCACCCTTCAGACCGACCTGCATGCTCATGAGCCAGAACGCGTCGCGAACCCCCTGCGAGACCGTAGAGCCCGGCCGATTGGCGCCATAGAAGGGCACGCTCAGATCTTGGTAGAACTGCGACCGATCGGCGGTGACTCCGGCGCGGATGGCGTCGAAGGCTTCGATCGGCAGGCCGCCGGGGTTGGCCTCCGTCTTCAGCATCAGCGGCGGCACTGCACCAAGGAGCACTGCTTTGGCGACGCGGGAGCTGCCGTGGCGGCCGATGTAACGGGCCACCTCACCCCCGCCGGTGGAGTGGCCGACCAGGATCGCATCGTTGAGATCGAGCGTGTCGATGAGTTCGGCGAGGTCGTCGGCGTAGGTGTCCATTTCGTTGCCGGTCCAGGGCTGGCTGGAACGGCCATGCCCGCGACGATCATGCGCGATAGCGCGAAAGCCGTTGGACGCCACGAGGACCGACTGGTCGTCCCAGGCGTCGGCATTGAGCGGCCAGCCATGGCTGAACACGACCGGCTGCCCCGAGCCCCAGTCCTTGTAGAAAATCTTGGTGCCGTCCTTGGTGGTGATCGTGCCCATCAGACTCTCCTTAGCTCTCCTTGTGTTGCGACCCATGGCCTGCTCCGCCCTGGCGCCAACGTCGATCCCCAGGACGTCCCCGTCCAGGATGGCATCTGGAGCGGCGGTCTCTGCCGCGGTTGCGCTGACCCGGCGTTCGTTCTGGGGCGGCCCCGGTGACTGGTGGAAACGCCGGCGATACACCGGTGTCACCCCTGCCTCATACCGCCTCTGAGTGACCGCAGACACGCTAACGATCCAGCTGCGCCGCGCACTGGCCCAGCTTGCGAGAACACCGCAGCTACTCGTGGCCTGCGACTACGACGGCACGCTCGCTCCGATCGTCCCGGATCGACAGCGGGCCGTCCCGCTACTGGAGTCGGTGACGGCGCTGCGCTCACTCGCCGCGCTGCCAGCGACCACTACCGCGGTGATCTCCGGGCGGTGGAGGCCCCTTGGGGCTCTCCGCCCCCCGCCGCCGCTTAGGACCGGCGGTTTTGTGCGAGGAAGAACCGGATCATTTCGGTGGACGCGTCGGGGCCCATCGGGTCGGTGTAGGACCCGACCGGGCTGCCCCCGTACCACGCGTGCCCGCCACCGTGCACCGTCCAGGACTCGGCGAGGACCACGCCGTCGACGTCGGTGTGCACGGTCCGGGTGCAGGCGTAGCTGCTTTGCCCGTTGAGGTGCGTTGTGTCTGATACCGAGGTGTAGGCCGTGGCCAGCCGGGCGGCGACGAGGTTCTCGGCGTTCACCGGCGCCACGATCCCGTCGCGGTCGCCGTGGAACACGATCAACGGCACTGCCCCACCCGGCGCCGGTGAACCGCCCGTCCGCATGGCCGCGAACGCCGACGCGACGTCGTGTGCCGCGCCGTAGGCGATCCCGGAATGCACCCCGGCTCCGGCGTAGAGCTCCGGGTGGGTGGCGGCCATCACCGCCGCCATCGCGCCGCCTGCGGAGAGCCCGGCGACGTACACCCGGGCGGGGTTGACTGCGTGGTCGGCCATGATCTGGCGGGTGATGCCGGCGATGATCGCAGGCTCGCCGGTGCCGGGCTGCTGGTCGGCGGGGGAGAACCAGTTCCAGTAGCCGCCGCTGTTGGCCGCGCCGGACTGTTCGGGGTAGGCGACGAGGAACGTGTGCTGCTCGGCGAGGTCGTTCATCCGGGTGCCGGCGGCAAAGTCGGTGGCGTCCTGTTTGCCGCCGTGCAGCATGACGACCAGGGGCACCGGCGAACCGGTGTAGCCGGTGGGGATGTAGAGCTGGTAGCTGCGGGTCCCGGCCGGCTCGGTGTGGCTGAGGTGGCGGATTTCGCCGCCGGGTGCGGCGGCCGCTGCGGCCGCGCCGGGGTACGCGGC